>DATNDP010000081.1:0-32463 GCA_035553195.1 Candidatus Acidiferrales bacterium
AAAGGCGATCATGCTGCCGTCGGGCGAGAACACGGGATCGCTCTTTACGCCGCTTCCGCTGGTCAGGAGATGAGCTTCGCCGCCCTGGCGCGGCACAATCCACAGATCGCCTGCATATGAGAAAGCGATGTGGGTCTTGGAAAGCGTCGGCCTTTGCAACAGAAGCGGTCCACTGGCGTAAGCCGCCGCGGAAAAGAAAAAGGCGCAGATCAGAAATGAGAGGGAGAAAAAAAACTTCTTCATACACACCACCGAGGAGAGATGTCGTCCGGGAACTTGCAAGATTAGCAGCTATTTACGCGGGGAACAAGGGATCGAGGTTCTTGCAACTAGTGAGAGCGCACCTACTCCCTGATCGCATCGGCGCGACGAATCGGTGGCAATTCAGGTTTGTCCTTTCCATACACGTTTCTCTCCTCTGAGATCACAAGAATGTCATACCACCGGAATAAAAAATCATGATCGATGGTTTCACAGTATTGGCCGTTTTCATCCACCAGCCACATGCAATCTAACCCGCCTCTTCCCCCGTAATAGCCAATACGGTAGAGTCGACCAATTTTCGCCGGGCCACTGCTTTCTTGCTTGTTTGCTCGCGGGTAAGCGAACAACTGATTTCGGCGGAATGGGGACTACTTTGTAGGGATCATGCCGCGTTCCTTTTTTCTCTTTCACGCTACTGAATGGACGTATTCCTTTGCTCTTAATTGAATTTGAACGACGTTTTATGATCTACGATTTCTGGAGCAGCACCGCCACATGCGCAATCGCGGCATTCTCCGTCCCCATGCCTTCGGGAGTCTTCGCCTTGATCCCGACCTGATCCGGGTTGATCCCAAGCAGTTCAGCCACGTGCTTTTGGATCTTCGCGCTGTGCGGCCCGATCTTCGGTTCCGCCAGGATCAAAGTGGAATCGATATTCGCGATTGCGAATCCGGCGTGCTTCACCTGCTTGAGGGCCTCTTCGAGAAAAATAGCCGAGTTCGCGCCTTTCCATTTGGGATCCGAAGGCGGGAAGTAGCTGCCAATATCTCCGGCCGCTACGGCTCCAAGCAGAGCGTCCGTGATGGCGTGCAGAAGCACATCGCCATCAGAATGCCCGGCGAGCCCATGTGTATGCGGCAGTTCGACACCGCCGATCTTGAGGGGAATTCCGGGTTTGAATTCGTGTGAATCCCAGCCGTAACCGATTCTCATTTCTCACCACAGATTTCCACTGATAACACTGATCCAAAGGCAATCAAAGGGAGCCTCCGACTGCGCGGGCAAACTTGTGCTTTCGGATGTTGTCGAGTAGAAGACGGCGCACCTGCGGTTTGGGTCCGAAATTCAGTATGAGCCCAAGCTCCAGAGCTGTAGATCGAAGGTAATTTATCACTTGAGATTCGTGAGCCGGGACGATCTTCTCTGCTGTCTTTAGTTCAAGCAGCAGCACCCCGTTTACAACCAGATCTGCTCTGAAGTCTCCTACGTTGTTGCCCCGGAAGAAGACCGACACCGGTACCTCTTGCTCAACGAGGAGGCTCTTCTCTATAAGGGCGAGCCGAAGCGAATTTCGATAGACGGATTCGAGGAACCCATATCCAAGTTCGTTGTAGACGTCATAAAACACTCCAATGATCGTCTCGGTCAGTTCGGAATGTTTGTAGCTGGAATCGGCCATTTTGACCTGCTTTTGATCAGTGTCATCCGTGTAAATCAGTGGTAAATCAACCTGCCAGGTTCTTCGTCGCCTTCTCCATCTGGCCCATCAGGAATTCCGCCAGCTCCATGTCTGCCGGCGTTGTGATCTTGATATTCCTGGCTGAGCCCATCACCACCGAGACGCTTTCTCCCAGCCGCTCCACCAGTGAAGCTTCGTCGGTGCCGGTGAAGCCGTCGGCTGTGGCGCTGTCAAAAGCGCGTTTGATCAAGTCATAGCGGAAACCTTGCGGCGTCTGTGCCTGCACCACGCGCTCGCGCGGGATCGTCGAGGTGATGATGGCCCCGTCGGCTGTTCGCTCAACCTGCTTGATGGTGTCCACAGCAGGCAGCCCGGCAATGGCGGCCCCGTGCTTCTCGACTTCGTGAACTACGCCGGCGATAATTTCATCGTCCACGAACGGCCGAACCGCATCGTGCACCAGCACAATGTCATCCGGCGCAGCCTGCAGGCTCGCCAGAGCGTTGGCCACGGAGTCCTGGCGATGCTCGCCACCCTCCGTGAGCACTACCTTGGCATGGATATTTTCCTGTTCCAAGCGCCGGCTGAACTGTTCCATCTCGTTCTTTCTGAGCGCCACCACAATATGCGTGACCTGTTTGTTGCGAGCGAAAACGCGCAGCGTGTGGATCAGGATGGGTGTTCCATTGATCTCGAAGAACTGTTTGGTGGGAACGCCTTTCTTACCCGGGGGCGCCATGCGGGTGCCGAGTCCGGCTGCGGGTATGATGACAATGATCTTCATCAGGGTCAAAAAGTATAGCAACTTTATGTCTGCTGCGTAGGTCTGCGCCGAAGAAGTAACATGGCAGAGCAGTGATTGAGAGGGTTCGCAGATACATCCTCGATCGGCGGCTGCTTGTTCCCGGCGACCGCATTGCTATTGCTGTTTCCGGCGGCGCGGATTCCGTGGCTCTCCTGCGCGTGCTGCTGGAACTGCGGGAGGAGCTTGGCGTTGTTTTTTCTGTTGCTCACTTCCATCATGGCATCCGTGGCGCCGAGGCTGATGCCGACCAGCAATTCGTGTCTGAGCTGGCCGATCATTTTGGGCTGGAGTTGCACCTGGGTGTTGGTGACGCCCCAGTCTTTGCGCGCGAGAGCGGCTTGAGTCTTGAAACTGCTGCTCGCGAGCTGCGACACCGCTGGTTCGCTGCGCTGCTGGCCGAAGGCAAAGCAGACAAAGTAGCAACAGCTCACACGCTCGACGATCAGGCGGAAACAGTTTTGATGCGGATCATCCGCGGCGCTGGATCAAAAGGTCTATCCGGGATCTCTCCGCTGCACTCCGAAAAGAAGCTGCTGCGGCCATTTCTCCAAACAAGCAGGATTGAGATCGAGAGGTACTTGAGCAGCCTGAACCAACTTTGGCGCCAGGATTCCACGAATCAGGATGTAGCCCATACCCGCAACCGCGTCCGCCATGAACTGCTGCCACTCCTGGAGCAGCACTTCAATCCTGCGATCCGCCAGAATTTGTCGGATTTGGCTGAGGTGGCGCGCGCCGAAGCTGAATACTGGGAACGGGAGATGAGAGTGCTGGCGACGCGCCTGCTGCGTCCAGGTAAGCCGAGCCGCAGTGGACGCTCAAGCAGCGGCAAGGCAGCAACCACACTGGCGCTTGACGTTGACGCCACGCAGTCTCTGCCGCTCGCAGTACAGAGACAGCTTTTTCACCATGTGGCAGCGATGTTCGGCATCACATTGGAGTTCAACCACGTGGAAGAACTCATTGAGATGGCCCGACACCGGCAGCGGTCAAAGAAAGCAATTCTTCCGGGCGGGCTCGTGGCCGTCTCTACGTTCAGGGAAATTCAGTTCAGCTCGGAACCGCCCGAACGCAACGCCGGCGGATATGCTTGCACGCTGCGCGTTCCGGGCGAAGTCGCTATTAGCCCCTTGGGTTCCACCGTTCGTGCGCGGGTGATTACTCCGGGTGCATCGGGTATTGCGGAGGTTTATAATCCCGCATTACTACTGGATCGTGCCCTGCTTCATTCGGAATTGGTAGTAAGGAACTGGCGGGCGGGAGACCGCTATTTTCCTGCGCATACCAAGGCTCCCAGGAAAATCAAGGAGTTGTTGCAAGCGGGACGCTTAGGGCGACTCGTTGCGCCCGCCGAGCGGCAGCTTTGGCCTGTGGTCGAGTGCGCCGGCGAGATCGTCTGGCTACGCGGGTTTCCCGTGCCGGAAGCATTTGCCTACCGGTCGGGTGATGCGGTGCTGATAGAAGAAGTCAAAATTACCTCTGGGGCGGAATTGTGAATAAAACATTGTCACAGGAGTTCCCGCGAGTTCTCTTGTCGGCAGAGCAGATCAAGAAACGGGTGCAGGAAATGGCGCGCCGCATCGCCGCCGATTTTCAGGGCAGGACCGTGCACATTGTGGGCGTCATGGAAAACAGTTTTATCTTTGTGGCCGACCTGGTCCGCGAACTGGATCTGCCGGTGGTTTGCCAGTTTGTACATGGCGAATCCAAGGAATCCAATTCTGAGATGATGGAGATTTTTTACAGCCCAGAAATCGATGTTCACGGGCATGATGTGCTGCTGGTGGAGGCGTTAATTCAATCGGGGATTACCAGCGAGTTTCTGATGCGCAATCTCATCGGTCGAGGCGCCAAGAGCGTGAAATTGGCCGTCCTTCTGGACAAGCAGACCTCCCGGCGCGTCTCCCTTCAGCCTGATTACTTTGGTTTTCTTGTAAATGACAGTTTTGTCGTAGGCTATGGCTTGGGAACTCCCCATCTTGGCCGCAATTTGCCTTATATTGCAGCCAAATCCTGACTGAGCCGGAAATACGTGGCCTAAGCGGTTTTCCCGGCTCATATCGCGTTCCGGGGGGTATAGAATTGTTGGATGGACGCGTTCAAAGGTTCTGGAGCGCTGACCGTCTGGCCGGCATCCAACTGAGTGTGCCTTTCGGCGGCAGAGCCAGCGGTGCGAACATTTTGCCTTTTCAAGCGTCTTTATAAAGTAGGTCATTTGTGAGGAGAACCTGCGTGCGTGAGCGGCAGGTGGAGACTAGGAGTACCTGAGTGAATTCAACAATCAAAACCGTGGTTTTGTGGGTCGTGCTGCTCCTGGTGGGTGTTGTCCTGTGGAGGATCATCCAGGGGGGCAACGGCAGCGCCAAAGACACGGAAATCAGCTACACGGATTTCATGGACAAGGTGTCCAAGAACCAGGTCCAGGAAGTGCAGATTGAAAACAATCTGGCCCGTGGAAAATACCGCAACGATAAGAGCACCAGCTTCCACGTGTACGTGCCGGCCACGAACCCGGAAATGATTAAGTCTTTGCGCGACAACGGGGTCCAAATAACGTTCAAAAATGACCAGGGCTCGAACTGGCCTATGTGGCTGTTCCAGTTTTCGCCCATCCTGTTGCTCGGCGTGCTCTGGTTCGTGATGATCCGCCAGATGCAAACAGGCGGCAATAAGGCGTTGAGTTTCGGCAAGAGCCGTGCCCGGCTGCTCTCGATGCAGCAGAAGAAGATCACATTCAAGGATGTGGCGGGCGTCGATGAAGCCAAAGAAGAGCTGCGCGAGATCATTGATTTCCTGCGCGAAGCTCAGAAATTCCAGAAGCTCGGGGGACGCATTCCCAAGGGCGTTCTCCTGGTTGGTCATCCAGGAACGGGCAAAACCCTTCTGGCCCGCGCTGTCGCGGGTGAAGCCAATGTTCCGTTCTTCAGCATTTCCGGCTCTGACTTTGTAGAGATGTTCGTCGGCGTCGGCGCAAGCCGCGTACGCGATCTGTTCGAGCAGGGCAAGAAGAATGCCCCTTGCATCATCTTTATCGACGAAATCGACGCTGTGGGCCGCCACCGTGGCGCAGGTCTTGGAGGCGGACACGATGAGCGCGAGCAGACCCTGAACCAGTTGCTGGTGGAGATGGACGGATTCGAATCGAACGAAGGCGTCATCCTGATCGCCGCCACCAACCGTCCTGATGTGCTTGATCCTGCGCTGCTCCGCCCCGGCCGTTTCGACCGGCGCGTTGTGGTGCCGCTGCCTGATGTCCGCGGCCGCGAAGAGATCCTGCGTGTCCACACGCGCAAGATTCCTCTTGCCGACGATGTTGATTTGTCCATCCTGGCGCGCGGCACTCCGGGCTTTTCCGGCGCCGAGCTGTCCAACATGGTGAATGAAGCGGCCCTGAACGCCGCCCGCTGCAACCGCAAGTCAGTCCTGATGTATGACTTTGAGCTGGCCAAGGATAAGGTCCTGATGGGCGCCGAGCGCAAGAGCATGCTTCTGACGGACGAAGAAAAGAAGGTCACCGCCTATCATGAGGCCGGACATGCCATTGTGGCCGCACTCATGCCGCATGCCGATCCGCTGCACAAAGTCACCATCATTCCGCGCGGCATGGCTTTGGGCGTAACCATGCAGCTTCCGGAAACGGACAAGCATAATTACACGCTTGACTATCTTGAGACCCGGATCGCAGTTATGATGGGTGGCCGCCTGGCAGAGGAGATATTCCTAAACCAGATGTCCACCGGCGCCGGCAGCGACATTGAGAGCGCCACGGACATGGCTCGCAAGATGGTGTGCGAATGGGGCATGAGCAGCCTGGGTCCGCTCACCTTCGGCAAGAAGGACGAGCAGATCTTCCTTGGACGCGAGATTGCTCAGCATCGCGACTTCAGTGAAGAGACAGCCAAGGAGATCGACTCCGAGGTTCGGCGCTTTGTGAATGGCGGCTACGAGAACGCGAAGAAGTTGATCCTTGAAAATCGAGACACGTTGGAGCGAATTGCTCTGGCTCTGCTGGAGCGTGAGGTCCTTGATGCTGCGGAACTGAAGATGATCATCGAGGGCAAGCAGCTTCCCGCTCGCATTCCTCCCACAAAGGGTGATGACGGTGTGCAGCAGGTCCTGCGGCCCGAGCCGGGACGCACTCCTGGAATCGCCCCGGGAAAACCATCTCCTGCCTAAGAGTCCTACAATCATGTACTTAGAGGCGGCATTGGCCGCCTCTAATTTTTTAGGGTTAAGGTTTACTAAGACAGCGGGAACCGCATCTTACTAACAGAGTAGATGCTGCACGGGCGTGAATTGCCTTTCACTGCTGTTTTGGGGTTTCCGAACCAGCTCCCCCACCCCACCGTGCTTTCCAGTAGTTTGGAGGTTGCGTATGGCGACATTCGCCGCTCTGGGGAAAGCCTCTGCCGCTTCGCCGATTACTGCGGCAGCGTTCCAGCAAAAGCACTTCTATGCTCGCCAAACCCGCCGTTCCTGGTCCTCTAGGCTGTACTTCCAGGACGATCTCGGCAACACCCTGGCTTTCATTCGCAATACCCATTGCCAGTACAGCCAGGAAATTCGGGTTTTCACGGATCCGACCCTGAGTTTCGAGCTTCTGGCCATCAGGCCGGCTTCCCATGCGGACGATGCTGATCAGTTCACCGTAACTGATAGCCTGACGCGCGAACTCGCGGGAACCATATACCACCGCCACATTGCCGGCGAACTCCGTCAGGAGTGGTCGTTGCATTCAGCTTCGGCGGAAAAAATCGTTGTAATTGGGGAAGATTCGGGCTTTCTGGCGCTATTGCGGCGGTATCTGACAGAGTTGATCCCCCAGAGCTACACCTTTTACGTTGGTTCGCGTGCTGTAGGAAGCGCCATACCCGGCAATATGCTTTGGGCGCACACGATGGAAATTGACCTCACGGGAGATGACGCCAGGCTGATCGATCGCCGGTTGCTCCTGGCCGCCGTGGTTCTCATCATGACCGGGAAGCGGCAAGGCGCGCACAGCTAACCCGGGATTCCGCCGACGTTCAAACCACCTGAAGCAGCGGCTTGGCCGCAGGCACGACTTCACCAATGTGGCTGGCGGGGACGCTCTCAGCCCGAAGCATCTGGCCGAGTCGGACGGCATCTTCAGATGCCACCGCAAAAAGAAGGCCGCCTGCGGTTTGCGGATCAAACAACAGCGTTTTCATGTCGTCCGGCACGCGTTCCGCATACCCCACCATACACTCCGCAAAGTCGCGGTTGGCGTTCAATCCCCCGGGGATGAATTTGGCGCGAATACATTCCATTGCGCCAGGAAGAGCAGGCACATTTTTCGAGTCAATGCGGATGCTTACCTCGCTTCCCAAAGCCATCTCCCTTGCATGACCAATCAGACCAAAGCCGGTTATATCCGTGGCAGCATGAATCGCTACTCCGGCGGCGATCGCAATATCCGCCGCCTTACGGTTAAGCGTGGTCATAGAGTTCGTCGCAGAGTCGATCCACTCCTGCTTGGCCTCGCCCTTTTTGATTGCCGTAGAAATCACTCCCGTTCCCAGCGGCTTCGTCAAAATCAGCCGGTCGCCGGGCCGCGCGCTGGAATTGCTCCAGACGCGTTCGGGATGAATCATTCCGGTGACCGAATATCCAAACTTGATTTCAGGATCGCGCACGCTGTGGCCGCCTATCACCGCGCAACCGGCTTCCATCATCTTGGAAAGGCCTCCGGCCAGAATCTGCTCCAGAATCTCCAAGTCGCCTTTTTCCGGAAAACAAACCATGGCCAGCGCGCTCAGCGGACGGCCGCCCATTGCGTAAACGTCACTCAGAGAGTTGGTCGCTGCGATCTGGCCAAAGGTGTAGGGGTCATCCACGATCGGGGTAAAAAAATCCACGGTCTGGACCAGCGCCTGCTCGGGAGAAATTTTGTACACTCCGGCGTCGTCGGCTTTGTCAAAGCCGACCAGGACATTGGGATCATGTTGCCGGGCTAATTTCCCAAGCACCGCGTCCAGCGCCGCCGGACTCAGCTTGCTGGCTCAACCCGCAGCCTTCACCTGCTCAGTGAGGCGAATTGGTTTCGTGGCTTCAGCCATGGGAGCATTTTAGCAGTCAGCAGCAGCACTCAGCAGTCGGCACTCAGCAGTCAGCCCAGTGCCGGTATGGGCTAAAGGTTTACGTCCTTCAAGCGAGAAAAATGTAACGGGACTGAAATGCTGACTGCTGAAGGCTGCGTGCTGCCTTTCAGTTCGTCACCGAAACCACCTTCACGGTCGGCATTTGGCCATCCCAATCGGCGGTCACGTGCTCAAGCGTCAGGCGGAAATCGCGCGCCTGGCCGGGCCCGAGTGGCGCCCTCTCCATGGGGCCGTAGTCGACATAGGGCGTATTGGGCATCAGCACCATCACAGGAAGGGTTTCTTTTTGGGCGATCTCGCCCAGAGAGTTTTTGAAGATCACCTGAACCGTGGCCCCGCTGACCTTCTTGGCCCCTGCGTTGGCGATCCGTCCTTGGATATACGTCACGGACCCGCCGACGAAATTCTCTGCCGTGGCCATGTGCAGGTTGTCAACGTGCAGGCTGGCGGCATAAGGGCTGGGCTGATTGGGATTGGCAGTGGAACCGCTGCGACTTATGAAAATGATTACAGCAACGGCCACAATCACCATGGCGGCGCCAATAGCCATGGGCAGCCAGCTTCCACTCTCTCGCACGTGCTGTGGCGGCTCAAAAGGCTGCTGTCTTTCTTGATCGCCCATGCGAGCCATTATACCCGCCGCATTTCTCGCAAGCTTTCTGAGCGGTTTAGGATGCAGCCCAGGTCCGCCCGGATCCGGCTTACAGGTTTATCTCTTGACTGTCGCCTGCAGCACGGACAACTGGGGCGGCTCGTGATTCCAAGATGGCGGAATTTCGGTGTAGCTCACACGAAATCCCGCGGCTTCCCCCGGCTTAAGCGGATCCTGCAAGAAATTCTCCGGTTTGAGGCCCTTCTCCTTCTGGTTCACGTTCACACGTTCCATCGGTTGTTGCTGCGTGACAATGGGATTGCCGTTCTTATCTTTGAACACCGCAGAAATGATCGCGCTCGTGACAGGGTCCCCACCGGCGTTGCTCACCTGACCGTACACATCAACATTGGACTGGTTATTGGCTTCCTGAGGAGACAAAGTTATGGAGGAAAGCTTTAGCTGAGCGGATTGGCTGGCTTGATTCTGTTCTCTGGTGGAAGCTTTGTTCATGCTGGGCGAAAGCCAAAGCGTAATCACCAGCAGCACAACAGCAACGGCTAAGGCCACAACGGGCCAGGGGAACCTGCTTTGCGGCGGTTTAGTGGCGTTGGGCGGGTACGGCCTGTGTTCCATGTGGGCTCCTCTTTTTTGGGGGAACAATAGAAGAGATGGCCATCACAGATGCACAGTTGCCGCGTTTATTCCCCGGCCAGAGTCATGCCTTCAATCCGCAGAGTAGGACAGGCGGTGGAACTCCGGAATTCCAGGTCGCTGCCGATTTCCGCGATGTTTTTAAGCATCTCCTTGAAATTGCCGGCCACAGTAACCTCCTCCACCGGGAATGTAAGCTCGCCATTTTCAATCCACAAACCTGTGGCCCCGCGGGAGAAATCGCCGGTGACCAGATTTATACCAAAGCCCAGAAACTCGGTTACGAAGAATCCTCGCTGCACACCCGCGATAATCTGCTGCGGGCTGTGCTGCCCCGGCTGGAGAAAGAAGTTTCCTGACCCGATTCCGGGGTTGCCCGCCAGACCGCGGGATGCATTGCCGGTGGTCTGAAGGCTGAGCTTGCGCGCCGTATAGCTGTTCAGCAGGTAAGATTTGAGAACACCGTTCTCAACCACAACCGTCTTACGGGTAGGAACCCCCTCACCGTCAAAAGGCGAGGTGCCGAAGCCTCCGGGCATGGTGCCGTCATCGATAATGGTGATGTTCTCTCCGGCGATTTTCTCACCGAGCTTTCCCGTCAGAAAAGAAGAATGACGATAGATGGCATCGCCGCTGGCCGCTTCAAAAACGTGCGCCAAAATCGAGGCAGCGACGGTGCGATCAAAAACGATGGGTACTTTGGTTGAAGGCACTTTGCGCGCCCCCAGCCTGCGCACCGTGCGGCGTGCAGCTTCACGACCTATGGATTCCGGCGAGTCCAGCCGTGCAAGACTACGCGCGGCTGAATACCAGTAATCGCGCTGCATGGAGCCGTTTTCATCCTGCGCAATTGGGACTGCCGTAATCGAGCAGTAGGAGCGTTCATATTCACCGACAAAACCCAGAGAATTCGCCAGGACTTTGCGTCCGGTGGATGCGTCAAAGCCGCCGCCTTCTGAGTTCCGTATACGCGGGTCCGCTTCCAATGCAGCCTTCTCGGCCCGGCGCGCGTACTCTATCCGCTGCTCTGGAGGAAAGGAAAAAACATCATCGTAGTAAAGCTTCAGATCGCCTGGTAAAGAACCAAGGTCCGATTCGTCGGGCAAACCTGCCGAGGGATCTTCTGATGTCAGCTTGGCCAACTCCAAGGCTCCGCCAACCAGCCGCTCAATGCCCTCGCGGGAGAAATCGCTGGAATATGTGCTAGCCATGCGTTTTCCCACAAAAACGCGCAGGCCCATGCCCCGCGATCCCGCTTCCTTCAGCGTTTCCACCTCTCGCATGCGGACGACGGTGGAAAATTCTGTTTCATCGCGAACAATAGCATCGGCGGCGCTCGCGCCTGCCTTCATGGCGCGGGAAACGACATCCGTGGCAATCTTACGCAGATCGAGCGCTGCGCTGCTCAATGTTTCCGTGTTGGCTGGCATCGAAATCCTAACTGGCAGTTCCACCCACAGTCATCTTGTCGAGCTTGATGGTGGGGATTCCAACTCCGACCGGCACGGATTGCCCATCTTTGCCGCAAGTGCCCACTCCCTCATCGAGTTGCAGGTCATTGCCGACCATCGACACCTTGGTAAGAGCGTCCGGGCCATTCCCGATCAGAGTGCAATTTCTCAGCGGGGCAGTCACTTGGCCGCCTTCAATCATGTACGCCTCTGAAGCGGAGAAGACAAACTTGCCGCTGGTGATGTCCACCTGGCCGCCTCCAAAGTTGACCGCGTAGACACCGCGCTTCACAGAGCGAATGATGTCCTGGGGGGCGTCGTCGCCGGAGAGCATGTAGGTGTTCGTCATGCGCGGCATGGGAATGTGTTCGTAGCTCTCACGCCGTCCGTTGCCGGTATCCGGCAAGCCCATCAGCTTTGAGGAGAGCTTGTCACTGAGATAGCCCTTGAGAATGCCCTTTTCAATCAGCACTGTGTTTTGTGTCGGCGATCCCTCATCGTCCACGTTGATTGATCCGCGTCGCGAAGGCAGTGTCCCATTGTCGACCACCGTGCACTTCTCTGATGCCACACGCTTGCCGATGAGTCCGGAGAATGCTGAGGTACCTTTGCGGTTGAAGTCGGCTTCGAGTCCGTGGCCAATCGCTTCATGCAACAGAATTCCCGGCCAGCCGGGACCAAGCACCACTTCCATTTCACCGGCAGGCGCCTCGCGAGCATCGAGCTGAATGATGGCTTGTCGCGCTGCTTCGGCGGCGAAGTACTCGGGCGTCTTTTCACTATTAAAATAGTCGAGGCCCACGCGGCCTCCGCCCCCCGACTGTCCGCGTGCGGAAGTGTTGCCGTTCTTGGCAATGCAGAGGATGCTCATCCGAGCCATAGGCTGGATATCGTCCGCGAAAGTACCATCGGAGCCGATCACCAGGATCTGGCGCAACTCGTCCGCGTAGACGCCGCGCATTTGTACGATTCTGGGATCATAGGCGCGAGCAGCACGATCGGCACGCATGACCAGCTCCAGCTTCGCCGCAATCTCCGCGTCTGCGGAAGGAGATGAAATCTGGTACAACTGGTGGACTGCAGTTTCCTTAAATGCCTGTACCGGCTGCTGACCCGGCCCACGTGCGATCAGCGCCGCTGTGCGTGCAGCCCGGAGGATCTTCTCTGGAGCAAGATCGTCGGTATGGGCATAGCCGGTCCGCTCTCCCGCAAGCACGCGTACACCACAACCCGCTGAAATCCCCTGAGAGGCCGATTTCACGATTCCTTCATCAACGCTGATTGAGGTGGAGGTCAAATACTCAAAGTAGAGATCGGCGTACTCTCCTCCTGCTGAAAGAGCTTCTGAAAGGTAACGCTGAAGATCGTTCGGAGTAATGCCAAACTTCTGAAAAAAAAGGGATTGATTCTGCGTCATGATCTCTCTTTTAGATGGCCTTGCACCGCAAAACGGCGCAGCTTGCTATGCTTTATTCTCGCACCCTTTCTGGAACCGGGATAGTGCCATCAGGCGAATGTCTGTCATAGGCTGCAGTTATGCCTCGGTCCAGCTTCCCAGTGCAATCAGTCACTTAGGAGGGTCTATGTCCCAAAAAGTAAAGCCTATTCCCGACGAATACCACAGCATCACGCCTTACCTGATCGCCAGGGGGGCTGCCGCTGCCATTGACTTCTATACGCAGGCTTTCGGGGCGGTCGAACTGTTCAGAATGGCGCAGGCAGACGGACGCATCGGCCATGCTGAGCTGAAGATTGGCGATTCAATCATCATGCTCGCCGACGAGTATCCGGAAATGCAGATCGTCGGTCCGAAGACGCTGGGAAACTCTCCTGTCGGCATTCTGCTTTATGTGGAAGATGTGGATATCGTTTTCGGCAGAGCGGTCTCCCTCGGCGCAAGCGTCAATAAGCCACTGGCGGACCAGTTCTATGGCGATCGCAGTGGCACAGTGATAGATCCTTTCGGCCACAAGTGGACAATCGCCACTCACAAGGAAGACGTCTCCGAGGAAGAGATGCAGCGCCGCATGGCAGCGCTCAGCAATAAATAACCTCGATCGACGACTGAATTTGCGAGTAAATTCAAGGGCAGGATTTGTGCTTGGGGGTGCTCATGAACGCAACAAATGCCGGCAAAGAAGCCCTGATCAGGAACATCTCTGATACTGCCCTTTGGGTGGCTGTTTATCGTGCACGCGAAAATGAGCGGCCGGACGCCCTTTTTCGCGACCCGTATGCGCGCAAACTCGCGGGCGATCGTGGGGAGCAGATCGCAAAGCTCATGCAATCGCGCGTCTCGCATGAGTGGCCGTATATCGCTCGAACGGTACGCGTTGACCAGATCGTACGCGAGCAGATCCAGCAGGGCGTCGACTTGGTGGTGAATCTCGCGGCGGGGCTCGATACTCGGCCCTACACGATGGAGGTTCCTCCTTCACTGCAATGGGTAGAAGTCGATTTGCCAGCCATGATTGCCTACAAGGAAGAGGAGCTGCGCAATGAGAAGCCGCACTGCAAACTGCGCCGTGTAGCTCTTGACCTGGCTGATGTGCCAGCGCGACGCAAACTCTTCCAGGAACTTGGCGGGGAATCTAAGCGTGCCCTCGTCATCAGCGAAGGACTAATTGTCTATCTCACGCGCGATGAGGTCCTGGCGCTTGCTTCCGATTTGGCCGCACAACCCGCGTTCCATCATTGGGTTCTTGATCTGGCTTCGCCCGGGCTGCTCAAGATGCTGCAGAAGGAGTTGCCGGCGCTCAAGGAAGCCGGCTCGCCGCTGAAGTTTGGGCCGGAAGAAGGGCCCGAATTCTTCCTGAACGCTGGGTGGAAGCCGGTGGAAGTTTACTCAATGTTGAAGACTGCCTCTAAATTGCGCCGCTTGCCATCACTGATGCTGCGGTTTTTCGCCTTGTTGCCGGAATCGAATGGCCGGCAGGGATCGCGTCCATGGAGCGGCGTTTGCCGCCTCACCAGGATCAACTGATCGGCGGGAAATAGAAGCCGATTCTCAGCAAGCTCGAGTCTTTTCCTCCGACTGTACAATCAAAGAAGAAATGTTTATCGATGAAGCAATCATCCGCATTAAAGCCGGCGATGGCGGCAATGGCTGTATGGCCTTCCGGCGGGAAAAATTCGTCCCTCGCGGCGGTCCCTCCGGCGGAGACGGCGGGCGTGGCGGCGACGTGATCATGGAATCCAGCGAACGCCACAACACGCTAGTCCACTTCCGCTTCAATCCGGAATACAAAGCCGAGCGCGGCCGACACGGTGAGGGCTCCAACTGCACCGGGCGTGATGGCGAGAGTGTGATCCTCAAAGTGCCGGTAGGCACGATTGTTTACGACAAGAATACTGGAGAAAAGATCCACGACTTTTCGGGACCGGACGAGCGGATCATTGTGGCGCACGGCGGACGGGGCGGCCGCGGCAATCAGCACTTTGCCACCAGTACGCACCAGGCGCCACGCGAGCACGAACAGGGTTTCCCAGGTAACGAGCGCGTGCTGCGCCTTGAACTGAAGCTGCTTGCCGATGTGGGCCTTGTGGGTTACCCGAACGTAGGCAAGTCAACCTTGATTTCCAGAATTTCAGCCGCGCGGCCCAAAATTGCCGATTACCCGTTTACTACGCTGGAGCCAAACCTGGGCGTTGTGACCATTGGCGAGATTCCCGACGAACAAAGCTATCTGGTTGCTGATATTCCCGGGCTCATTGAGGGGGCGCATGAAGGGACCGGCCTCGGCATACAGTTTCTACGGCATATTGAACGCACGCGAGTGCTTGCTCACGTGATTGACATTTCCGACGCGAGCGGCCGGCCTGATCCGGTGCACGACTACAACGTGATCATGGAAGAGCTTGCGAGCTTTGGCGCAGGCCTTGAGAAGAAACCCATGATCGTTGTGGCGTCGAAAATCGACGTTGCTAATCCGGATAAACTTGCCGCGCTGAAGAAGCATTGCAAAAAGCTGAAGCTCGACCTGTATGAGATCTCGGCGGTAACGGGCAAGGGGATTCCTGAGCTGAAGTACGGACTCGGCCGCACGGTGGCGGAGATTCGCGCCGGAACTTACCGTGAGCATAAACCGGCACGGAAAAAGGCCGTTTCGCCCCGAAAGGCCCGAAAGCCGCAAAGCACGCGCCGGATTCCGAAGCGCGCAGCCTTCAAAAAGAGAAAGAGCAGATAAGTCAGACAATGAAAGTGGCTCTTTTCGGCGGAACGTTTGATCCCGTGCACCTGGGGCACCTTGCAGTAGCTCGCGCTGCGGCGGATAAATTCGATCTCACTACGGTGTACTTCGTCCCGGCAGACATCCCTCCGCACAAACAGGCACGTCCCGTGACGGATTTTCAGCACCGGTTTGCCATGCTGGCGCTGGCCTGTGCTGATGAAAAACGCTTTGTGCCATCGTTGCTTGATGCTCCAAAGGGCGCGCCGAATTATTCCATCGATACCGTGCGGCGGCTGAAAAGGACCTTGAAGAAATCTGACATGCTTTACTTTCTCATTGGCATTGATGCATTCAAAGACATCGCAAGTTGGTACAAGCCAGAGGAGCTGCTGGCCGAGTGCGAGTTCATAGTCGTCAGCCGTCCTGGATTCTCGCTTGCCGATGTGGGCGCAGCCTTGCCGGAGAAGTTGCGCCCATCAGAGGCAGTGCTTAAGGCTGTGCGCAACCAGCAATCGAATGGAACCATCGCATTACCAGGTGTGGCCATTCATCTGCTTCCTGATGTGCATGCAAAAGTTTCATCCACGCAGATTCGGAAGGCGGCCTCAAAATCAGTACAGCAGTTGAGCCGCTATGTGCCGCGCCCGGTCGCCGAATACATCAAGAAAGAACGCCTGTATACAGCCGCCGCGGCGGGCGGGCACAGGGACACGGCAGCGGGCAAAGTGCTATCTTTTCAGCGGGAACGCCACAAAGGTCTTCACCGCTGAACAACGGAATCGAAGGGAGCGAATGACTCAGCAGACCAGGCAACAGGTAACGCTGGCCGTCAAGGCAATCGAAAGCAAAAAAGGCGAGAGTATCGTCATTCTGGAAATGGATCGCAATGCCGGCGCGTTCACTGATTACTTTGTGCTTTGTACGGGTACAAATCCTCGACAGATCCAGGCGATTTCAGATGATATCGAGAAAAGACTGGCGGAGCACGGGACCAGACCTAACAGCCTGGAGGGGTACAACCAAGCCGAATGGGTGCTGCTCGATTACGTGGATTTTGTGGTGCACATTTTCTCTGAACGGGCCCGGCAGTTTTACGATTTGGAACGCCTCTGGAAATCAGCTCGCAAGTTAAAACCGGCGGACCTCAGAAAGAAACGGCCAGCCGCAAGCAAGCCAGGGCGGAGGCCGGCCAAGAAGGCTGCAGCCAAGCGATCCACTCGGAGCGCAGGATCTGCGTCGGGCAGGGCCAGCCGGAACACGGCCGGGTCAAAGAAGAAGAGACGGAAGAGCTCGTGAAATTACAGATCGCCTGGATTGGGAAAACCAAGGAACCTGCATTTCGCGCTCTCACTGAAGAATACCTTCGCCGCATCTCCCGGTATCTACCGGCGGAATCCCACGAACTGGGCAGCGAGGAAGCAGTGCTCAACCTGGCGGAAAGCAGCAGCGGGCGCACGCGGCCTGTTTTGATCCTGCTGGATGCGCGCGGACGGCAGTTCACCTCAGAGGAATTTGCCGAGCTCCTGCGCGATCAACAGGATCGCGGTACGCAAAATTTGTTTTTCGCCGTGGGCCCGGCAGATGGGTTCACGGATACGGCCCGGCGATCCGCAGACTTAGTGCTTTCCTTCGGCAAAATGACGCTGGCGCATGAACTGGCCCGCATCGTCCTGCTGGAGCAGATCTATCGCGCATTTACAATTTTGAAAGGCCATCCGTATCACACGGGGCATTGAAAGCAATAGCAACTAGCAATTGGCAATTAGCCAAGCTTACGGCGCAGCAAGAGTCTTCAGGGCGCGTGACCTAACTCATGGCAGATACGCATCGTGGTCTCATCATCGTGAATACCGGCCCAGGCAAGGGAAAGACTACGGCCGCCATGGGTACGGCCTTGCGGGCCGTTGGCAACGGGATGAAGGTGCTGATGCTTCAGTTTCTCAAAGGTTCCTGGCATTACGGGGAGCTGGATGCGGCGAAGGCCTTTGGTGAAAGCTTCGTCATGAAACAGATGGGACGCGGCTTTGTGAAGGTCGGCGGTGCGGAGACAGATCCCGAAGATGTTCGCATGGTTGAGCAGGCCTGGAAGGAAGCGGAAGAAGCAATCATGTCGGGTCAATGGGAGCTTGTCATACTTGATGAAATCAACTACGCAATCAGCTACGGCATGCTCGATCCCGCAAAAGTCATAGAGACGCTCAAGCGTAAACCTGAACACGTTCACGTAATCTTGACGGGGCGGAACGCGCATCCGACAATCATTGAGCTGGCCGACACAGTAACGGAGATGAAACAGGTAAAGCACGCTTACGAAAAAGGCGTGCTGGCCCAGCGCGGCATTGAGTATTGAGGCGCCAGAAGGCGTGAGACGAAGCGGCAGCCTCCTGCCGAAATCCTGACTGTAGTGAAAATCTTTCGGGAAGATGCTTGGAAGGAAAGTACACTTTGTCCTGGTTTAAACGAGAATCCGGTGAAATCCAGCAGTCGGATGAGAAGAGAGTCCGTACAGAAGGTCTGTGGGTGAAGTGTGAAGGGTGCCGCCAGATCATCTGGAAGAAGGAGCTGGAAGATAACCTCAATGTCTGCCCGAAGTGTGATCGTCATTTCCGCATTGACGCCGAAACCCGGCTGAGATTCCTGCTCGATGAAAATTCGATCGATACCTTTGACGACAGCCTGGCTGCCGTGGACCCGCTGAACTTCACTGACACCCGCCCCTATAAAGACAGGCTGATTGAGGGCGAACGGAAAACCGGAATGCACGATGCGGTTGTGAGTGCCACGGGCAGGCTGAATGAGCGACCGGTTGTGGTTAATGTGATGGAGTTCGGCTTTATCGGAGGCAGCATGGGCGTGGTGGTGGGAGAAAAAATCACGCGTTCCATCGAACGAGCAATGAATGAACGCAAGCCACTGATTATTGTTTCAGCGTCATCCGGCGCGCGGATGCAGGAAGGCGTCATTAGCCTCATGCAGATGGCCAAAATTTCCGCGGGCTTGGCCAGGCTCGAAAAGGCAAAAATGCCTTATATTTCAGTGCTGACCGATCCCACCACCGGAGGCGTGAGCGCTTCCTACGCGATGCTGGGCGACCTGAACATCGCCGAGCCGGGCGCGCTGATCGGCTTCGCCGGGCCGCGCGTGATTGAGCAGACAATCCGCCAAAAGCTGCCGGAAGGCTTTCAGCGCAGCGAGTTCCTTCTGCAGCACGGAATGCTCGACGCCGTGGTCCACCGCAAAGAGATGAAAAACTATATCGCACGCGCGCTCAACTTCATGGCTCCAAAGCCGCTTGAACTGTGACGGTCTCCTACAAATCTGCGGTCGCAAGGCTGCTTGCTCTCGGGCACGAGCTCACTTCGCAGCGAAAGTTCGATCTTGAGCAGATGCGCGTCCTTGCGCGCGCTCTTGGAAATCCTGAGCGACGACTGCTAAGCGTCCTCATAGGCGGCACGAACGGCAAGGGATCCACCGCGGCCACGCTTGCGAGCATTGCCGAGGCCGCCGGGTACCGAACCGGGCTCTATACCTCGCCCCACCTGCTGCGCATCAATGAGCGGATTCAGGTCAACCGTGAGCCTATCAGTGACGTGGAATTTTCGCTGATCTATGAGCGCGTTGATTCCATCGCCCAGCGCCTGCTTCAAACCCGCGAACTGCCGTGGCATCCCAGTTTTTTTGAGATGCTCACGGCCATGATGTTTGAATACTTTGCCAGTGCGGGCGTGGATCTCGCGGTGCTTGAAGTTGGGATGGGCGGACGCCTGGATGCGACGAATATCGCCGATCCTGCGGTATGCGTGATTACAGACATTGATCTCGATCACCAGAAATTTCTTGGCGAGACGCTCGAGGAAATAGCGCACGAAAAGGCCGGCATCATGCGCCCCGGAGTACCGGTGGTTTTGCTGCCACAACATCCGCGCGTGAATGAGACCCTGGGACGGGAGATTCTCGAGCGACAGGCGCGGCCCGTGAGCGCCGTGAAATATATGCCCCCGGTTAGCCCGGATGCGAGCAAGTACAGGGAAAAGCTGCCGCACGGCCGCAGTCGTTTCCCGCTGGAAGTCATGGACCGTGAAATCACAATCGACGCGCCGCTGCAAGGTCAACACCAGCTTCGCAATTTAGCTCTGGCCATTGCGGCCGCAGAGCAGTTGAACTCGGCGGGGCTGCGCATCCGTCCGGAGAACGTGGAAGCAGGAGTGCGCAATACTCGCTGGCCAGGGAGGTTTGAGATATTTCCCGCGGAACGTGGCCGGCCAGAGGTAGTGCTGGATGTCGCTCATAATCCCGCCGGAGCGTGGGCGCTGCGCGCCACACTTTCGGCACGTTACGGCGAGCGCCCGCTTAGCTTGGTATTCGGCGCGATGAAAGACAAGGCGATTCGCGAAATAGCTGAGATTTTGTTTCCTGTGGCCGACCACGTGGTTCTCACCCACGCGGATTCTCCCCGGGCGGCCAGCACGCGTGAAATTGCTGAGTTGACAGCACACACACAAGCAGACATCATCGAGCAGCAGAGTGTCTCTGAAGCACTGGATGGCGCGATGCAACTCGCCGGCAGCGGCGGCGTCGTGGTAGTTACGGGATCCATTTACGTTGTGGGTGCAGCGCTGGCACAGTTGCGCTCTGGCATTCCTGTACGGCAGAGTGTTTAAACGGTGGCAGAGAGCACGCAGTTTCAAGCGAAAACGGCGAGCAATGCGAATGGCGTCGGCCATTTGCTCTCGCGGCTGCGCTCTTATTTTTTTTACGATCCGCTCATCTGGCTTTACACCATCATTCTGGGAACGCTTTCGCTGCTATCGTCGCTGTTTGATTCCAGTGGCGCTGTGCAGCATGGTTTTGCGCGACTCTGGGCGCGAATGATCCTGAGCACTATTGGCACGAGAATATCCATCGAGGGCCTGGAAAAGATCGACACCAGAAGAGCGCACGTCTATGTTGTGAATCACACTTCTGCGATCGATATTCCTGTACTGTACGTTTCTTTGCCGTTCCAGTTTCGCATCCTGGCAAAGCGGGAACTGTTCCGCTACCCGTTTATGGGATGGCATTTGAAACGTTCCGGGCAGATTCCTGTGGTGCTCGACAATCCCAAGGCTTCCATTCGCAGTTTGCAACTAGCGGTGACGGCAGTGAAGAACAACATGTCGCTGGTAGTGTTTCCGGAGGGAGGCCGGTCAGAGGATGGCCAGTTGCAGGCGTTCATGGGTGGCGCCTTCTTTGCCGCAATCAGGGCACATTCTGATGTAATACCCATGGCCCTGGTGGGAACGTACGAGACTCTGAAGATGAACAGCTTTCACATTAAGCCGCGACCGGTGCGTCTGCTGGTGGGCGCCCCCATTTCTACGGCGGGTCTCTCCACACGCGACACGGAAAAAGTCGCTGAGCGCGCCAGGACTGTAATCTCTGATTTGTACTACTCCCATTCTCCTTTGCCAGACCTGCGCAACGAGCATCTTGAGAGGCAAGAACCTGTAAAGTAACCGTGGGAGGAAGCACATTCCAGAAGTGATTAGCAGGCCTTTGATGAACCAGGATTCTGCCAAAATGAAGCCGCTTATCGCCATTCCTGAGCCCTGCTCTTACGACAAGGAGTACAGCGCTCGCGCATTCCAACCTTATCTCAAGGCGATTGACTCCTGCGGGGGCCAGCCTGCACCGATATCACTGGATTCCACGCCAGATGACATAGCTCGCACGGTCAGGGGATGTTCGGCCGTCCTTCTGCCGGGCAGCAACGCTGACGTCGACCCTCAGAAGTATGGCGCGCCAAAGCACGCAGCCACAGCTCCAGCGGATCCACTGAGAGATGCTGCCGATGAGCTTTTGCTCCAGGATGCGTACAGCCAGCGCAAGCCGATTCTGGGAATCTGTTACGGGCTCCAAGCCCTGAATGTGTGGCGCACTGGAACGCTGGTCCAGCATCTTGAGACTTCGGTGCAGCACACTGGGAACCGGGCCGAAATAGCGCATCAGGCGCGGATTGTGCCGGGTTCGGGCTTGTCTGCTTTATTAGCGTCTGCGGCTTCCCAGATCGGCGTGAATTCAAGTCATCATCAGGCTGCGGAGAAAACAGGCGACGGTTTGCGGGTAGCAGCACGATGCCCTGAAGATGGAACCATTGAAGCCGTCGAGGGCATAGACCCTCAGCACTATGTATTAGCAGTACAGTGGCATCCGGAAAAAAATTTTGATCGGGACCCGGTTTCACGCAGGCTTTTTGAATCGTTGATAGAGGCTGCGAAGCAGTGGGAACTCACCAAAGTTTCCTAAGAGTGCCATTGTCAAGTTCGTCTTTACCATTCGCGCTGAGATTTTCTTCCGGCTGTGCTGCAGAAACGCTCGGGATTAAGAAAATGGAATCATTGATTGAGCACACAATGGGCAATAGAATTTTTCCTAGTTCCCCGCTTTGATTTGAATATGGCGAGTGGGCCATTCAGACCAGGCGATCAGGTGCCGGCCAGCGGCATCTACACAGCGTCGCATGACCAGCACCGAACACCACATGAGGTCTTCGCCGTGCAAGGTGAACATTTCCCGCCTTGCCGCCGCTGCGGCTCCAACGCAAGGTTCACTCTCCTGAGAACCGCTTCACAACTCGACGGCGATCACGATTTCTCCCACTCCGCTCAAAAAGGGAGATCAAAAGAGGCCAAGGCTGGTCCCGGCGAGAGCTAAGCCAGAAGCGCCCACCAAGAGTTGCGAAAACTCGCCTCTCTCCGTATCGTAATCTCCATGCCTGAGGCTGGCGTCCTGATGTCACTAGAGGACCGGGTCGCGATCGTGACTGGCGGGTCGCGCGGTATCGGCGCGGCGATTGTACGAATGTTCGCAAGGGCTGGCGCCCGCATCTTGTTCAACTTCCAGAAAGCGACCGACCAGGCGAACCGGCTTGTGAGCGAGTGTGGCGGGACTGACCGCTGTGTTGCTGTGCAGCAGGATCTTGCAACGGCGCAAGCGGCACAAAATCTGGTCGATGCAGCCGTCGCACAGTTCGGAAGGGTAGACATAGTCGTGGGAAACCACGGTGTGTGGCCTCCGCAGGACGTGCCGATTGATCAAATGACGGTCGAGCAATGGCGTACCACGCTTGCAGTCAACCTCGACAGCATCTTTGGGTTGATAAAGTATGCTGTAGCGAGAATGAAAAAGCAGAAGCACGGTGGACATATTGTTCTGATCAGCTCAACCGCGGGGCAGCGCGGTGAGGCTTTCCATTGCGACTACGCGGCCAGTAAGGGCGCCATCATCAGCATGGTCAAGGGCCTTTCCACTGAACTTGCTTCGCATGGCGTGCTTGTAAACTGCGTGGCTCCGGGATGGGTGGAAACGGATATGGCTGCGCCAGCGCTGAACAATCCGGAGATCAGCCCGCGCGTCTACGGCGCAATACCGCTTGGACGCGCCGGCAAACCAGAAGAGATCGCAGCCACGGTTTTGTTTCTGTGCACGCCGCACGCGGGTTTTATTACGGGTGAAGTGGTGAATGTGAACGGCGGGGCCGTACTGGCAGGTTGAAGTTGTAAAGCAGCTACTCGGTTTTCAGAAGCATCAAAGCAAAAAGCGTTCCAGATGAAGATCCTTCTTTTACTCTGCCTTTTGGCGGCCGGAGCCGGCCAGCAGCAAGTTCCTCAGAGCGCTCCCGTTTCACCCAATGAGGGCAAAGAGGCGGAGTCAAACCAGTCCAAAGCTCGGGCCATCCTTGATAAGACCATTCAGGTCCTTGGCGGCTCTGCCTATATGAACCTTCAGGATTCCTACACGGAGGGTCGTTACGGCCGTTTCCATAACGAGGTATTGGTTGGCGGGACGGTCTATTTTCGTTACTGGCAATGGCCGGATAAGGAACGCATCGAACTCACAAAGGATCGAGATATCGTCGACTTGTATGTAGGCGATCGCGCAACGGAAATTACTTTTCGTGGAGCACAGGTGCTTGACCCCAAGACCGACAATCTCGCGCTCCTTGCCATTCAACGCCGCCATTACACTCTCGAAAAAATTCTCCGGGAGTGGCTTAAGGACCCGGCCACGCTCTTACTCTACGAAGGCCAGACGCTCTCAGCGAACAACAAAATGACGGACAAGGTAACTCTAATCAACACCAAGAATGAGGCGGTCAGTTTGCTGATTGCACCGGACACGCATTTGCCTGCGGAAAAAATTTTCATCACTCGCGATCCAGTCAGCCGTGACCGCGATGAAGAAGACGAAATTTACGACAATTGGAGAGTGGTGCAGGGAATCAACACGCCTTACAGCATAGAAATCATCCGGAACGGCGAGATCGTTCGCCAGCAGTACGTATTTCACGTGACGTACGGCAACCATCCGCCAGATTCCTATTTCACCCCTGTCCTGGTTCCCCACCAAAGCAGGTAGCCTGACTGCATAAGACACACACCTGTGGCAAAAAACACACATCGCGAGTTCCAGACTTGGGTTTAATGTATTCATCCAGAAGAACTTGCCATTCGAGCACACAGTCCGTTCCGCAGTAGAGTGCCGGGGTGTGGGGTTGCATAGCGGCGCTCCCGTGCATATGCGTATTCTGCCGGCTGCCGCGGGAACGGGCATTGTCTTCCGCAGAGTTGACCTGGATGACTTTGAAGTAGAAGGGGTGGGCAGGAATGTGGCGCGCGTCAGCTACGCCACCAGCTTGCAAAAACAGGGCGTATTAATTTCTACCACCGAACACCTCCTCTCCGCCTGCATCGGAATTGGACTCGACAATGCCGTTGTGGAACTGGACAACCTGGAAGTCCCCATTCTCGATGGTAGCGCCAAACCTTTCATTGATCTCATTCTGCAGTCTGGCTTGCGGCAGCAGCGGAGAAAACGCACGTATTTGCGCATCCTGCGTGAGGTGGAAGTTCGCGACGGAGATAAATTCATCGCCGCATATCCTGCCAGCGGATATCAGGTCCAGTACAACATCAATTTCGCCCAGCCGATCGGAGTGCAGTCGTTCGAGGTTGACCTCTCGCGTGATCTCTACCGCGACGAGGTTGCAGCGGCCCGTACTTTCGGATTCCTTCGCGAAGAAAGAACCATGCGTAACATGGGCCTGATTCGCGGGGCAACGGAAGAGAATGTTATTGTGGTAACCGATACGGGAGTGAAGAACGGACCACTGCGCTTTCAGGACGAGTTCGTGCGCCACAAAGTCCTCGACCTGATTGGAGATTTGGCTTTGCTAGGCCGACAGGTCATTGGAAGGATTGTCGCCGACCGCGCGGGGCACGCCATGCACACCGCTCTGGTTTCGCGTTTATTGCGGGATAAATCACTTTGGGAAGAGACGACGGAGTTCGAGAAGTCTCCGCAACGAAATACGAATGTTGTGTTGGAGCCGGTTCCAGGGCGAGCCTGAAGAGTTACATTGTGGCGTTAATGAACATTGCGCCATTGCCAAGCGGCAGTGCCCGCTTGTCGAGCCACGCATCAAGCTCTTTCTTGGCGTCAAGAGACAGCACCTGAAACCGAATTCCCGACCGGCCTTCGGGAGTTGACCACATCACTTCGCCTTTGACTTCAAGCGCGCGCCGCGTACCAGGAAGGTTGAAGCGCAAGCGAGCCGCCCCGCCGGGATCCAGTTGCCGCGAACATTCAATTGAGATTCCACCCTGGCTGATGTTCGTGATGCTGACGGGCACCTCCATGCCGGAATCGACAGTAATCGCGCCTGTAGCCTTCACCAGGTGCCGGTGATAGCGGCGACGCTCGCGAAGTATGAGTCCCTGTGCCGCGCGGACGCTGCGTGTAGCGCGATCAATGGAGATCGGCTTGTCGAGAACGAAATTCGCTCCCATTTCAAACGCCTGCTGAACGCTGGTTTGGCCGTTGACCACAGCGAAGGCGATGCAACTGCGGTTTGATTTTCCCTGACGCAGCTCTCGCAATACCGCAGGACCACTCTGCACGTCATCGCAATCGACCAGGAAAGCGTCATATTTGCGGCGGCTCAAGGCCATTCGCGCCTGGTCACAACTGTTGGAAAGATCAAGCTCAATATTCGCCGCCTCCATCACGCGGCGCAGGAGCTTTTGAACCTCGGAGTCGCGAGTAAGGAGGAGTGCCTGCAGAGCCATGAACAAACGGTATCCGATGTTGACAGGAGTGCCAAGTAACCAATGTAACGGGCCCTCGGCCATGCATGACAGTGGACGTTGGGGCAGTACAATCGAGCACTGGACCACCTGTGAACCGGACCGTTTATCTATCGCTTGGATCGAACCTTGGTGACCGTGACGGAAACCTGGCAGAAGCGGTAAAGCGCCTGAGCGGCATAGGAACTGTGGTGGCACAGTCTTCTATTTACGAAACCGAACCGGTTGAAGTGGAAGCGGGCCAGCCCTGGTACCTGAATTCCGCCGTAGCCATGGAGACGGAACTGGAGCCCGAGGAATTTCTGCGCCGTGTCCTTGCCATTGAGGAATCCATGGGCCGGCACAGAAGCGGACACAAGTCGTCACGCAATATCGACGTTGATCTGATTTTTTTTGGTGACGAAATATTCAACACCGAAAGCCTGAGCGTTCCTCATCCCGCGATGGATCGCAGGCGCTTCGTTCTGGAGCCACTCGCAGAGATTGCGCCGGATGTGCAACACCCAATCCTGAAACAAACGGTGCGGCAGCTTCGCGATAACTTGCCGGCCGGGGGGGCGATCCGCAAAATCAGGTGACTTCAACCTGAGGGCTCGCGATGCGCATGCCTTCGTTCGTTTAGGATGAAGAGCGTGGAACTGGCGCGCATCGCGACGCTGCTACAGCCGTACGCAAATCCAGCGCCTGAACAGCTCGAATCAATATCGAAATATATCGATCTAGTTTTGAAATGGAATGAGAGAATAAATCTCACGGCCATTCGCGATCCAGAGGAGATAGTGACGCGACACTTTGGCGAGTCTTTTTTTGCCGCAGCGCAATGGATTGTTCGGGGCCAGAGCGAGCATGTGATTGACATCGGATCAGGTGCTGGTTTTCCTGGGCTGCCTCTTGCTATGTACGCAACTTCGGCTGCGGTTACTCTGATCGAATCACAAGGTAAGAAAGCCACGTTCCTGAACGAGGTTATTTTTGCGCTGCGGCTTAGAAATGCGAAGATCTTCTACGGCAGGGCAGAGCAGTTCGGGGCTCAAGGGGACTTGGTGACGTTGCGTGCGGTGGAAAAATTTGAAAGCGTACTTCCAGTGGCGGCAGCCATAGTCCGAACCGGCGGCAGGCTGGGGCTGATGATCGGTGCCGCACAAGTTCCACGAGTACTCTCATCCCTCGATACTTTCCAATGGGGAAAACCAACGCAAGCGCCGGGAGGGCATGCTAGGGTGCTTCTCACAGGAACCAAGATCGGCAACGTGGAACAAAACTAGCTCCTAATACCGTTATTGTAACGGGGATGAGGTTAATTCTTCCGATTTTAGGACTTAGAGTGGGAAATATCATTAACATTAACCGCTAAGCGATACTATGCGAAACTGCCATGAGATTGATGTCCATGTTCCACGTAGAACAAGTGCGCTGCTCTTTCACGCGTTCCACGTGGAACATGCACCAGTTTGCGGCGTTGCAGAAGATCGTCTGCTCCGATAAATTCATAAGGAAGGCTTTTCTCCCGAGCACTCTCACATGGGCCATGTCATCGCCGTCGCCAACCAGAAGGGCGGAGTAGGCAAGACAACCACCGCCATTAATCTTGCAGCATCCTTTGCTGCGGCCGAAGTCAAGTGCCTTCTTGTCGACTGTGACCCCCAATCCAACTCCACCAGTGGAGTTGGGCTGCCACGCGATCCAGAACGATTAAACACATACCATCTCCTGATCCGAGAGGCAGCCGCTCAGCAGGCTATTCTGCCAACAGAGCTCGATGGGTTAAGCGTGATTCCATCCCACAAGAACCTGATCGGCGCCAATATTGAATTGGTTTCAGGAGACGAGCGGGAATTCAGACTGCGCCAGGCACTTGAGACTGTCCGCGGCAACTTTGATTTCATCGTCTTGGATTGTCCACCTGCGCTGGATCTGCTGACGCTCAATGCGCTGGTCGCCGCCGACTCTGTTCTGATTCCGATGCAGGCAGAGTATTTTGCTCTTGAAGGGGTCAGTGAGCTTCTGGACACTATCGCCCGTTTGCGAGACAGCTTCAATGCAGAGCTAGAGATTGAAGGGGTTGTTCTTACCATGTATGACGAACGAACCAATCTCGCCCAGCAGGTGACACAGGAGCTGAAGAACTTTTTTGCCGAAAAGCTGTTCCAAACCACTATTCCACGCAATGTGCGACTGGCTGAAGCTCCCAGCTACGGAAAGCCGGCCCTGCTTTATGACGTGCGCTCACGCGGTGCCGAAAGTTACATTCGTCTGGCTAAGGAAGTGATGGAACGTCATCAGAAACAGGCCGCGACGCCAGTTCCGCAACCAATGGAGGCAGCAGCGCCCGCGGGACCTGACACGCCCTCAGAGGAGGAAGTTGAGCTGAAACATGATCAATGACAAACGAAAGGCCCTCGGAAGGGGACTTGAGTCCCTTATTCCGGGCCGACCCATCTCAGCACCCCAAACACCGGCTGCAGCACCAGCAACGCAGACCTCCAATGAGATTGCAGTGGATCTGATTGATCCGAATCCTTACCAAACTCGCCGCCAAATCCGCGAGGAAGCGCTGAATGAACTTACAGAGTCGGTCCGCACCAGCGGGGTGGTCCAGCCTGTCGTGCTCCGGCCGAGTCAGGAAGGACGATATCAGCTTGTGGCAGGCGAACGACGTTGGCTTGCATCTAGGCGCGCTGGACGCACCACGATTCCAGCTATCGTCCGGCAGATCTCGAACGAACAGGCGATGGAGATCACCATCATCGAGAACTTGCAACGCGAGGATCTAAACCCGATGGAACAGGCGCGCGCCTTTGAAAGGCTGAGCCGCGAGTTCGGAATGACCCAGGAGCAGATTGCCTCCCGAACGGGAAAAGACCGTGCAAGCGTTGCCAACTTCATACGACTGCTCAAACTTCCAGCCGCAGTGCAGGACAGCTTGGAGAGCGGAGCTCTGAGCTTTGGTCACGGCAAAGTGCTTGTAAGCCTGGTTGGTTTCCCAGAACACCTGGAGAAAGCCGCACGCGAAATCCTTCACAAGCAGCTCTCAGTGAGACAAACGGAAGAACTCGTCTCTCGGCTGCTAAACCCCGAGGTCACTGAAAACACCGTCGAGCAGAAACAAACTGCAATTGACCCTAACGTCCGTGAGGCGCAGCGCAGTCTCGAACGATTTCTCGGCGTGAAAGTTGAGATTCAGGACCGCAAAGGACGAGGCAAGATCATTCTGAAGTACTCGTCTTTAGAGGATTTCGATCGGATTGTGGAGGTCTTGGGAGCGCGATAGTTACATCGATATATATCGATATATAGCACCATCAAGAACTAGCTTTCACGCATAAGAATTCTACGGGACGGGAGCGTCACTCAGTTCCTGAGCCCGCTCCACTCTTCCGCGATCACGATTGAATTGCCGGGATTGGACGGATCGTACTTGATGGAAGTCATCAAACCTGCTTTGCAGGAGTGCAGGTCCACTCTATGACGAAGAGCAGTGACATCCTGAGAAGCCTCATAGCTGACCCCGGCAACATCATACTGATAGATAAGCAGCTGGATTTCGCCGTGGCCATTCGCCGCCATCTCATTGACGTCAATCACCGTGCCATCCGTGATGCGGCCGATTTCGTTGATGCGGTTGCGTCGCTCGCGCTCCCGCTGCTCGGGCGTACGACGACGGCTCCGAAGCACAGCGCGCGCCGCAGCGAACAGAGTTACAGCCGCCACGGCAATTACGGGATACAGACGAAGTGTAGCGTTCATCTCAGATCAGGCTCAAGAAGATACCGGGTTCACCTTTAGGATGAGAGTACCTCAGTAGTGGTCGCGGCAAAATCCGCAGGAGACCTTAAGCTCCGTGAGCTCCAGCTTGGTTTCCGCTCTACAACCATCCGGTAAATGATCCACCGGTGATTCCGAAACCGCAAGGTGACCTTGGTTTTCGAATTCTTCCGCAAGCACTTAGCTAAATTTCACGCGTGCTGAACCGGATTCTTTAGCTTTCCAATCCCGTCGACTTCGACCTCAACCTCGTCCCCAGCGACCACTACCCCTACCCCAGCAGGCGTTCCGGTCAAGACGATGTCGCCGGGCAGCAGGGTCATGACCTCGGCGATGTACCTGATTATGTGATCCAGGGGGAAGATGAAAATCTTGGTATTCGCGGACTGTTTGACCACGCCATTCACTCGCGTTTCCACTTGCACTCCCTCCCAGGGATCAATCCCATCCGTTACAATCGGACCGACTGGACAGAATGTATCGAATCCCTTTGCTCGCCACCATTGGCCGTCCTTCTTCTGCAGATCGCGGGCGGTAACGTCGTTGGCGCAGGTGTAGCCAAAGATGTACGGCCGCACGTCCTCCTCCGGGCGCAGGTTTCGGCATGTTTGCCCAATCACCACCGTCAACTCGCCCTCATATTCCACTCTCTGGGACAGTTTGCCCGGAAGCACGATGGGACTGCCAGGAGCTATTAGGGAAGTGGGAGGTTTGAAAAACAACAACGGCTCCGCCGGAACTTCGTTGCCCAGTTCCTTGGCATGGTCAGCGTAATTTCTCCCCACACACAGGATTTTCGAGGGCCGCACAGGCTCCAGCAAAGATACCGAACTGAGAGGAATGGGCGATTCATGCGAAGGCTCAAACACCGGCAGAGGCCCGTCTGCTGCGGTGCGCGTAACATGCTGAGAACCATTCACCGACTCAATGAGGCCATATCTGGGTCCGTTCGACGTTGAAAAACGACAATATTTCATAGGCGTTATTTACTGCTTCGGGACAGTTTCAGATGCTTGCTGGGACTGGCCACTCTCATTGCCTCTCAGGTCAACCGCAGTTACGGAATACAGATACGTTTGGCCAAGAGCAACAGTATTGTCCTCAAATGCAGGGGTCTTCAACAATTGAGTATTCACTCTCGTGGCTGCACCCTCATCTGTGTGCCGGTACACATTGTAGCCAGCCAAATCCTCTTCGCTGTTTGGCATCCAGGTCAAATCTATCGCTGGTTTCGCTATCAACCCCGAGAAAACCGCCTCCAGGCCGCTCGGCGTTGCCGGCGGAAAAGTATCGTGTGCAACAATCGTAACGTGAGGCGAATCTGCACCTTCCACCTCGCCCTGCCGCGGCCCTGCCCGCCACAGTGTAACGGGCGTAACCCAGTACTCGTACGATTTTTCCCACTCGATGCCGTTGTCGGTCAATGGCAATACCTGCTCTCCAGGCTTTACCTGGCCAACGATCACTGGCTGGGCAGTTGAAGGTGCGCCCGCCTGCCGCCGCTCGATGCGAAAGATAAACTCTGAATTCAGCCGCGTGGAAGGTGGGACTGAAGGCAGATCGAATGCGATAGTGACTCCCTCCGGAATTAGCCCAAGATTCACCACTTGCGGCACTGGCGCCGTCAGCACTGCCGGCACCGCTACAAGGTTTGAGGGAGCCGACGTGCGCCCGCGGCTCGTTACTGATTCGACGTGGTAAAGAATGAAGTCGCTCGTTGCAGGGCTTCCAACTAAAGCGGAGATGTCATCGGAAGCTGAGACCTGCTGCGGCTCGCCCTTCCTGAGGGCAGGATGAAGCGGCAATGTCGCAACCTTCTGGAAAGGGCCATTCTGTTCTCCGCGATCAAGCACCATTTCTCCCGAACCCTTGATCAGCTCTCCATCCGTGGTTTCTCTTGGCTCGGTCCAGGCAAGGGTTACAGTGGCCCCCTTTCGCGAAGCCTGCACATCCGTGATGGCTTTCGGAATGCCAAGCGAAGGAGGCTGCGGCGCACCCGGCAGGCCACAACCGCACAGGGCTGCCATCACTGAGAGCAGAGCCAGGAATTTCATGAAGTAGAGAAGAGTACCATTCCCTTGCAGAAGAGCAAAACGCCGCGTGGCAAATTCGCAGACCAAAAAACAACCCGCGCTCGCCGCAGCCTTCTTTGCGACGAGCGCGATTCTTCAAGTCCAACAACTAGCTTCTATCGGTGTGCTTATTGGAGCAGAGTCGGTTCCTCTTCTTCCTTCTCCTGGATCACCGCCGCTGACGCGACCTTATCGTCGGATTCAAGGTTCAGCAACCGTACGCCCTGTGTGGACCGGCCTGCCTCACGAATCTGCTTCGTGTCAATACGGATGATCTTGCCAAAGTGGCTGATCAGCATAACCTCAGAGGATTCATCCACCAGCATGATGGACACCACCTTGCCATTCCGCGCAGTGGTCTTCACGTTGATCACGCCCTTGCCGCCACGAGATTGCAGGCGATATTCATCCACCGGCGTCCGCTTGCCATAACCGCTCTCGGTCACGCTCAGGATCAGTGTTGGCACATCTTCCTCTACTGCATCCGCGCCCTTTCCGTTGGTCTTCTTTTTGCCGTCTTTCGGAGTTACAGCCACGCCTACAACGTAATCGCCCTTTTGAAGATCCATGCCGCGTACGCCGTATGCTGGTCGGCCCATCGGACGAACGTCGCTTTCGTCAAAGCGGATGGCGAGCCCCTCATGCGAGCCGAGGAACACAACCTGGTTCCCGTCGGTGAGCCGCGCTGCGACCAGCTCATCGTCCTTTTCAATGCCAATGGCGATGATCCCGCGCGACATGACATTGGAGAAATCCTTCACCGGAGTCTTTTTGACAGTTCCATTCCTGGTGGCGAAGAAGACGAATTTGCTTTCATCCTCCAGATCCCGTACCTCGAGCAGGGTCCTCACGGTCTCGCCGGGCTGCAGCGCCACCAGATTGCCGATGTGCTTGCCTTTGCCGGCGGCGCCTACATCAGGGACTTCATACACCTTGAGCCAGTACACGCGACCGGTATTGGTGAAGATCAACAAGTACGAATGCGTCGACGCCGCGAACAGATATTCAACAAAGTCCTCCTCGCGCGTCTTCATTCCGGTCCGGCC
>DATNDP010000082.1:0-5504 GCA_035553195.1 Candidatus Acidiferrales bacterium
GAGATAGGTCTGGCCATCGCCGTGAGGAATTTTTGCAAACAGGTCGCGTCTGGGGTCCTTGACAATCTCGCAGACCGAATTCAGGTCGGCAAGAAACTGCTTCACACTCGCATCCCATTGTTTGGCATCAAGGGGCGCCTCAGTTTTTGGCCAATAGGCTTCCGGCCATTTGGGCGAGGTGTGATTTGCATGCAAGCTGAATTCAAGAATGTCCCACTGTGCAATCCGCATATGCTCCAGCAATTGCCAAGGCGTATGTGGGGCGCCAGCAGGTTTGCCACCGCGTAACTCAATCGGGAAATCGACGAGTGAGCTGCGCAGATCCACATGGGCTTCGGCTTTGGTCAGCAGGTTCAAAAGGTGTTCGCGTAGGGAATCGCTATTCGTCATATCAGCTCCAAACAGAACTTACGGGTTGAGGGTATCAGGCGTTTTTGCGTGAACAGCTCAAACACCGGACATACTGTCATTCACCGGGCGGTGGTTCAACAGCGTTAATCTCCGACGAATCAGGTGCCCACGCGTGTCGCATATCTCCCCTGTCGTTTTTCTTGGTTTCAGGAACAGCCGGTGCGCTCCGCGGGCCTGACCTCCGTTGACAACTTTCATCTCCAGCTTTAGATTCATTGTCAAATGGCTTGTTCTGTTCACGGCTTCACTTGACAGTAGTTCGCCTAACTCCGGTCGGACGTTTTCTTGCTGTCACCATTCAAAGCCAAGGACTTGAGCCATGCTGCGCAAGCTTTCTCTCGTTCCACTTCTTCTTGTATTGAGTACCATCACGTCAATTCAAGGCGCGCCATCGCCAAAATCGCGTCACTTTACTTTTGATTATTCTTTCACGGTTCGGATCACCGATCCGGGCAAACCTTTGGATGTGTGGTTCCCGATTGCTCATTCAGACGGGTTTCAGCAGGTCAGAGTCATCTCCATACAATCCGATTTGCCGCTGCGGAAAAGCTCGGAGGCGGACTATGGGAACCAGATGTTTTATGCCCATACGAAACGCGCGGACAAAGCCGAATACCACTTCAGTGTGGTATACGACGTGGTACGGCGAGAGCACCTGGTGCCAACCTCGCGAAACTCTGACCCGGGGGCTGGAGACTTGGAGCGGTTTCTGCGCCCTGACCGGCTCGTCCCTGTCACTGGTAAACCTGCGGAGATTGCCTCTGAGCAAGTAAAACCAGGAATGTCAGACGTGCAAAAAGCGCGCGCGATTTACGACTACACGTTCAACAATATGCGATACGACAAAACCGGTTCTGGCTGGGGCCATGGCGATGCCCTCTGGGCCTGCGACTCCCATCATGGTAACTGCACGGATTTTCATTCCTTGTTCATCTCCATGGCACGTTCACAGCACATTCCCGCCAGGTTTGAAATTGGGTTCGCCATCCCGGAAAGCAAGACTGCCTCCGATATCGCCGGATATCATTGCTGGGCAGAGTTTTACACGGCTGAGTACGGATGGTTTCCGATTGATATCTCGGAAGCATGGCAACAGCAGAGAAAACACTATTTCTTTGGCGCGCACGACGTAAACCGGGTGCAGTTTACAGTGGGCCGCGATCTTGAACTCAGCCCGAAACAACATGGCCAGCCACTCAACTACTTCATTTATCCTTACGTTGAGCTGAACGCCGTCGAGTATCCCAACGTCAAGATCGCGTTTTCGTTTTCTGAGGCAGTCAGGCGCTCGCCTCGCGCCGCAGTGCGGTTTGAGCGTCCTGGAATAAAGCAATAGTGCGCTCCATTACACGTCTCTTGTAAGAGAGCAGGCAAAAAGACCAAAGTTAGTTGAATTTCTCAACTTTTTGTCCTGCACGGCCCCACAGCAGGAAAAAATTTTTTATAATTTCATTAGCGCGGCGCGTCGTTAAGCCGTTTGTCTTTTGTAGAGTAAGGAGTATAAGAGTTATGGCAACAAAGAATCCTGGAACACCGCGCAAAACCGGTTCTTCCCGCAAAACCACGGCAAAGGAGTCCAGTCCGGTAACCCCAATCCGGGAAAGCTCAATTTCGGCTGAAAACGGTGCTGCGCAGCTTCATCCCGGCATTGAGGATGAGATCCGCAGACGCGCCTACGAACTGTACCAGGAGCGCGGCGGACAGCATGGGTTCCACCAGGAAGACTGGCGTAGAGCGGAAACAGAAATCCTCTCCAAGTACCAGAGGGAGAGAGAGAAGAGCGCGTAAGCCGGATGAAGCAAGTCCTGTTGCTTGATGACAATCCAGCGCAACTGCTGGTGCGGGAATTGGTGCTGCGGAAGGGCGGTCTGGAGACGCACGTTGCTACTAATTCTCAATCGGCACTAGGGTTTCTTCGCAGCAGTCCAGGACGCGACAAAATCGGCGTAGTCATCACGGACCACATAATGCCGGACATGGACGGCGCCGAGTTTGTGCGGCAGTTGCGGTCTTTCAATGACGACATCCCAGTGATTGTGATCAGCGGCCTGGCCGAGGCTGAGCAGGAATACGCCGATTTGGCGGTGATTTTCCGTACCAAGCCATGTGAGCCGGAAGACCTGATTAGCCTTGTAAAAACTACACTCTCAAAAGACCCCCGTAATCGGGCATCCGCCTAATTGCATTGCACGCCGTCTAAAAAGATACTAAGCTCATCTTTATGCCCCTTCTAGGAGACTTTTGTCTTTTATTCGCGCTTGCGCTGGCCGCATACTCCTTTGTGGTAGGGATTCTGGCCTTTATTCGCAAGGATGAAGTCGGATACCGGCTCGGGGAAACCGCACGCCGCGCCGGAATTGCCAGCTTCTTCGCGGTTACGGGCGCCGCGATCATCCTGGTCTGGGCGGCGCTGACGAATGACTTTTCCATCGCCTATATTCAGGAGCACAGTAATCGTGCCCTTCCGACCCCGTACAAGATCGCAGTGTTGTGGTCTGGGCAAGAAGGGTCCCTACTTTTTTGGTCGTGGCTGCTGGCCACGTACGCGTTTGTTCTACGGGTGCGGCATAAAGTAGACATGCGGCTGGTGGCCACCACCTCCATGGTGCTGGCTGGAATTCAGGTTTTCTTCCTGCTGCTGACGAACTTTGTGGCCAACCCGTTCGGGATGATGAGCACGGTGGCTGCAGATGGCAACGGGCTCAATCCTCTGTTGCAATATCCCGAGATGGTGATCCATCCGCCCATGCTGTACCTGGGTTATGTGGGCTTCTCGCTGCCTTTTGCTTTTGCGCTTGCGGCCTTGATGATGCGCTACCCCGGCGAAAAGTGGATCCACATAACGCGCCGCTGGACTATGGTGACCTGGTTGTTCCTGACCTGCGGAATCGCCCTTGGCGCGCATTGGGCTTACGCGGTCCTGGGTTGGGGCGGATATTGGGGTTGGGACCCGGTGGAAAACGCTTCCCTGCTGCCTTGGCTGAGCGGCACGGCGTTTCTGCATTCGGTAATGATGCAGGAAAAGCGCGGCATGATGAAGGTCTGGAATGTGTGGCTGATCTTTGTAACCTTCATGCTTTCCATCCTGGGCACGCTGCTGACCCGTAGCGGCCTTGTGCAATCCGTGCATGCCTTTGCCCAGTCGAGTATTGGCGCCTGGTTCTATGCGTTCCTGGCGGTGATCGCGCTTGTCTGCGTGGCAGCGTTCGTCAAGAACCGCAAGCATCTGCAATCAGAGAACAAGCTGGAATCGCTGGTTTCACGCGAATCGAGCTTCCTCTTCAACAACCTGGTATTGCTGGCTGCCTGCTTTGCAGTTCTGAGCGGCACACTCTTCCCCATCCTTTCCGAATGGGTGCGCGGCTACAGGATCACGGTGGGTGCGCCATTTTTCAACAAGGTCATGCTGCCCATCGGGCTCTTCCTCATTTTCCTTACCGCGGTGGGTCCGTTATTGGCATGGCGGAATACCTCCCTTGGTAGCTTGAAGAAGAACTTTGCCATCCCGGCAATTCTCTCGGTTCTCGTTGGAATTGGGCTGATTCCTTTGGGCGTGAAGCCGTGGAACGATCTCGCATATTTTTATGCCTGGCTGACGTTTGTTCTGGGTGCGCTCGTCATCACCACGATTGGGTCTGAGTTCATCCGCGGGGGGCGCGTTCTAAAAGACAAGCTTAATACCAATATTGTCGGCGGCATGTATCACCTGACGCGCCGCAACATGCGGCGGTACGGTGGCTATATCGTTCATTTCGGTGTGATCCTGGCTTGCATCGGGATTGCCGGCCAGGCCTTCAACCAGTCCAAAGAGCAGGAAATGGCCCAGGGCGACAAGCTGCAAATCGGCCGTTACACGCTCGTGGGACAGGAATACACGGAGGACGACAACGCGAATTACCAATCGAACGCCGCTCTGCTCGACGTTTATAAAGATGGAAAGTACATCACGCGCTTGAGCCCCGAGCACCGCCAGTTTAAGGCCAGCATGCAGGGCACGACGATTGTGGCGGACTATTCCACCCTGAAAGAAGACCTTTACGTCATCTACGAAGGTCTTAACCCAGACACCGGGCACCCAATAATCAAGGCATTCATCAACCCGCTGGTGAACTGGCTGTGGATCGGCGTATTGACTGTTCTGCTGGGAACGGGGCTGGCTCTAGTTCCCAATGCCGCACAGTTGAAATCGCCCGTCACGGTGAAAGCGGCTGCCGGAGTGGTCGAGGCCACAGGAGGCGGCGCAAGCATGCGTCCCGCTGGAGCAAGAAAATGAAAGCTGTGGCAAGAATTCTGCTTCTGTTCTGTCTGGTAGGGTCGCTGATGGCGGCCGACAATTCTGGACGGTATGAGCGGCTCGGCGGCAAGATCATGTGTTCGTGCAGTTGTGGGCAAATGCTGCTCCAGTGTAACCACGTGGGCTGCCCAAACTCGGCAACCATGATCCGCCAATTGCACGAGCAGGTGGCTGCTACGAGTGCCACAAACGACGACGATGCCGTCCTGAACTTTTTTCGCAGAGAGTGGGGCGTAACGTCAGTGGTGGAGCCGAATCGCCGCGGCTTCGAACTGCTGGCTTGGATTCTGCCTTTTGCCGGCCTTGGCCTGGGTATTTTCTGCCTGGTACTGGTTGTGCACAAATGGCACGCCGCGCCGGCAGCAGCCAGGTCGCCTGAAAAGATGGATCCTCGCCTGGAAGCCCTGCGCGCCCGCGCGCGACGGGAGACCGAACTATGAGCCCGCAGGTATTTCAGACTATCGTGGTAAGCTTCTGCGGACTTTTTGCCGCCCTCACGCTGATTTACATTTTCACTCCCGCACGTGAACTGGATACAGGCGTTGACAAGACGCGCCTGGCTTACCTCTACGAGCGCAAGGACGTGGTGTACGAGAACCTGCGCGATCTGAACTTCGAATTCAAGTCCGGTAAGTTCACGCAGCAGGACTACGACGCCATGCGTGGATCGATTGAGGCCGAAGCTGCTCGTATTCTCGACGAAATTGAAAAACTGGAAGCTGTAAACGGTTGAAGGAGTCTACTCGATTGAAGCGTTTTGTACTGATCCTCCTGGTCATCTCTGCCTGCACGTTGGCTG
>DATNDP010000083.1:0-6211 GCA_035553195.1 Candidatus Acidiferrales bacterium
GGTGGCCCAGGTTTTCAGCTGTTTTTCTGTCCTTCAGAGTAACGCCGCCGTCAGCATCTTTCGTGCAGCCACATGACTACGCTGATCGTCTTACACTTCGAACCTTTCATCTTGCTGCTCACGATTGATGTTGAGCCAGAGTTCATTTAGCGGTATAGCGTCGTATCAACGGGTCGTTAGTGCCTTTGCTCAATCCGAAGGTGACGTGAGTGCGTACTTGCCTGAAGCTCTCTCAGGGCGGCGCGCAACAGAACTAAAAAGTTTGTCCCAGGAGGTCCTGTCATGCGCCACGCCTCTCGTGTTCTCTTCACACTGGCCTTTGTCGTTGGCATCGCTTCTCAAATTAACGCGCAAACCACCGTCTACGTTTCCACCGGAAGCGGTCACCAGATTTTGAAACTTGCCAACGCAGAAACTTCCAGTCCGACCCTGACCGTTCTCTGCACCGGCAGTCCGACCTTCGTCCCCGAAGACCTCGTGGTCGGGCCCGACGGATTCATTTACGTGGCCAGCACAACCGCGAGCCAGATCTGGCGGCTAAATCCTGGCGTGGTGGCGGCCTGTGATTCGAGCACCGATCCGGGCGCCGAACTCATTTACAGTGGCACGAATCCGGCCAATCCGGAAGGGCCGACTTTTGTGAGCGAGCCAAGTAATTCTTCAGTCGCGAGCCTGGATCTGCTGTTCAACACGCGCAGCGGACAAGGCGTATGGAAACTTCCGGGAATCGCCTCAAAGCCATTTGGTTGCGGAACGGGTTGTGCCACGCCGGTGCGGGTGGTTACGGGTCCAAGCACAACAACCGTCGGTCAAGGCACGGATATAGGCAAAAGAGGCGACCTGCTGGCCGTGGACAACGCCAACGGAAGGCTCTTCAAGTACAGCTTCCCGTATTCGAGTACGTCCACGCCGTTCATCTCCGGTATCAACTCCCCTGTCGGAGTGGCGATCAATACCTGCGGCGATATCCTGATTGCAACCAGCAAGAACCTGGGTCGCTACAACGCCAATAGCGGCGCACTGCTGGACAGCATCAGTCCCTTTGGCGGCAATGACAAGGGCAGGTTTCTGGAGGTTGACTCCTCGAACCACATTTATCTGGTCAGTGCGCAGGACAACAGCGGGTCCGGGGGAACGATCTGGCGCCTGGATCCTCCTGCGCAGAACCCGCTTACCTCGTGCTCTCTAAAATCGTTTACGGTAGGGCTTCAGATCAATCTGAAAACGTCACTCGGACTGGCTTCAAACAATGGATTGGGCCTGGGCGTCTCTGCAACCAGCGTGACCAGCCAGGCGCAGTGTTTCAGTCCCGCCCATCCGACCAACCTCTACAACTTCGGCACACACAGCGTTGCCTTGACCGCAAATAATGTGACCCAGCAGTTCTGTCTGCAAGTAACCGCCGCGAAAAGCAAGCGCTCAGACGTGAATTTCACCGGCACATTTTCGTGTCCCGCGGCGACCACTTCGAACACGACGTCATTCCAGGTGCCACAGCCCGCCTGCCTCCACTACGCTTCCGGACATGCTCACTGCATCCAGTACCTGGAGCAGGCGTGCACCGACTCTGCATGCAGTAACAAGATAAGTGACGCTGCGCTTAACTCCGGCCAGTTCTGCTCCGGCGGTACATGCAATTTCCAGGGGACACTCGCGTACTTCACTCTGGACACAATCGTTTTCCCAGGCGTGGCTCACGTTTCCACGGACAATGCCGGCGATCCGACTACCGAGCCATACGGTTCGCTTCCGCCCAATCCAACGGATGATTGCCAGACGCTGTATTTCTTCCCATTCAACGGTGGCAACGGCCTGGACCCGGTCATCCTGCGTGGTGGCAATTCGAAGCACGTGGTGTTCAACTCAAACTTGTTCTTCCCGAACTCAAAAATACAGTTGGGTTCCCCCGCAAACAGCTGCCAGACTGCGACTGGATGCAATCCGCAGTTCAGGTTCGGGTCGACGATTAGCGTAAAGTTCACTTTCAGCCCCCAACTAAGCCCTGCTAACGCGGCAACGGAGCGGCTTTCCATCATGCGCGTCCAGCACACCACACCGCAAGGACAGGTCATCAGCGGTGAGCAGGTGATCGAAAACGTTGTTGCCGCCAACAACTCAGCGTTCCAGAATTTCTTCATCGGCAACTCCAACGGCCAATACTCTTACAATGCGGACTCCTCGTTCCTGCAGCCGCTGCCCAAGGGTTCCATAGGCACGTACGAATTTGTAATCTCGGGCAACGCTGCGCTGACGACTCAGCAGAATGGCGCTGTGTTCTTCGTGAGCGTTCAGTTCTAGAGTGGTCCCAGTAAAGGCGCGCAAGCCAGAACCGCACACCGGCTGGCTTTGTGTCCCCGGTTGCCAACTACTGTGCTTGAGAAACGATTGGCCGCAGATCGGCGCGCTTCAAGAGAGAATCCGCGTGCAATTCCTCGCTGAGGTCGTGCAGGATTTCTCGCGCCTGCTTTTCCTGCTCCGCGGCTTCCGAAGGCTTTCCCATAGCACGCAGAATCGCGCCCTGCAGGTAACGTGTCTTGGCTCCCACAAGCTTAAATCCCATTTTGTCGCTCATCCGGCGGACGCGGTCGGCTTCTTCTGCCGCGTTCCGGTAGTCTCTGGCGTTGATGAGTGCCTGGACCAGTGACAGCGAACATTGGGACGAAACATTTTTCAACCCACGCGCGTCGGCTTCCTGCGCAAGCTTGCGCAGTTCCGGAACGGCTCCACGCGAAGCGCCACTTGCGACCGTGACCTCAGCCAGCATTGCTTTCACCATCAACGTGGTCTCCGGATCCTTGCTGCGGGCCGCCGTGAGCAGGGCCTGCTGCAGCGTCGATCTGGCTTTGTTGACGTTGCCATCATAAAAGAGGCGTTCTCCCTCAAGTTCCAGTGCCTGGGCAATGTGCATGTCGCTCTTGATGTCCTGGGCGAGCTTGAGTTGTTCTTTCAGGACCTTCTCCGCGCCGGAACTCCGCCCCAAAAGAGCGAGGACTTGACCATGCGCGCCCAGGGCCTGGACCATAGATGGTGTGCGATCCTTCAGTTCGCGATAGTACTTGACCGCTTCTTCCCCGGAGCTGAGCGCGGCTCCATATCGTCCCTGACTTGTGAACATCTTGGCAAGACCGTACGCTCCGAACGCTGCCATTTCCTTGTCATGTGACTCTCGCGCAAGCTGGAGTCCGCGCAGATAATTGTTGATGGCATCCTCATACTGTCCAAGGCGCGCATCCGTATCGCCGACGTTATACAGCACCGCGGCCATTTGGCCCTGGTTCTTCAGCTTCTGCATCAGGCCGAGAGCCTGCTGATAATAGGTGAGGGCATCATCGTAACGCCCCGTAAAGAAATAAATGCTGCCGATATTGCTCAGGCACGAGGCCTCATAATCCTCGTTGTGCAACTCCCGCTGCAGCTGCAAAGATTCCTTGAAATTCTTCAGGCCTTCGTCGTACTGTCCTCGGGTCGTGTACACTCCGCCCAGGTTCATCAATGTGTGGGACAGGTAGGTCTTGTCGCCGATCTCGCGTTGTAATTGAATCGCCTGTTTGTAGGTCGCAATCGCCAGATCGGGTTTACCCTGGGAATTCTCCACGTCAGCAATCTCAGCCAAAGCTTGAGCCGTGCCCGCCTTTTCACCGAGGCGTCGCCTGATGGCAAGCGACTCCTGGTAGTTTCTCAACGCGTCATCCGGCCTGTTCAGCAACTTGTAAATATAACCAGTCTCGTACAGTACGCGGCCGCGCAGTTCATCATCGTCCATTTGTACCGCAATGGTTAGTGCGCGGTTGATGTAGTCGAGCGCATCCCGAGGGTTGTGCCGTTCAGCCTCCACATCCGCCAAAGCCACGAGTGCTCGCGCATTCTTCGGCTCCTGTGTCAGGAGCCTTCCCAGGTGGTCGCGCGCGTTGTCGTAATTTCCGATATTTCTGTACAGCTGCGCGAGCGTCAATTGGATATCGGCATCGTTTGGCGAGGCTTTGGCCAGATTCGTGTAATACTCGATCGCCTTGTTGTTATCACTGGAAACCTGGGCCTCAATCGCCAGGATGCGATCACGTTCCTGCTGCGGTAGCTTCTGCGCCAGGTCGGCAGCTTTGTGTGCGGCCTCTTCGGCTTTATCGCCGTAACCGAGATTGGCATACGTCTGGCCCAGTGCAGCGAACGCCAATGCGAATTGCGGGTCCGATTCTGTGGCTGTCTGAAATGCCTTCTGTGCTTCCAGGTCCTTGCCATGGCTCAATCGCAGCATTCCATCGCTGTAAGCTTTAAGGGCCGCCATCGAACTTGTGGAGGGCTTGAACGCGCTCGCTTGCATCTGCGCGACCGTATCCTTCGGCAGCGCCAACTGGTCCCGGATAGACTGCGCCAGTTGATCTATAGCGGCCGGCAGGGCGCTTTCGTTCGAGGCTTCCGCCTTCACTGGTGCGGTGCGATTGTGCTTGAGATCCTGCAACCAGACATCCAGCCGTATTTGCTCGTTGAATTTCGTGTATTGGCCCGAAATCAAAACCTCGGCGCCGGTGAAATCCGCCAGATGCTTGATGGTTGCCGAGTCCAGCGAATCCTGCGGCCCAAGCCGCAGGTCTTGCAGCATCTGATTGACATCGTTCGACGAAACTGTCTTCAGTTGCGCCGATTGGCCGATGTCCGTGCGCAGCATCTCGCCCAGGCTGCGGCTCAGCCAATCCAATTTGGCATCACCCGAGGCGTTACGAAACGGCACCACGGCCAGCGACAACTCCGGTTTGGCAGGCAGGCCTGCAGTAGCGGGACGAAAGGCTGCATGTCGGAGGGCAAGCCCGCCGCCCAAGAGGGCAACCAGCAACACCGCTGCTATTACGTAATGCCACCGCCTTGATTTCGGCCGCGGCGACACTTCCAAAACCGGCACTGTGCTCGCCCGTATGGCGCCACCGCCGCGATAGGCCTGGAGGTCGGCAATTATTTCGGTGGCGCTCTGATAGCGTTGGTTGCGGTCGCGCTCCAGGCACCGGGCCACGATGTCGCTCAAGATCTGGGGGACGCCTGCTTCGATTTCGCATACCGGGATGGCACGCTCCTGCGCTCGCCTCAGCAGGCTCGCGATCGCGCTTTCCGCTTTGTACGGCGTTTTACCGGTCAGCAGCTCATAGAAGATAAGGCCGATGGCGAAAATGTCGGAGCGGGTATCGACTTCCTGCCCTAGCGCTTGCTCGGGCGACATGTACTCAATAGTCCCAACCATACCGCCCGTCTCGGTCAGGCCCGACTCCAGAGTGCGCGCCAAGCCGAAATCCATGACCACGATGCGGCCATGATGATCGCGCATGATGTTCGCCGGCTTGAGATCGCGATGGATAACGCCTTCGGCATGCGCGGCTTCGAGTGCGTGGCAAACCTGCTCTACCAGGGCTACCGCTTCGTCCGGGCTGAACTTGCCTTTCTCCTGAAGCAGCGAACGCAGGTCCTCGCCCTCAACAAATTCCATGCTGATGAACTTGATGCCCTCGGCCTCGCCGATATCGAAAATCCGTACCACATTGCGGTGGGTTACCTGGCGCGCCAGGATCAATTCCTGCCTGAAGCGCCTGACCATGTCAGGGTGCGACGCAAGATCCGCGCGAACCGTCTTGAGCGCGACGGCCCGGTCCAGTTCCCGGTCCTGAGCCTTATAAACCGCGCCCATGCCGCCTTCCCCCATGAGGGCAATAATTTCATAGCGGTTTCCAACGGTCGTTCCGGGTTGAAAAAAGTGCGCGGAGGGTTGTCGAGCGGCACCGGAGCCGAAGTGAGAAGTGGCCCCTGTCCCGCTACTTACAGCGGTAGCATCGATATCGTGACGATTCGGATTCAAATCCGCCATAGCACCCCTCAACTCCAGGACACGCAACCCTCGCAGCGAGGAAATGGGGCGCTAACGGATGCAGAACTGCTCAGTAACACGAAGAATACCTGGACAGCATGTACGAACTGATATGGAAGTATAGCGCCGAACTGAGCTGCCGGTTTCGCTACTCACAATTCCCCCGACCCTGCGCTCCCCAAGAATGGGCGAGCCGCAACCAGGAGAGCGGTCGTCAGCGTGCGCCAGTATCCCTTTCCTGGTGCGACCGGGACCTGCACTGTCGGGCATAGCTGGAAAGAGCTGCCGCGCCTGCATCCGCGTTCACCCGGCATCCTGTTGTTGGCGTCGTTTGCCCTACCTAATGGATAGAACGTCCGGCCTTCG
>DATNDP010000084.1:0-9873 GCA_035553195.1 Candidatus Acidiferrales bacterium
CACATGGATCAGGTCCGAGTGAATCTGCCGCAACGAGACGAGCGGCCAGGGATTTCGTTTTTCGCCGGCCCCGATGCTGAGGAGCAGCTTGGCGCGGTTTCTTTCCACGTTTTCGCGCGTGTCGTCCTTGGTGAAACCGAGGTTCAGGGTTCTGCCGCCGTAGGCTGTGGTAAACCCTCCCGAGCGCGTGGAAAAACCGTGGACGAGCCACGGGATTTTCTTCAGGGCGGCGGCCTGAAGAACGTTGAGGCGAGCTACCGTTTTGGGCGCCGAGAGCATGGGCACAGTGCCATTGTAGATCGTGGACGAAAGCCGAAGGGCGCGATGCACCGTTCGAGATCCTCACGACGAGCCTCTTTTATTGCAACCCTTCTGAACATCGTGTGGCACAGCCGCCCCCGGCTGTGCAAGGCTCGCTTGGAAAATGGTCATTGGTTCACTCACGAGAACGGTCGTCAAGACGAAACGTGACGAGGTGACTCGCCGTCGCGTGGCGGAGTTATTGTTCGCACCAGCAGCCGGTTTCCATTGCGGCCGAAAGTGCGCCTGACATCATGCGCAGGCGGTAGACGTACTTGTTATCCAGCACAGCCGAGGGCGGCTGTGCCACACCAGCATGGAGTAGCCGCATTCTGCTTTTGAAGACCACCGGTTCAGTGGCTCAAGAGCAGCGGAGCAGATTCGTCGACGCTGCTTTGGTTATTCCGTACTGGGATCAAGTTCAACTGCGCCCGGAATGACAGAACCGATCGCGTCTCGCCATGAGACGAATCATCACCGTCAATCATTTCAATCAGCGTAATCAGCGGTGTGGTTGTTCTGGTCCGAGTAGCCGGACGCGAGTAGCTCGCCTTCTCCAAGCCGTGCATCTGAACTATGTAGCGGACGTACACGGACCGGAGATGGCTACCCAAACCAAAGAAATTCCGGCAAGACACAGGAAAGGCAAAGAGGGCGAGATAGCGCGGGAGTTTGAGCGCCACCGCTGGTTGCGCTGGTTTGCCATTATCAGCATGCTGGCGATTGCATCCTGGGTCCTCATTGCGCTGTTCGGCCCGGTGCCGAATTACAAGCTCGAAGGCAAGTTGCCGGCTGACCTGACATCGCCTGAATTCATGCACGAATTGGAAGCTCTCAGCGGGTCAGTGCTGCAGCCGCACACGCATATTGAAGAGCTGCCGAATGGCGTAATTTTCTACCAGGCGGAACTGAACGCGATTGCGGCAGCGCAGAAGAGCATTGACTGGGAAGCGTACATCTTCCAGAAGGGCGAAATCGCGCAGCGGATCGTGGATGCGCTGACGGAAAGAGCTCGCGCCGGAGTGCAGGTTAACCTGGTGCTGGATGGAGTAGGGAGCCTTTCCACGCCGAAAAAGTTTTTCAACGCGCTGCGCCTTTCGGGTGGACGGGTGGAGTGGTATCACCCGGTGCGCTTTTACAACTGGCCGCGCACCAACAACCGCACGCACCGCGAGCTGATCGTGATCGACGGCAAAGTGGCTTTCGTGGGTGGCGCGGGTGTATCCGACCAGTGGTGGCACGGCGAGAAGAAAGATCCTCCGTGGCGCGACAGCATGTTCGAGATCAGCGGCGACGCTGTCCGCGCGCTGCAAGGGACATTCGTGGAAAACTGGCTGGAAGCTTCAGGACAAATTCTCGCCGGGGACAGGTATTTTCCTGCCGCGCCCAACCCAGACGGCGCCAACTCGCTGGTGGTGGACAGTAGTCCCTCCGAAGGCGGATCAACCCGCGCGCGAGTTCTGTTCCAGACCTTAATCGCATCGGCGCAGAAGACAATCGATGTGACGACACCTTATTTTCTTCCCGATGAGAGCCTGCGTGATGAAATGGTGCGCGCCATCCGGGAGAGGCACGTTCGCGTGCGCGTCCTGGTTCCGGGCAAGCACAGCGACCACAGCATGACCCGCAGTTCCAGCCGTGGCACCTATGGCGATTTGCTGAAAGCGGGAGCAGAGATCTACGAATATGAGCCCGCGATGATCCATGCCAAGCTGATGGTGGTGGATGGCGAATGGAGCGTGGTAGGCTCCACCAACTTCGATCATCGCTCGTTTGGTTTGAATGATGAGGTGAACGTGGCCGCGCTGGATCCCGCGCTGGCCGGACACATTGAAGCCGACTTTGAAAAAGACCTGACACAGGCGCGTCGCGTCACGCTCGATCAATGGCAGCATCGCGGGCCTCTCGAACGCGCGCAGGAATGGGTGGGCTGGATTATTGCCCGCGAACAGTAGCCGCTGTATTCTCGAACCTGTACGGCCCCGGAGTGATGAGAGACTCGGTTTTCTGCATTGCAACTTACAACACTCACAAGTGTCGCGGCATGGACGGACGCATCCGTCCGCACCGCGTGGCGCAGGTGCTGCGCGAACTCGGGGCCGATGTCATCGCGCTCCAGGAAGTAGCCAGCCTGAGCGGAGGCCGCCGTGAGGAGAACCAGGCACAATACCTGGCCGATGCGGTCGGCTACGAATACCACATTGGCGAGACCCGCAAGTGGCGGGGAGCCGTCTATGGCAACGTGCTGCTCAGCCGTTTTCCCGTCAAGGACGTTCAGGTTTACGATCTAACGGCGTCACGGCGCGAGCCTCGGGGCTGCATCCGCTGCGACATCGAGGTGTCGCCCGGGAAAATCGTGCACATTTTCAACATTCACCTGGGTACGGGATATCTTGAACGCCGTAAGCAGGCGCACCTGCTGATGAGCCGCGACGTTCTGCTTTCATCAAAGCTGAAATATCCTCGGCTGGTTATCGGCGATTTCAATGAGTGGACGCGGGGACTGGTCTCGCGCATGCTGCAGCAGAAGTTTGAGAGCGTCGACATCCAGCTCCACCTGAACCGCACACGGACTTATCCGGGCGTGCTGCCCATCATGCATCTGGACCACATGTATTTTGACCGTGGCTTGGCCCTGGAGCAGTTTTCGCTGCATCGCAGCCGCATGGCCCTGATGGCATCAGATCATCTGCCGCTGCTGGCCGAGTTCAGGGTGGGGACATCGCCGGGGTCGCTGAAATCCAGCCCCAGAAAGCCAAAAGCGGGCTTTCCGGGGACCCCGGACATCGCAATGTGATCGCGCGTGATTGAGTGAAACTGCTCTAGCGCAAACCATTGTTCCACCACAGCGCTCACATTCCAAGGCATGTCTCTTTCCTACTTGCCCTCGCTGTTCGGCTCATGATGAATGTGTCAACTATGTGCCCGGTTCAAAGTGTCAACCATGTGCCCGATTGGTATGGTGTGGCACAGGCGCCCCACCTGTGGGTCTGTCCCTCTCCACGCAGCCATGCCAGGAGAATACCTTCTCCCAATCGAGAATCCCATCCTGAACCCGCGCACTGAATCGTCGTTTTGATCCAGCCACGGTTCACGCGCGCGGGTGAAGGAACTGCTCCGCCATCACCGGGCGTGAGCTGAGAGGAACTTCCAAATCTTCGACCCCCCAAAATCGCTCCGAAAAGGAAGGAATTTGACGCTTATTGGCACAGCCGCCCCGGCTCTTCAACACATCTTCAATACTTGCAATCTGCGCCGAACTGTTCTGTTGCACCGCCTATGAGCGCCCAGTGCCGTTGGTGTGTCATGACAAATGGCGCAGCATCCTTTCAGCAACTCTGGATCATCTCACGTCTCTGATTCTGGAAAGAGGCTTAAGAGAATGAAATTTTCTCTTCGTGCAGAGGTGTTGTGTGCAGCGGCCAGTCTTGTGTTGGTCGTGGGTGGGTGTGGCGGCAACCAGCAACTGGCAGGCAATCGGCAGTCGGCGCAGCCAACTCCATCACCAACAGCCACGCCGATCCCAACGCCCAGTCCAAGCGCTACGCCTACGCCCACCCCGAATCCCTCTCCGAGCCCGTCGCCGACGGCCACTCCCACGCCCAGTCCTTCACCGTCGCCTACACCGACTGCAACGCCCTCGCCCACGCCTGCAGCGGTACCCGCCGTAGATCACGTTTTTCTTGTCATGCTGGAGAACCACGGTTTTGCGCAGGTGATTGGCAGCCCGGCGATGCCGTACCTCAACTCACTGGCCTCGCAGCACGCGCTGGCAACGCAGTATTTCGCCAACTCGCACCCCTCGATCGGCAACTACTTCATGCTGACCACAGGGAACCTTGAAACCACCAATGACAACTTCACCGGCACGATAACCGACGATAACTTGGTGCGGGCCTTCTTAAGCGCAGGCAAGACATGGAAGGCCTATATCCAAAGCCTGCCCTCGCCGGGGTATCTGGGATCGGACGTGTATCCATATCTGAAGCACCACGTCCCATTTGTGTATTTTTCTGATGTAAAGAACTCCAGTGTACTTGCCGCCAACATTGTTCCGCTCACGCAGTTGGCTTCGGATCTTTCTGCTAACGCGACGCCAAATTTTGCTTACCTGTTGCCCAACGCCGAAAATGACGCCCATGACTGCCCCGCCGGTGCCGCGGCCACCTGCCCCGATTCAGATAAACTCGCGGCTGCCGACAACTGGCTGAAGGCTAACCTTGATCCGCTCATCACCAATCCCGCGTTGGCCAACAGCGTGTTCATTGTCCTATTTGACGAAGCCCTGGATTCTGACGTCACACATGGCGGCGGCAGAGTGGCCGAGGTTTTGGTCGGAGCCCATGTGAAGCCGGCATTCACCTCCACCACCCTCTATCAGCACCAGAGCACGCTGCGGCTCATTCTGGAGCTTCTGTCAGTCTCGGATAGGCCGGGACTTTCGGCGACGGCCAGCGACATGGGGGTGTTCTTTCAATAACGAGCCGAGAATGAGCGGCTCGCCTCGCGGCACCACGTAAGCAACTATTGCCGTTTCTCCTGACTATCACCCTTAAAGAACCTCTCGCTGTTTTCTACGGTTACGACCGTAACCGGGTAGCCTTTCCAGACACTTTGGCCGCCAATCAACGCATGCGAGAATCAGCGAAATATTGGGCCCAAATCAACTTGAAACCCGGAGACAACATGATCCGCAAACTGGCTTTAGCGGCCTTGGCCGTCTTTCTGCTGGCCCTTCCCCTGACAGCACAAACGGATGCCTGGACGAAATACGACAACAAGGAAGGAAATTTTACGGTCCTGTTTCCGCAGCAACCAGCGGACAGCGTCAACGGCACCGATCCCAGCGTGCAATCACACACTCTGATGGCGCGACATGAATCGGCCATTTACACCGTTATCTATACGGTCCACAACAACTCCCAGACGGTGGACAATGCTACCTACCAGGTCTTCAGAAATGCCGTTTTCAAGGAACTGCCCAAGTGCAGCGTAGAAGTTGAGCAGGGTCCTGCGCCGGCGCTCGATGACTACATTGGTCACTGGTATCACCTGACTTGTGACATGCCTAAAACCAAAGTGCTGATTGACGGCAACTTATACTGGGGCAAGCGCTATGCGTACGCCGTGATGGTCATGTATCCGGCCAGCGTTGTTCAGCCGCAGACAGAGAAGAAATTTTGGGATTCATTCTCAATCCTGGCAGCGGCAAATTAAAGCTTCAGGCGCGTACTTCTGGTTTTATTGAAGATCACTTTTGTTCGCATTGGATTTAGAAGGAAGTGGTAGGACTCTGCCCCTAAGTAGCTGCCCGGAGTGGAAGGGCTGATCTGCCCCATTCTGTAGAATCCCTTTGTGCCAAGGCTGACATTCGTGGTAGGTAAGGGCGGAGTGGGTAAGACGACTGCCGCCTGTGCTCTGGCGCTGCACCGAGCTGCCCAACACCCCACCAGCTCCGTTCTTTTGATGTCCACCGATCCCGCGCATTCGCTCGCTGACACATTGCAGATCAAACTGGGCGCCACGGTTAAAAGGCTCAGCAAGGTGCGTGGGAAGATTGCGGCGTGGCAGATCGATAGCGAGAAGGAATTCCACAAATTCCTCGCCGGCAATCGCGCAGGGATTCTCGACATTGTGGAGCGCGGAACCCTCTTCAGCAAGGAAGAGATTGCGCCCCTGCTCGATACCACGCTGCCCGGCATGGCAGAAGTCGCCGCGCTGCTGGCGATTCAGGAACTGCTTGAGAGTGACGAATACGATCACATTGTGGTGGACACAGCGCCGTTCGGGCACACGCTGCGGCTGTTTGAGCTGCCGGGGCATTTCCAGCGCTTCCTGGATTTTCTTGACGTCGCATCGGGGCGAGATGCCTGGCTCGCTGCACGCTTTGGCGGACGCGCCACCACGCCGGCGCAGGCGTTTCTAGAGCGCTGGCAAACCGCACTGGACCGGGTGAAGGGCGCGTTTGGCGCGCAGAATGCGGATGTCCTGCTGGTCACCACGCCAGAGACTTTTTCGCTCAACGAGTCCGCCAGGAGTATTGAAGCCCTGCGGAAATCCGTGCCGGAGATGAAGGTCAGCGGAATCGTGCTGAACCGAGTAATAGAAGAAGATCAAGGCGGCGCGTGCGCTCACTGCCGCAGCCGGTCGCAGATGGCAGCCAGGGCCAGCCGCTGGTTGAAGGCCCGATTTTCACGCATTCCGATCATGGCCGGACCAGATCCGGGCAATCCGCTGTTGGGTCCGGAATTGCTGCGCCGTTTTGGCGCAACGGTATTTACTCACGCACGACGTGACCTGCGAAAGAAACCTCCCAGAAACACCGCGCTCGAATACGAAAAGGCCGTTTGGCCGGCTGCTACGGCGCCGCTTTCCTTCACCGTGGGAAAAGGCGGCGTGGGCAAGACGACCATAACGGCGGCGCTGGCTTTTCACACGCGTCAATCGGGCACTAAACCGCAAGTGATGGTCTGCTCCACTGACCCGGCGCCCTCGCTCGACGATGTTTTCCGGCAGGAAATTGGGGATGAGCCGGCAACGGTCTTGAAAGACCCCGGCCTGCGTGCCTCGGAGTTTGATTCGATCTCGGAATACCAGAAATGGGCACGCCAGATCCGGCAGAGGCTGGAAGGGGGGCTCAGCATGGAATCCGGCGGGCTGCACCTGGACCTTACGTTTGAGAAGCAGGTGTTTGCTGCCTTGATGGAAGTGGTCCCGCCCGGAGTGGATGAGGTGTTTGCCATCTTCAGAGTGCTGGATCTGCTGGAGTCCGGCCCCGGCCGCATCTTCATTGACATGGCCCCGACGGGACACGCGCTGGAGTTGCTGCGCACGCCGGAACGCATGCTGCTGTGGTCGCGGCTGCTGTTGAAAAGCCTTTCCGCGCACCGTACACTAGCCCTCGCGCAGGACGTGGCAGTAGAACTGGCCTCCCTGGGACAGCGGCTGCGCAGGCTGATCCAGATTATGCAGGATGAAAAGAGCAGCCGCGTGTGGGCCGTGATGCTGCCGGAACCGGTTCCCGACCACCAGACGCGGAGTTTGCTCTCCTCCCTGAAACAAATCGGGATCAGGGTTGATTCGGTTTTCGTGAACCGGGTGATGCTCGGCGAGACAAAGTGCGCACGCTGCAACCGTCGCAGGCAATGGCAAATGGCCACCATTCAGCAGATGCAGCGAAGACACGCCGGGCGCCGAATCTATCTGGTATCTGAATATCCCGGGGAGATTGCGGGAGGACCGGCGCTCAAGAAATTTACCAGTCGACTATGGCAAATCGAAAAGTAGCCACGGAGAGCGCGCTCTACCTTTTTGGTGTTTCCCGCGGATCCGATAAACATCCGGGGAAGCTGGCAAGTCCTGGCGTGGATGGCGTCCATCCGGTGGAGGCCGTGCCGTGCGGAGAATTCCTCTGCTGGGTTTCTCCGGTAGACGCGGTGGCCTTCAGCCGCGAACTCGAAAGCAACATGGAGAACCTGGAATGGCTGGCGGCCCACGGAGTGCGTCACCAGCAGGTGGTGGGAGAGATCGCCGATAAAGAAACCATTGTCCCGGCCCGCTTTGGCACGTTATTTTCGAGCCAGGCTGCTTTGCTTAAAGATGTGGAGTCGCGCAAATCAGCCCTGACAAAGGTCTTTGATCGCATCGCGGATTCTGACGAGTGGGGCGTTAAGGTCTTTGCTGAGGAGCAGCCGTCGCCGGCGACTGCCGATACCCCGGTTAGCTCTGGCCGTGAATACCTGGAGCAAAAGGCGGCTCGCGTAAAGAAGAGGCCTGAGCGCGCCGATCGCGATGTTCAGGAGTTTGCCGAGGCTCTGGACAAAGTTTCCACCGAGTCCGCTCCCGCCGGAAAGGTAAGTGGCACGCAACCCGGCTTGCTATGGCAGGCAACGTTTCTGGTGCCGCGTTCGAAGCGCAACCAGTGGGACCGCGTATTGCAGGATTTTCTCAATCAGTGGGAGGGCCGCCGTCGCATTGAGGTGACAGGCCCGTGGCCGCCCTATTCTTTTGTGTCCGATGCCAAGTGACTTTGAGCCCATCACGCTGACCGGAAGCGCGGAAGATGATATCTCGCTTCTGGACATCATTGATCATGTTTTGAACGCCGGCGTGGTGATTCATGGATCGCTGGTGATTTCCGTGGCCGGAGTTGATCTGGTGTACCTGGGCCTGAACGTGGTGCTCACTTCAGTGGAAACTGCGCTCCGCAACTTACGACTCCAAGACACCAACGAAAAAGACACCAGCGAAAAAAATGCCATGCCGGAGGGCCGGTGAGGCGGGTTCTTGCCTACTGCGGATTCCTTCACGGGCAAGGCACTACAGCTCCCGAAACCGGTGTGGACAATGCCCCCGTGAGCGTGCTGGCACAGGATGGCTTGCAATTGTTGTGGTCGGAAGTTGAATGGCCATTTGCGCAAGGCAAGTTGCAGCAAAGCGCTGTGGATTTTCATCGCGTGATCGAGCACGTGTTCCGGCGGGTTGCGGTTGTGCCGTTTCGTCTGCTTTCTGTTTTCGATGACCTCCCGTCGCTGAAGAAGTTTGCGGCTGAGCATGTGACCGGGTTTGTGTCCGACCTGGAGCGCCTGCGGGACATGGTGCAGATGGAGGCCGTTGTCTACGTAATTGCGCCTCGCGTGACTGCCAATTCGGATTCGGGACGCGCCTACCTTGAGCAGAAAGCAGGGATGCTGCGCTTTGCACAAGGTCATGCTGCCATGGTGAGAGAATCTATTCAGCAGGTCAGCCGGGAAGTCCACATTCGGCATGTAAAAAGCGGGATGCGCATCTTTGCATTGGTTCAGCGTGGCAACGAAGGGCGGTTCCGCGATATGGTGGGATCGGTGCCGCTGCCGGATGGCGTCTCGCGGCGCGTGAGTGGTCCCTGGCCCGCAGCTGAATTCCTAAGCTCGGCGGTGAAGATGCCGGAGATTGCAGGACAGCGTTGACCGAAGTACGCAAAATCACGCCCGAAGAGATTGCTGCCGCGGTAGGGGAACTGAACCGCGAGTTGAAGGCCGCCGGGGAAGCCGGAATCGAGAAGATAGAATGTTCGCCGGAGACCATTGAGCAGGGGCTGGCGCGGCTGGTGCTGAGCCTGATCGAGCTTCTGCGGAGGGTGCTGGAACGGCAGGCAATCCGAAGGATGGAGGGTGGATCCCTGGATGACAGCAAGGTGGAGGAAGTGGGCCAGGCGCTGATGAAACTGGAAGCTAAAGTGCATGAGATAGCGGCCATGTTCGGGCTCCGTCCAGAGGACCTGAATCTCGAATTGGGACCGCTGGGGAACCTACTGGATCAATAGCGTAGGACCGACCGGGAAGTTTTTTCTCGGGCAGCCAACCCGACCAGCAGCAGCTCGCATCGTACTACGAGCGTTTATTGTAGTAGTTTTGAGTGGGGTAGGCCGCGGAAACCTCCGGCAGCGTCAACAGTTGACAGGTTGTAACGGGCTGTTTAGGATGCGTGACAGTAGATCGCGCGCGGATTCTCCACACTCCCTGCGGTCTTTTTCCAGACATTCATGCAACGAGTGCCGACCGTTTCCGGAACAACCAATTTGCTCGACATTCT
>DATNDP010000085.1:0-6217 GCA_035553195.1 Candidatus Acidiferrales bacterium
GTGCTGCCATGAACTTTCCTCGTGAACAAATCTATTCCGCATTGTTTACAGTTTTGCAGGGCGCCCTCCTGCAGCCGGCTGGACCGTTCAAGACGGTCAGCCGGCGCTGGCAGGACCCCAGCCAGATCTCGCCCGCTGACCGTCCCGCGCTCTACCAGGTGCAGAAAGATGAACTCGCGGCCACGGCTGTAAACGGGCTGCCGCTGAACTGGAAAGCTACAGTTGACCTGGTTCTTTACACGACGGGCGACACGGACCCAGGCGCGATTCCATCCACCGAACTCAACTCACTGCTTGATGCCATGGAAGCCGCGATTCGCAGCGCTAGTACCGGCCTGGCGCAATCGCTTGGCGGAATCGTCTCGCACTGCCGCATTGAAGGCAAGATCGAGATCGTTGAGAACGTGCAGGGTGCGATGGCAATGGCGGTGGTGCCGGTGGAGATCGTGACCACAGCCTAGTTCGGACTTTCACCTCGGAGGCGCGGAGACGCGGAGAGAAATCGCCATAATCGCACGTAAATCGGATCACTTCTGAAATGGCGCCGAGGGCGGTCCATTTCGAAATGTAGGGTATTTAGATCTTCGTCCCAGGCGCGGATGGATCTATCGCCGGATGACCCGACCGTCTCCGCGCCTCCGCGTCTCCGCGGTGAGTTCTTAAAAAAGACCAATCACGCGCGATGTCGGCGATGACGTGCGATGCCGGCAATTTCAGATCACCCGATCTCCCGATCACCAGATCACCCGATTTTCTGGGAGTGCCTGACCACTCCCACTTTGAAAAGGAGAGTTACCCATGTATCAGTTTGGCTCAGGCACGCTGTTTGGCTTTCCCAACGGCGGCAACACCGCGCCCAACCCCACACCCATGAAGTTCGGCACGCTGCAGGACGTCTCCGTTGATATCTCCGGCGACGTAAAGCAGCTTTACGGACAAAAACAATTTCCTGAAGCCGTGGCCCGCGGCAAGTGCAAAATCAGCGGAAAGGCCAAGTTTGCTTCCATCAACGGCAAGATGATGAACGACCTGTTCTTCGGCCAGCCGATGAGCACCGGCATGGTGAAGACAGCGCTGGATGAAACTGCCACCGTCCCTGCAACGCCCTTTCAAATTACGGTGGCCAACTCAGCCACGTTCAAACAGGATTGGGGCGTGCGCTATGCGTCTGGCCCCAATGCGGGAGTTCCGCTCACGCGGGTTGCGGCCAGCCCGGCGACGGGACAGTACAGCGTGAACACAGCAACGGGCGTTTACACGTTTGCATCAGCCGAGACCGGTTCCTCAGTTCTGATCTCGTACACCTTCACGGCCGCCAGCAGCGGGACGCAGCTCAACATCACCAACCAGTTGATGGGCTTCGCACCGACGATCCAGGTCTTGCTGGAGAGCGCCTATAACACCAACCAGTTCTCGATTCTGCTCTATTCCGTCATCGCGTCCAAACTGAGCTTTGCCACCAAACAGGAGGACTTCATTATCCCCGAGTTTGACTTTGAAGCCTTTGCGAATGCGGCCGGCCAGGTCGCGGACATGTACTCCAACGAGTAACAAGTTCGAGCTTGATTTTCCAGCTCAATCAGGCGCCGGAATCGCGCTGCATTTCAAACGCGCAGCGATCGCAAGCCACTGCCTGGTTCAGTTGGATCCCAGGCCCGGGTGATGAGCCTGGGCCTTCATCTTGGAATTCACATTGCATGGAGGAGATAAAGCAGTGCTTAAGCAACAGAACGTTTCCACTTCCATTGGCCAACTCACGGCTTCGTCGCTAACTTTGGGCGAGCTTCGCCAGCTGGATCCCCTGTTGACGCAGGCAGCAGCAGACAAAGAAGGCAAAGGTGTGGCTTCGCTGCTGAAGCTTTTGCCTGCGATCCTGAGCTCGCTTCGCAAGGTGCATCAGGACCTGTCGCTCGATGCGCTGGAGAACGGCCTCACGCTCGAAGATTTCACCACGCTGTTAACCGCTGTGCTGGAGGTTTCCGGCCTCAAACAGGCTGCCGCGGGGGAAGGCTCGCCGGTAACGGTCTAGCTGACTGGTCCTTTATCTATGGCCATATCGCAACCGTTACCGGATGGACGTTTAACCAAATCGATCAATTGAGTTTGTGGGAAGCGAATGATTTGTTCATCTACTGGAGTGACTACCCGCCGACGCACGTGTTAGTCAGCGCATACCTGATGGGGCCGAAAGCAGCCCGGCGACCGAGATCGCAAACCGGGAATTTTGGCGAGTTACAGCAGGCGATTCGCAGTATTGGCGGGACATGCGGCAACAAGCTGCCGGCGTGTTACAAGCAGTAAAAAGGTGGTGCTGTTGCTGGCCTCCGTAGCGCGCCGGAATAAAAAGTGATTGCTCCAAGCTGCCCTGTTTGCTACACTTTCGCCCCATCATAAAGAAATTGGGTTCCGAGGAGACTATGCGCTGGACTTTGGTGTTGATATTCCTCGTTTCGTTGGCGATTGCAGGTTGCTCGAAACAAGCACAAGAGAAGCCAACATCCGACGGAAAGCGGGCCGTTTCGGATGAGCAGCTGGCATCCACCAAGCTGAAGGGCGATAAGCCAGATGCCCAACTGCGTGAAGCTGGATTCAGTGATAAGGACATTGAGGTGTTTCGTTACCTGCAGGGCAGGAACTGGAAGAAGTCCGTGGTGGTTGATCCCATGGATGGACACAGAGATGTCAGCTTCAGAGTCTTTGCTCAGCCAATCTACGATGGCTGGCAGAGCAGGCGGGATATTGGAATTGAACTTATGGTCCCGTGCAAAACGGATATCGATGTCACCGCCAAAATTAACGATGCCCCTGACGGGCACGTGCGCCTGCGATTTGATGATGGCCCGGTACAATCGGAACAATGGCCCGTTGGCGGACACATGCTGGTGGAGCGCCATTCCAGGGAATTCGTCCGCCATCTCCTGGCGGCAAAAACCATGAAATTTGAATACACGCCTAAAGACTCGGGTTCTCAAGTCTACGAACTTTCTGTTCTGAATTTGAAAGACCTGATGGCGCAGGAACCTTCCTGCAAGTTTCTAATGCCATAGAGGATTTACTTTTCACAAGTGCAGCTCTGGCGCGGGCTGGCTTTGTTTTGAAATGTGGTGAATTTCGGCGTCGCCGAAACAGTCTAACTTTGCTATTCGCCAGGAGGCGAGACACAGATGTTACCAGAGCCGATTCATTTCCAGAGCAAGAATAGGATTGCGGCGCTGAAAACGCGACCGCCGCGGCTGAGCCTCATTGCAATGTTGCCGTTCCTAATTGTAGTTGCCGCCTTAAACGGTTGCTCGCGCGGGCGGAGCGAGAAAGCCGCAATCGAAGCTCTGAATCAAAGCTTTAAGCACGATCCTCTCGTGCTGCGGCTCTATATTGGGCGCGTCGGCAGCCAATGTACTCCGATCGTGGGGCTGGTCCGGACGCCGGATCTCACAAGCGTGGTTGAGTACAGGGCCGCGCAGAAGTCCGGCTTGATCAATATCGCCCAAGACGGCCCAGGATTTTGGAAGGTTAGTTTAATCAGTCCCAGTCCGAAGCTCGCCGCAGCTTTGGCAAAAGCGCCGCACATTATGAAGGGTGGCTGTGATGACCAATCGGTTGCCCTCCCCGTTGCTTCCAGAGCTGTAGTCGATCTAGTAAGCCTGCAGCCTGTCACAAGCGAGAAGTCTGCCGCGATATTTACCTGGAAGTGGACCCTGGAGCCGGATGGAGTCAAGCTGGTTGATAACCTTTCCGACCAGGAGCGCCTTGAGCTTGCTCCCCAAATAGAACGCGTAAATCCGCTTTTACGCCAATCCTCTTTCAATCTAGGCGACATGACCGCGAGTACAGGGCCTCACCAGGACAAGGCAACTCTGAAGAAATCGGGTGACGGTTGGGCCATTGATAAATAGGAGAGCAGTTGGTTTTTTGCCAGGCAGCCCGCGGGCTGCCTCAATTTTTGGCAGTTGCTGCTTCAAACAGAAGCAGGATCGGAGTTGAGCCGTGGCCGATAATGAAATCAACCTGAGTGTAAAGACTGATGCCAAGGATGCTCTTTCTACTTTGCACGACGTCAAAGACGCCTTTGACCTTGTTGGTGGGACCGTTGGCGCAATCGGAAACCTTGCCATTGAAGCTGCAGAAAAGATAAAGCAACTGCAGACTGAAGTGCGCCAGATGCGCGAAGACTTTGAACAGGCAGCGGTTTCCATCGGAAGAACGGCGAGCGCCATTACGAATGAAAATTTGAAACTGCAGGACCAGATTGCCATTCTCCAAGGGCGCCAACCAACGAACCAACTTGCGATTGCTCTGATCGAAGCGTCGAGCCGCGCAGAGGATTTGACCGCATCTTTGCGTGACGCTTTGCTTAAGGAAAGGGAGTTGCTGGAGAATCAGTCCGTCGGATTCCTGAAGTCGCTAGTGGCAGGCCAGGCGGAAACGAGCGGCCTTTCGGAGGAGTTTGCGCCGAAAATTGATTCATTCGTGGACCTTCTAAATAAGAAACAAATCGCCATTGCGGATTTTAATCTTAAGAATCAGGCGATGCTTGAGCATGGCACAGCGGCGCAGCAGAAATCGTTACAAAGAGAGTTGGAGGTACTGGTAGCAGGTTATAACGCTCAACTTCTCGCGGCTGGTAAGGGGATCACGGCCCGCCTTGCTGTTGTTCAGAGCGGCTTGGAAAAGGAAAAGAAAGCAGAAGTCGAAAAGCTCGTAGATGCGACCAATCCCGAAACGCAAGCTAGCTTGGGTATAAGCCAAGCAGATGCCCAAAAGTCTGTGACTGAGGAGTATCGCACTCGCCAATCCGTGGTTGACTCTCTCCGTCTGACGATCCTTCGGCTGTTACAGGCAGGTACTGCTGAAACTGAGAATATTCAGTTGAGAGTGGCGGCTGCAACAACACAGGCCAGGCAGGAGCAGGTAATCACCGTCCAAGCCCAGAAAGATCGAATTGACACGACCCGCCTGGCCGGCCAGCAGGTAGTTGCCGACTACCGGCAATCGTTTGCCGCGATCAATGCCTCCGCTCAGCAATTCAACAGCCAGCAGCTTTCCATCCTAATGACTGGAATCAACAACAATTCCAATCACATCATCCAGGCGACGGATGCCATGCACAAGAAGCTGCAAGCGAAAGAAGCGGAAGTCCAGCAGCAACGGACCAAGTTGTGGGACCAGACTTTCAAAGGTATTTCCGGCGCCTTCAGTACATTCATCAACGGCGTTGTCAGTGGACACCAGACGCTCAGCCAGGCCTGGGTGAAACTGGTGGACGGGATGGCGGCCAAATTCGTCGACGGCCTGGAAAAACAGCTCATGTCGTTCGCCGAGCACAAGCTGATGGAGCTCACCATTCACACGACAACAGAAAGAGCCAAAGACCAGGCCAGCCAGGCGGCCCACGCAAAGGAAGACGAGCGCACAGCCTACAGCGCCGCCAAAGCCGCATGGGAGTCCGTGGTTCATACGCCAATAGTTGGTCCTATACTCGCGCCGATCGCCGCTGCAGCGACGTTTGCTGCGGTCACGGCATTCGGGTCGGCTGAGGGAGGACAATACATTGTTCCGTCCGAGCAGCTTACGATGCTGCATCGCAATGAAATGGTGCTGCCTGCGGGTGTAGCCGACCGGATGCGCGGCGTCATTGAGGGCGGGGGTGGCGGCGGCGTGACTGTAGTGGTGAACCATTCTGTGAGCGCCGTTGATGCAGAATCCTTTCAGGCGCATCTTCGCCGCCACGCCAATCTCATTGGCCAGGAAGTTTCACGCATGCTGAGAAAACGGTCGCCTGTAACAGCCTGAGTCCGTACCGGCCGTCGTCTTTGCCGAACATCTCTTCAAAATACGAGCCGCCTGCGGGCGGCATTTTTACTTTTATGAGCAACGTACTGTTTCCCAAAATTCGCGGGCTGGCGTGGTCGGTTACGAAGACCCCTACGTTCTCCACTGAGATCCAGGAGTCGGTGGCCGGGCGCGAGGTGCGAGTCCAGAATTTCCAGAATCCCATCTGGGAGTTCACCCTCAGCTATGAATATCTGTTGAACGATCCCAAGTCGCGCGACGAAAACGAGCAGACGCCCCTGGAAACCCTCGTCGGCTTTTTTCTGGCGCGCGGCGGGCAGTTTGATGATTTTCTTTTAAACGAATCCGACCTGACCGGGCGGCTTGAGGACTCGGTGTACTCAGGCCAGCCGATCGCAATTGGCGATGGAACAAGCAAGAGCTTTCA
>DATNDP010000086.1:0-14227 GCA_035553195.1 Candidatus Acidiferrales bacterium
CGGACGTTCGTAGCGAATATTGGCGTGAGCAAAACCCAAGGCACCCTTGAGCTCGCGATGCTGGAGCACTTTGTGCGCGACGATCTGAACGAGCGCGCTTTGCGTGTTATGGCCGTGCTCAAGCCGTTGAAGCTGGTCATCGATAACTATCCTGAAGGGCAGGCGGAAGAAATGGATGCGATCAATAATCCTGAAAATCCATCCGCCGGTACGCGGAAAGTTCCTTTCAGCCGCGTGCTATACATCGAACAAGACGATTTCCGTGAGGTTCCGCCCAAAGGCTATTTCCGCCTGTCGCCGGGCAAAGAAGTCCGGCTGCGCTACGGATACTTTGTTACGGCGCAAAGCGTGGTCAAGAACGCGCAGGGCGAAGTGGTGGAGGTGCATGCGACCTACGATCCGGCAACGCGCGGCGGCAACGCGCCAGATGGACGCAAAGTGAAATCAACCATTCACTGGGTTTCCGCGGCACACGCCATGGATGCCGAAGTGCGGCTGTACGACAACCTGTTCTCCAACCCCAATCCCAACGACGTTCCGGAAGGCAAGGATTTCACGGCCAATCTGAATCCAAATTCCCTGGAGATTGTTGCGAATGCGAAGCTGGAGCCGTCGTTGAAGAACGCCCGAGCAGGCGACCGTTTCCAGTTCGAACGTCTGGGCTACTTTTGCGTGGACCCGGATACGACTCCTGAAAAACTGGTCTTCAATCGCACGGTTGCGCTGAAGGACACGTGGACCAAGGTCGAGAAGAAAAATGCGTAGTCTTCACCACGGAGACACGGAGGCGCGGAGAAAAACAGGACAAGTATCACTGAAGACTGGATCAGCCAATTCGTACGACTCCGTGTGATACAGCTCTACGATCAAGACGTGATCAGCGTTCATCTGCGTAAATCTGCGTCGAACTTTTGCTTTTCTCCGTGCCTCCGTGTCTCCGTGGTGGATTTCAGCCCAAGAACTTCAAAAACCCGCGGCTCTCAAATCCCGGAAACACCCTCTCCAGATTCTCATTCCCCAGATGCCGGATTACGGCTTCGCCCAGAACCTGACGGAAGTCCGTGGTGAGCGCGAGGTCACGGCCTTCGTGGAGTTGTTCTGGCGCAAGTCCGGGCCAGCGACCATACACCTTGCCGCCCTTCACCGGTCCACCCAACACGAACATGACGTTGGCGTGGCCGTGATCGGTGCCGCGGTTGCCGTTTTCTCGCGCAGTGCGCCCGAACTCTGACATGGTGACGATCACGGTGTCTTCACCCAGATCGCCCAGGTCATTCCAGAACGCGGCAATGCCCTGCGAGAACTCGCGCGTCACGTTGGCAATCTGGCCTTGCACGCTGCCTTCGTTCACGTGATGGTCCCACCCGCCGATGTCGGCAAACGCCACTTGCACTCCGAGATTGGCTTTAATCAGTTGAACAACCTGGAGCAAACTATCGCCAAATCGGCCTCGCGGGTAGTCGGCGCCCGGCGCGGGCTGGTATTTTTCCGGATCGGCCGAGCGCAGCATCTTCACGGCTTCAAAGGTTTCATTGCCGCTGCCGTGCAGCACCGCGTCCACGGATTGCTCGTACATGGCTTCAAAGGTGTTGCTCGCGATCTGAGCGCCGGGTCCGCCCGCGCCCACTCCGAAGCTGCGTATATCGCTCATGGCGACGGCGGGAATCGAACCGGCCAGGGTGCGCGGCAACGTACCCCCCATGGCCACAGCGCGGAAAGGAGACTTGTCCGGATCATTCACTCCGGCCAACGCGCGATTGAGCCAGCCATCTTCCGTGGATTTGACCCCTGGCGTACCGGACTCCATATAGTCCTGCGCGTCAAAATGCGAGCGCGTGTTGTCCGGCGAGCCGGCCGCATGCACGATAGCAAGATGCTTCTGGTCCCACAGTGGCTTGAATGCCGACATGGAGGGATGCAGCCCGAACAATCCATCGAGGTCAATCACACACTCAGTACCGCTGCGCGGCCGCGGAATAGCGATGTTTGGCCGCATCGAGTAATACGCCTCTTCGCCGTGCGGCACCACGACGTTCAGGCCATCTGCCGCGCCACGCTGGAAGAGCACCACCAGACGTTTCGCTCCCGCGCCGGCGGCGTTTTCCGCTGCATACACTGCGCGTGTGAGAAAGCTCGGGACGATGCTGGTTCCAACAATCGCCAGGGCGCCATTTTTCAAAAAGACTCTTCGAGTGATGCTCATCTAGGTTCGTCAACTCCTTTCAGTTGCCCGCCAGCACCATCACCGTCTCTGAAACTCCGGCGAGCCGATAATCAATCCCGCAATCGCCCCAACGTTTGGCGGCCGTCTCGAATCATCCAGTTTGCGCCGCGTCACCTCAGGATCGTTTAACTGTTTGAGCAGGACAGCGTGTGTCTGTGCGGAAACATCGCCGACCAGAATGTCCTTCTCCAAATCTGCGAGTACATCTTGCGCATCGGTGGGTGTTGCCCCATGAAGCAATGCCTGCTGGTCCACAACCATCCCCGGCATCCTTCCTGAGCACAGCGCCAGGGCAAAGTTCATGCGGTTCAGCAGAGCGGACGAGTTCACCCACGCATCCGCTTTCATCGAATACCCGGTCGGCGGCTGCATGCCATAAAGCGGCATGCCCATGCGGATCAGGGCCTGCACCAGCGGCAACGCATTCTTCACGTCCACTCCGGATACGCGCGCCGCTGAGGCGACGAATTCAAGTGGCGTCTTCACCTTGGCCCGATATGCGTCTGCCGACCAGAACTCGGGCGACTTGAACATGGTGCGCAGCACTTCGCGAATGTCGCCGTCTTTCCTCAGGAACGTGTCAGCCATGCGGTCCACCAGGGCTTGCGGCGGATTGTCGGAAACAAAGCGCGTCGCCAGCTTGCGTGAAATGAACCTGGCCGTAGAAGGATGGTGCGCCAGGATATCCAGTGCCTCCATGCCTTCGGCTTCTCCGTTTTCTTGAATCTTGTGCCCGAGGAAGTACTTGGTTCCCGGCTCGTGCGCAATCTCGCGGAACCTGAACTCTCCCCCCTGCTGCAGCTTCTCGATACCCCAGCCGGTCAGCAGCTTGGCCAGTTCCGTTACGTCCTTCTGGGTGTAACCGCCGTCCACGCCGAGAGTGTGCAGTTCCATGATTTCGCGCGCGTAGTTTTCATTCAGTCCGGTTGGGCGCTTCTTCGCCTGCGGACGCGGCCGGGCAAAACGCCTTTGCCGACGCATGTTCGCACGCGGGCCATAAATAGCGAGATCGGAGTCCGGACCCACACTCTGCCAGTTGTCAAGGTAGAACAGCATGGCAGGGCTTTTGGCTGTGGCCACCAGCAGATCTTTGAATTTTCCCAGCGCACGCGGGCGGATCACATCTCGCTCATAGCTGGTCACCATGTAGCGGTCGAGGCCTTTGCCGACGAAAACGTTGAAGTGGTTGTACCAGAAGTCGGTCATCACCTCTTCAAGCTGGCGCTGGCTGTAGATGTCGCGCAGCAGCTTGGCCTGCGAGACTTCTCCCACCACGACCAGATTTGGGTTAACGATGGCCTCCACGGTTTCCTGCTGCTCCGGCCCCATACCGTTGGTGAGTTTGAATAAGCGCTGTCCGCGATAGGTTCTGGACAGATCCAGCAGTTCGCTGGAATCCATCTTGAGAATTTTCTTGTAGCGGTCGTCCGGCTGGAGTTGGAGCAGAGCGTCTTCGCGATCGGCATACATCGCCTCTTCCTCATTCTGCTGCTGCGCCCTGGGCTGGCCATCACTCATCGAGGCATCGTTTGCGTCCAGCTTCAAGTTGGCTGGTGGGCTTGTTTTATCTGCGGCTTTCATTTCCGCGCCGTCATTCGCGGTCTCTTGTTTTTTCTGCTGTCGCGCCTCATAGGCAGCGATGCGCGATTCATAGATGGCGCGTTTGGCAGGATCGCGCGGCATAGGCTGCCGGCCATTCTCAACAGCTTTGAGTGCCTGCGGCGGTGGGAAGTTCTCCGCCATTTGCTTCGGACTCATCTTGATCGTACGCAGCGGAGCAAGGCGCCCCTCAATCGCGTCATCGTTCATGCGTTCAGGATGAAGCTGCTGCTCGAACCAGTTGTCCAGCCCCATGGCACGCGCACGCTCCACGTCTCCGGGCCTGACGCCAAACGTAAATCGGTTCAGCGCGTGAATGATCTGTTTGTTCTGGGCCATAGGGGCCGGCTTGGTTTCATCCTTCGCGGCCGGCGCAACAGTGAATATCAGCAACACAGGGCCCAGCAGTGCCAATGCTTTGCGAGTGGCGGGCATGAGACGGCTCCAGGTGCTCTCAGATTCCAGAGAACAATAACCCGAGGTTAAGCAAAAGTTGTGTGCGGCGAAAGATTACGTGAGACTGATCTTGCCTCGGTTTGTTCTATGGTTCAGGTCGGAAACCAGGTGGTCGATGTCGGTGGGAGAAATGTTGCACGGATGCACAGGATCAAGGAATGGTTTGCGTCCGCGCTCGGGTTGTGGCGCCCAGGGGCGGGGCGGCGACATCATGGCTACCGCATCGCGGCGGAGCTGTACCAGCAACGCATGCACCACATCCGCATCCAGCTTCGCTGGAGCCAGCCAGCTCACTTGCGCCGCAGCCTCGCCCAGCGACATTCTGTTGCGATATGGGCGCTCGCTCAGCATGGCGTCAAACGTGTCCGCCACAGCGACGATCCGCACGGGCATGGACACATCTTCATTGTGCAGCTTATCCGGATACCCGGAGCCATCCGCGCGTTCGTGGTGCGAACGGACCACCTCGGGCACGGTAGGCCAGGGGAACTGAACCGTGGAGACAATGCGATGCCCGAGCACTGTGTGGTCTGCCATCTCCTGGAACTCCAGCGGTTCCAGCGCTCCCGGCTTGGTGAAGATGTGCTTGTCTACTGTCACTTTGCCGATGTCATGCAGGTAGCCCGCGGCACGCAATTCGCCAACCTCGCCTGTGCCCATCCCCAGTGCCTCGGCAATCCCGGCAGCGTAGCGCCCCACACGCAGCGAATGGCCGTGCATTTCTTTTGATTTCACGTCAATTGTGGCGGCGAATGCAGCCAGCGCATCATCCCAGAACGAGTGCACGGACGCAATCAGCTTCAGATTTTCCGCCGTACGCTGCTCCAGAGACATCATGAGCTGGTGGTTATAAATAGCCAGAGCGATAAACGGCGCCAGATCGCCAAGCTGCTTGAGTGTTTCCGGCGTGTACTCGATGCCTCCCTCGCGTTCTCCCAGCATCAACGCGCCAATCAATTTGCCGCGGACCTTCAGCGGGGCAATGGCGCGAAACCATACGCTGGAGATGTTGCCGGACGAGCTGAGGAAGATGTCGCTGCGCTCGCGAACGATCCTCTGCGGCGAGGGCACGGTGGTCAACGCATGAACGTGCTTCTGCTGCAGCGGAAAAACAGCGGTTTTGGGAAATACCACGAAGCCCGATGACGCGATCGAGCTGAGCATGGCGGGTTGTTCCTGGAAGCGGAAGAGAGCGCCCGAGGCGGCGCGTACGGCCGCCATTACAATCTCCAGTGCCGCCGCGGCGGTGTGCGCAAGGTCGCGCTCGCCCGTCAGCACCGGTCCCAGTTCGGCCAGGATCTGGGACGCGAGTAAAGGAGGTCTGCTTGTAACCAGTGGGTCGGCCAAATCGGACGTGGCGCGAACTCCAGAGCGAAACCAGAGTAGCAGCTTAACAAGGGTTACGAAAGGGTTGGTACCGCGCTGGTAAATAGACAATACGCAGAATCGTCCCGCCGGAGATCACCTCCATTAAAAAATATGGAGCTGAGAATAGAATGAATCATCTCGGATGAGCAGCCTCTTCCATCTCCGTCTTGCGGTCGCCGACGACGTTCCCGTGCTTCGTCGGCTGATTGACGCTTCGGTTCGCGGGCTCCAGGCGCAGGATTACACGCCCGCGCAACTGGAGGCTGCGCTCAAAACGGTGTATGGGGTCGACAGCCAGTTGATTTTCGACGGAACGTACTTTGCGGTGGAGAGCGCTTCTGATGAAGGGCACGGCGCCGGTGCCCTGATCGTCGGCTGTGGCGGCTGGAGCAAGCGAAAGACTCTCTTTGGCGGCGATGTTTGGAGTGGAAGAGAAGATTCTCTTCTAGATCCGCGCACAGACGCAGCCAGGATCCGTGCATTTTTCGTTCATCCCGGCTGGGCGCGGCATGGAATTGGCAGCATGATCCTCAAGGCCTGTGAAGCCGCCGCCCGGTCGGCGGGGTTCACCCGGCTGGAAATGGGCGCCACGCTGACTGGAGTCCCTTTTTACCACCGCAAAGGTTACGAACCGCTGGAGACGCTGGAAGTCCCTCTGGCTGATGGCCTTACCCTGCCCATCGTGCGCATGGCAAGAGTCTTCACATGAAGAACAGCTTGTAAGCCATCAGCGTCAACACATTGGCTGCCGCGATCCAGATCGCTCCCTGAGGCTTCTTCCAGAAATAGAAGAAGACGGACCGCCGCCGTGCAGATTGCGGTGATCAGATCACCACGGATAAACGGGTCGACTGCAGTCAGAGTCAATGCATTGCCGTGTATAGACTTCAGTCGGAACACCTCGGCTGGCAGTCGGATGAGGATTAATAACTGAATACCGATCGCAAGTTTCGCCATGCGCTCGCATCCAGGCCGGGCTTGAAGCCCGGACCGAGAGTAATGCCTGACTCGCGTCGAGATGGCGCTTCCGGATTCACTGCTTTGATATCTGCGTACGTGTCTGTGCTCCAGCGCTTCAAGGCTCGCTCCGCAGAGGCCGCGTCTCCCAGTGGAACCGCAAGGCCAGCAGCCTGAGCCCGAATCCTCCCAGCGTGCCGGCAAGGGTGGAAATCTCACGAGTCAGCCCGACCCAGTCGCAAAACAGGAACATTGCCGATCCGAATACAGCGGCAATCGCGTACAGTTCTCCGCGTTCAAAAATCTTGGGTGTGCGCCCGCTGAGCACATCACGTAGGCTACCTCCGCCCACAGCGGTTACGCCACCCAGCAACAAGGCAGGCAGGCGTCGCAGACCGGCGTTAATGGCGCGTGTGCTCCCGGATACAGCAAACAGTCCAAGCGCTGCGGCATCGATGATAATGATTGCCCGTTCTGTGCTCTTGCTGATTCGAGAAGCGAAAATCATTCCTGCCACGGCTCCTGCCAACGCTGTGATCAGGTATCGCACGTCAGCGAAAGCCAGAGGCGGGCCCTGTTGCAAAATGAGGTCGCGAATGATGCCGCCGCCAAGCGCTGATGCCAGTGCCAGTCCGGTAACGCCCACCAGATCGTATTTGTAGCGGGTGTCGCGCACCGCCGCGAGCGCACCACCGAGTGCGCCAACAAAAACGCCAAGGAAGTCGATCAGAAAAAACAACTGGTCAATCGGCAGCTTGTTGAGAGGCAAATTCACGCGTGGTTATTGTAATGGGCGGCTTGAATACGGAGCGCTGTTGAGAAGGGGTTGGGGCGGGTCTTGCGAACCGCCGCCCCTCTTTAAAGTCTTAGGATTGCGAAATCTGGCGAGCAGGGAGCGCTACTGTAGCACTGTTTTGGAACTGCCAAAGATTACCTCAGGCCAGCATCCGAGCGGGCGGGGCGAACCCTTCAGTAATCTTCAAACGTTGCAGGAGCGGTGGCATGATTCTCGCCATGGCGCAGTTTCCCCAATCCCACACGAAGAAACGTTCTCCGCGCGTGCGCGTCCCCAATGATGAAAAGGTCCGCTTCAATATTGACGGCGCCATTGTTCCGGCCGTGCTACAGCGGCTTTCGCTCACCGGAGGATTGGCTAAGTTTCCGCCCATGGTGGCAGCCGGCAACATCGCTGAAGTCCAGTTGAATACCACTCTTGGACCGGTAAGCGGGCTGGTCGAGTTTCTGCGCCAGCAAAAAGGTGGTCCGCAGGCGCATCCTTTCCGCTTCATTGCCCTCGGGGATGGCGATTACAAGCGCCTGAACGCGACTCTCCAGCTCATGCGCCGCCTGGGATTGGGCGACGACGCCAATTGATGGCTCAAGTAGCGGCCCGAACCTGAGATAAATTGCTGAGCGACAACTTCGCCGGTATTGTGTTTTCATTAAGCTAAGTACAACAGAATTGCGATAGCGCGCTACGGCTTTGTTTGCGGGTCGATTTCCATTCGCGTAGCACTTCAAGGAGCAACTCAGGAATGATGAACGTCAGCAAACTTATTTGCCTGGCTCTCTGCACGGTGGCCGCTACTTTGTGGGCGCAACAGACGCCGAGCGGCTTCAAGGTTGAGCCGATGCCAATGCCACTGAACCGTCCTGTCAATGCTGATGATCATCTGCACATGCTGACCGAGCAACTTCACCTGACGCACCCGCAGCGGGATAAGATCAGGCCAATTCTTGAAAAGTACCTGAAGCAGCGGCACGCCATTCTGTTGAGCAAATCGCTCTCGCAAGACGCAAAATCGAAGAAGCTGAAAATGGCTGAAGATGCGAACAATGCCAGAATTCGCACCCTTCTGAGCACCGGGCAGAAGAAGAAATTTGATGACTTGATGGGCATCAGTGAGCCTCCGCATCACACTCCCGCGCACCACGCCCGCCAGGCGAAAAAAGCGATGCCACAAAGGTAAGTGCCTGGGTTCTACAGTCCGAACCGCCCGAGCGCGGCTGTTAAGCGGCTTAGCGCCAACTGACCGCGAATTCGCCGCATCTTCACAGTAAGAGCTTCTAACGAGCACCGGCAGCAACGTGGGGCATTTTGTGTTCTCATTAGAAGCAGGAAAGGTTATTCCCGGGTGCAGTTTGTTCATAAAGATACGGAACAAAGGAGCAGCTCGAACATGAAGCAGATCAGACAAGTTCTGTTGTTTGCAGTTTGCACGCTGGCGGTGGCGTTGTGGGCTCAGCAGAGCCAGACGAGCCAGCCGAGCCAGCCGGCACAGAGCGACGAACATCAGCATATGGGCCAGGGCCACGCCCACGGTCCGATGAGCGTGGATGAGCATCTGCAGATGCTCTCGCAGAAACTCAACCTCACTGACGATCAGAAAGCCAAAATCAGACCCATTCTTGAAGAACACCTCAAGCAACGGGACACCATCATGAAAGACCAGTCCCTCTCCATGGAACAAAAGCACGAAAAAATGAAAACGTCCATGGAGGACGCGCGCGCACAAATCGATCCCATTCTGAACGATGAGCAGAAGAAGCAACTCACAGAGATGATGCAAAACGAAAATGGCGAGCACAAGGGAATGCATCATCACAAGGGCGCCCAGAGCAAGGATGAAAGCAGGCCCAAATAAAACCTCCACTCGGCTTTGCACAAAGGCATCCTGTGTTCAGGATGCCTTTCTTTTTCCTGCGCCTCTGAGGAGCCAAGTCAGCAAGCCAGCGGAAGAGAGTTGCCTGCCTTTATTCACCTTTTTCTTCCCTCCCGGTATCAAAAATCAGCATCACACAGCGAATTGGGAACGATATTGAGGAGCTCACAATTCCATGAAGAGCATGAAAAGAAAATTGTTAACGTTTATTACGCTGCTGGCGACTGGGGCTTTCGCCAGCCAGTATCCCGGCGGCGCTTCGCAGGGATCTGCACAGCCCGGGCAGGTTCCACAGTCGCAGGGTTCAATGCAGCAGCCGGCGCAGACCGCTCCTGGCACCACCCAGCCTGGCCAACCTCAGGCCGCATCGCCGGACCAGCAGCAGCAGTCGCAAGCCTCACCAGGACGTCCGAGCATCGACGATCAGGTCCGCGTGCTCACGCAGGAACTCAACCTGAGTGCCGACCAGCAGACAAAAATCAAGAGTGTGCTTGAGGACCAGCATACTCAGGCCATGAGCATTATTAATGACAGCTCTCTGGCCCGCGAGGACAAAATACAAAAGATCCGCGCCCTTCGGGAAACCACCATCACGAAGGCACGTTCGCTGCTGAACGACACACAACAGAAGAAACTGGATGCGATGCTGCAGGAATCTGACCGCATGCACCAGCAACAGCAGGGCAGCTCACCGAGCAGTACACAGCCCGGTTCACCGAGCAGCACACAACCGGCCACAAACCCGCCCAGCACCACACAGCCCGCGGGCACTCCGCCTGCCAAACCGCCACGGTAGATCAGCGGAACTGGTCAATAGGCGTTTCGCGGGAAACGGGACGCCTTCCTTTTATTGATTGGCGTTCTCCGCCGGGATTGCGATTTCCCCATGACTGGCCGGAACTGAACTTCGGACGCGCTCCAGGGCTTCAAAGAGGTCTTGCTGCTGAAACGGCTTGGCAATGTATCCATCCAATCCGGCAGCAAGAAATCGTTCACTGTCGCCTTTGAGGGCGTGGGCTGTAATGGCAATAATTGGAGCGCGCGCACTAGCGGCAGTCCTGGACTGGCGGATCATCTGCGTCGCTTCCAGACCATCCATTTCCGGCATTTGGATGTCCATGAGAATGAGATCGAAGCGCTGATTCTGAGCAAGATTTACGGCTTCCTTGCCAGTTGCGGCCACCGTCACCGTGTGCCCTGCCCGCTGCAACATGGCCAGCGCAACCTTACGGTTCACGAGGTTGTCTTCTGCGAGGAGCACATTGAGCTGTGGAGATGTCCGGCGCTGGTGGAGAACGGTCTGGATCGGCAATTCCCGTGAAGGCACTGCGGGAGCTCCATTCAGCACCTGCCGCACCGTAGCCAGCAGTTCCGTCCGGCCCACAGGCTTAAGCAGATGAACAGCAATTCCCAGCTCGCTGCAGCGTGCAGGAGTAAAACTGCATTGTTGAGAAGTCAGCATCATCACGATTGCCGTGCCCGGCCCGAAACTATCCCTTATTTGAGAGGCGAGTTCAAAGCCGTCCATTCCCGGCATCTCTGAATCGAGGAGCAGGATGCTGTGGGGCAGTCCGGCAGCTTTTGACCTCCTGAGTTCTTCCAGGGCAGCGGTGGCATCGGAAGCGCAGGTCACATCCAGAGAAGCCGTTTGAAGAGTGCGAGCTATGACGTCACATGCGCTGGCGTTGTCGTCCACTACCAGCACGGGCACACCCGGCCAGCGCTCCATGTTCACCTCGCTGCTCACGTCATTCCCTGTATGCAGTGGCAGAGTAAAGCTGAAAGTGGCGCCCTTCTCTTCCTCGCTGTTGAACCAGATCTTCCCTCCCATCAGTTGAACCAGGCGGCGTGAGATTGAAAGTCCCAGGCCCGTGCCGCCGAATTTGCGTGTGGTTGAACTGTCTTCCTGAGAAAAGGGCTCAAAAATGACATCATGCTTCTGCCGGGCGATGCCAACTCCCGTGTCGCTGAGAGAAAAATGAAGTAGTGGGCCTGAATCAGACTTATCGATTGCAAGCTTCAGTTTGATCTCTCCGGTCGCGGTGAATTTAACCGCATTGCTGAGCAAATTGAACAAGACCTGCCGCAGACGCACGGGGTCGCCGCGTACAAAAGTGGGACAAGCCGGGTCGATATCGCAGATGAGCTCAAGTTTTTTTTCCTGCGCCGGAAGAGCAAACGCCTTGGCGGAAGATTCGACTAGTTCGATGACATTGATTTCCAGGTCTTCAATGCGCAGTTTACCGGACTCGAGCTTGGAAAAATCCAGGATCTCATTCACCACCGAGAGCAACACGTCCGCTGAAGCGGAAGCGACGCCCAGCCATTCGCGCTGATCTGCGTTGAGCGGCGTACTCAATGCCATCCGCGTCATGCCTATAACACCGTTCAGAGGCGTGCGGATTTCATGACTCATGTTGGCCAGGAACTGCGTTTTGGCGGCATTCGCCAGGTCAGCGATGCGGCGCGCTTTGCGAAGGCGCCACGCCAGCCAGCTCAGCATCAGCAGAACCGCCATGAGTACAAACACGGCAACGGTCATATAAAAGCTGCGCTGGCGAAGGATCGTCAGGTACTGGATCACCGTGGCCGCATTGTTTGGATCGAGCCCCCACTTCAAGTAAATGCGACCGAGAGATCCGTCCTCTACCATGCGACCTATCTCCTGTCTGACAGCGTCCGCCGCTACGGTGGCTGCGGGATTGTTGCGCATGGCGCCGACGCCGAACCAGATTCTTGCGTTAGGAAGAGGGCTGAATCGCAGTTGGAGGCCCTGACACGCAGGCAAGTGTTCGAAAAAGCTCTTGATCCCCGCTTCTACGGGGGAGACCAGGGCGGCTTCAGCTTTGCCCTGGCAAACACCTTCCACCGCAGTCGTGAAGGAATCCTGTGCCTGTAGTTCCGCTCCGGAGAAATTTGTGCGCGCCAGATAGCTATGGCGAATGTTGTCCTGATACCACACGCGTTTGCCGCGGACCTGCTCAGGTGAGGAGATGCCGCTGGAATCAAGCGATACCATCCAGCCGCTATCCATGACCCACGGATCGGAGATGTAAAAGTCCTTCCGGTCTTCGGGAGTGTCAAAAACTACGGGGACAAGGTCGATTTTGCCCTCGCGAAGGGCCTGCGCGGGTTCTTCATGGATCTGCACCAATTGCACCGGAACCTTGCGGCGGCGGCAGGCTTCCTGAAAGATTTCGTTGGCGGAACCCACCAGATTGGCCCCAACTCCTTGTTCAGGAGGCAAGGTATGGTAGGCAATCCGGAAGGGATGGGACGCACGCGACGGCTCTAACTCATAGCTCCGAACACGCCACCAGGCAAATGCAAGAGCCACACCCAGCAGTGCTGCGATGGAGGCCCACCAAAACCGCGGTTTCCACTGTGCTTGTGAGCTGGACGTGTGCACGTCCCTAAGTATGGGCAAACTCATCCTCAGGGGCAAGCGATGTTTATCTGCAAAGATCTAACTTGATGATTCGAATTAGAAAAAAGCTTTGCAAATAGCTATCCGGATCAGGGATTAATCTGGAACAGTCAAACGCTTTCTCATTTGTTCGTCGTATTCTGGAACTTCATTTCGTGCTAAGGAACGTGTGCCCGCTGCTTAAGCTGGTTGTAGTAAACCTCTGCATCGTCACCAAAAGTCGCTTCATATTTGGGGAATTGGCGAAAATCCTTGAACTGCGGAAGCGATATCCGCTGCTTTACCTCCTGAATGGACAGCCCTTTGCGATACATCACCTTCACCTGATCGCGAAGCGCGATAAGGTAATCGCGAAAGCGTCTGAGCTCTTTTTCGGTGGACAGCTCAAAATGGCCAGGCACGACATGCGCGAGAGGCAGCTTGAGCATCGCATCGAGCGCCTCGATCCAATTTTCCATGTCCCCTTCGTCCATGGCCGGACAGGAGTTGGCAAGAAAAAGATCGCCGGTTGCAATCGTGTGCTGGTCCGGAAAAAAGACGACCAGGTCTCCGAGCGTGTGCGCTGGGCCGGGATGGTGAATCTCCACCGGGTGCCCACCCACGTACAACGTGAGCTTTTTGTCTTCAACGGCATTCAATGAGTACTGTTCGGGTGCTGCCGCTTTGACCCGCTTGCGTGTGTAAGCTGTGCTGATGATGGTGGCATCCGGGCCAACTACGTCGTTTCCGCCTCGATGGTCCTGGTGATAGTGCGTGTTCACGATCCAGCGGACTGGAGCAGACGAGACTCTTCGAATTTCCGCCAGCAACTTGCGACCTTCTTCTCTGTTCAGGCCGGTATCAACCACCAGGACACCCTTGTCGCTCACCAGGAAAGTCGAGTTGGAACTCGCGTCATTGTCAGAGATATAAGCGTAGAGATCGGGGCCAAGCTTTTGGACTGACGCCGCGGCACAGACGGAACACAGCAGAGATGCGATTAGAAGCAGGTGCTTCCACAGAGGATTGCGGGTGAACCTGCGTTGACACGCGTCAGTTTCATTTTGGGAATTGCGGCACATTTTATTTATCTCAGTATTCCTGCCAGCTACTCACATATGTATTCTTGATCGGATTGTGAGCACATTGGGAGGAACTGATGATCGGAAGGTTCTTAAACCAGTTTCGATTCACGTCGCACGCCAATGGGCGTCGGCCTACGGGGAAAGCCGGACTGCTCATAGTACTGCTTCTGGTGTTCAGCGTGCGGAGCTTTGCCAGTATTCAAGTAGTGACGGCAAACGGCACCTATCGGGTCAGTGCCACAACGCGTGTATGCACAGATCCTGACAGCGGCCTGCTTGTCGGATACACCCTCTACTCCAGCTTTAGCTGGACAACCAACGACAATGTCACACATCTGTTTCCCGTGCTTACGGTTGACAACAGCAGCGACGGGTATGGACCCGATGGAGGCGTGTTATGCGGGCCTGACACTGTCACCACGGGCGGTGGCTCCGCTACAGACGGCTCAGGATTTGTCATCAACGTTTA
>DATNDP010000087.1:0-3066 GCA_035553195.1 Candidatus Acidiferrales bacterium
CTCAGCAAGGGTGGAGACGGTATAGGTTCCGGCCGGCAGTCCAGGGAACGTGAACTTACCGCTGCCTGTGGTCTCGATTCTGCGGGTGAACTTCTCGCCTTTTAACTCCACGGTCACCCCGGTGATGCCGGCGGAGGCATCATTTGTCACGAAGCCGAAGACCTGGCCTTTGGCAAAGTTGATGCCGAAATCCGCCGTGCTGTTGATGTCAACGTTTGCCGGGGAATCGGTGGTATAGAAGAACGGATCGTTGCTCGCGAATCTGGCCTCGACGCGGTGCACGCCGTAAGGCACGTGATGAAACGAGTAGTATCCGCGCGCGTCGCTGTGGGTAACGCGTTGGCCATCGAGAAGAATCTCCACGCCTCCAAGAGGCTGCTGCTGGCTGTAGCGGCCCGCCGCTTCATCATCGCGAAACACGTGGCCTTCAATCAGCCCGTGGCGTCCGGGAAGAATGAAGCCCGGGACGCTGTAGAACTGATGACGCAAGGAGATTGAAAAAAGTGGTTTGGTATCAGTCGCCCCCAGATTACCGGTATGGATCAGCGCTACCGAGCCGACGATCTGGTTGGAAGCTGTGAGGCGCTGCGCGTAGCTCAACGTTGTCGTCGCAAGCAGGAAGTCGCCCTGGATCAGCTTTGTGTCGCTGTTGAAATAACTCAGGTCCACCTGGCGATGAGCGCTGCCCTGCCCCATCCAGGTGAGAGACGCGCCGTAGTCATCGCGCGAGGGCGCTAAATTGACGGTGAATGGCGTGGAAAAGCCCAGCGTCGCCAGCAGCGCGGAATTGCGCAGCAAGTCAGCAAGCTGGTCCGGCGTGCTGGCCACGATGCCGGCACGATCAAGCGCATCCTGCAAACCGGGAATCAACGCAAATACTGCCGCTACCGTGGGCACCTGCACATCATGGCGGTAGAATGCGGTGCCGTGAAACTCTCCGGCAGAGCCGCGCAGATTGACGGCATAATCATTGCCGCCGCTCCCGTCAAAGTTGGTGGTGCGCTGGTACTGAAACCCGGTACCGAAATGGCGTGAGGAAAAATCGATGCCGGCAGGCACATTGACAGTGGTGACCTTAGGCCCCACGGGAAGTTTGGACTGGAAACTCGAGTACGACGTGCCGCTGGTCAAGGAAAAATTGCGGGTGACCTTGAAAGTCAGCAGCCCGCCGGTGGTCATTGAATTCTGCTCCAGCAGCGGGAGGTTGAAATCCGATTGATTTAATTCGGCGTTGACATAAAAGCGGGAATTCACCTTGCGCGCCGCATCCAGATTGGCAAACGTCCCGTGCTGGTTATTGATGGCCAATGAGGCGAACTGGTGCGCCTGTGCGCGAAAACTGCCCATCACGTGGTTCTTCTCATCGTCATAGCCGCCATTGAGCGCCAGCCCGATTCCGTGGCTGAACCCCCATTCCGTGAGGAAGTGCGCCTTGTCTTTGTTGATATACCGGAACACCACGGTGGCAGCGGCGCCGTTCCCCCCCACGCCGGAGAGCGAATCAGGGTTGCGGAAATAGTAGAGATTCCCCTGGACTGAAGTATTGCCGTCCAGCCTGAAAGTGCGCGAGCCGCCAACCACGTATTCACGATCGGTTGTCAGAAACAATCCCTGAAACGTGGCGATGGAGCTGAAGCCGCCGTGGAATTGCCAGTCGCCCTGGCGATAATGAAAGCCACGCACCGTGTAGTTGTCCAGCGTAAACGGCGAGTTGGCGACGGTCTGATCCAGGAATGTAAGGTCACGGCTGGGGCGGCTGATCTCGTAGGAGAGATACGGGAAGCCAACGGGAGAACTTGAGCCTGTGGTGGAAAACAGGTTGGCATTGACGATCTGAAGACGGTCAAAGGAGGGTCCCTGCGTTCGCCGCAGTTCCAGCGAGTTGGTGATCTGGCCGGGATCAGAGTTGTAGCGAAATTCATAGCTGCCGTTCTCACCATTGCGTTGCGGCTCGGGCAGTTCGAAACCCGGCGGCAACGAAGGCGGCGGCACCGGGACATTCACCGTCAGAGTCTGCACTCCGGATTGGGTGACAATGACGATATTGGTGGTGCCGGGCGCTTTACCGGTGATTTCAACCATGCTTTCTGAAGCTCTGGCATCAGCAATGGAGGAATCAAGAGAATAGGCGGCGGTGGCGCCGCTGACCGCGACGTCAATCTGCTTGTGATAGCCGACTGTAAGCGGAGTCTGGCCCTGGACCGCCACAACCAGGACGGCCAGAACGATCAGGCTCCGCAAAAATCTCATGGGATCTTGAAGTCCACGGAACTGGTCTGCGTCTTGCCTTCAAACTCGAAGGAACACATGGCGCGATAGCTTCCCGGCGGCAACTGCTCAGGAAATTCAGCCACGAACTGCTGGCGTTCGCCGGGAAGCAAACGCTGCTCGACAAATGTAGCTTTGCCGACCAGTGAGCCTTTTTCATTCAGCACAGCCGCGGTGCCTTCCGGCAACACCGGCTCCGTGCCCGCATTCTGAAGCCATTGTGAAATCGTCATGTTGGCGCTGGCGGAGGCCGGAGTCACACGCGCCGGTTCAGGCTGCAGCTTCACGTTGTCAGACAGATTGAAGGTGATGAGCGCGCTTAGTGAAGCGGTCATGCCAACATTTCCGGACGATGTGGGCAGCACGTCTGTGCCGCGAAAGATGGCGACAACGGCGCGAATATCCGTCTTTGGCGGAATGGTCAGGTGCACCTCCACTGATCCGGCGGTATGGGCCTTGATGAGAACTTTCTTTTGTGAGAAAACCGCGCTCGCGGCAATGCTGTCCGGCAGTTCGCCCGCAGGAACGTAAACGCGCTTCCCGTCTTTCACGATCATGTCTTCCGCCACAAGCTCGAAGGCGAGATCGGCCCCAGTGTTGTTGGAGAGCGTAAGCGTCTGCGTCAGTCCCTGGCCAAAATTTCCCCGGCCCATGATGACCGCCGGGCTGAGAGAGAGGGAAGGCTTATCGGGAGGCGCAGGCGTTTGTTGAGGCGCGAGTTGCGCGCGAAGTGGTACGGTACAGAGTAAAAGTGCGATTATAATAAAAAGCTTTTTGTTTGACGCGTGCATTAGTTTG
>DATNDP010000088.1:0-57430 GCA_035553195.1 Candidatus Acidiferrales bacterium
TCGGCTGCCTCGCGCGTCCCACTGCGCGATGCCGGCATAAACGCGCGCACGCCGACGTCAACGCTCAGCCCGCCCTTTACGACGCCAGTGACGACGCCCACAATGGTCGCTTTGTCATTGAATGCCGTCTCCAATGACTGCCAGTCTGTTACCCGCCGGATCTTTGCCCGTGAGAGCTGGTAATAACCTTCCGGATCGCGTCCCTTGATTGAGACCACAACCTTGTCGCCTGGGCGCAGCGCTTCACCCGCGCGCAGCTCTGCCAGCGGAAGAATGCCTTCCGTCTTATAGCCGATGTCGAGGTAAACCGAGTCTCCGGAAACGGCGATGACCGTCCCTTCTACGCCTTTGCCCGGTTCTGCGGGCTTGTGGACATGGGTTTTCTCGAATTGGGAGAGCACATCCTGAAAGGACTGATCGTTCTCGGAAACGGTTTGCTCCGGTACGTTGGCGTCAGGCAGAGTTGGATTGGACATGGGAATGCAGGCTCGCTGTGAAGTGATATCCACTAGGATAGCACTCCTCTCGCGTTCACCAACCGGGGAAAACTCCGAGAGCACAGAAGAGCCAAGGGCACGGCCGCAGCCGTGCCCAGCGGGACTGGAATTTTCGAATGAGCCTACTTTACGGCGACCCGAAAGTTAGCTTTGCCGGTGGCAAGCTCCTTTCCGTTCGGGTCGAGAGCGGTTACGGTCCACTTGAGCGGTTTGCCGGGAACCATCCTGGTTTTCAACTCCGGAGCAACACGGATCGAGTTCTGGTTGGTATTCGACGCCCAGATTTTGTCGCCTGTGACGTCATCCACTTCCACCGAGTAGCTTGCTGCGCCCGGAACCGCGTCCCAGGTCAGTTGGTCAGGCGCTTCGCTTACATCACCCTTCGTATGCAGTTGAATTTCTCCACTGCGGTACACGCCGACTTGCGGAGGTTGCAAGATTGGTTGTCCGTTCTCGGAGTGATACAGCGAGATCCCCAGTGCGGCAGCCACGATCAAAGCCGCGGCTGCTGCCATGTAGGGAATGCGGAACATCGCCCGCCAGAACGGGACTTGAGCTGCCGTGGATTTCGCTGCCGGCGCTTTCTGGTTGCGCTCCAGCTGGGCGGCAATCCAGGCCACTGCAGCGCCTTCGTTTTCTGAGGGTGTCGAGGATTCAAAGATGTGCAACATGGCAATCTCAGACTGGCAGTGCGGGCAGCTTGCCACGTGGGCTGCAGCTTTGGGGTTGGAAGAACTCTCCTCCATGACTCTTTCCAGCACTTCCAGTGTGGGACATTCCTTGCTGGCAGCCACTGCATCCTGCCAGATCTTTGCGTTGTTTGTATTGCCGGCCATGTTCCGTTCCTCCGTCGTCGGATCCCCGTTTAGACTGCTGCCTTCCACCGTTTTACAGCCCGGTCCAGCTTCCTCCTGGCACTGACGAGGAAAGCCTTGGCGCCGCTTGCATTCTCAAGCCGCAACATCCGGGTAATTACATCGAGCGGCACTTCTTCCGCAAAATGCAGAGTGAACACTTGTTTTTCGGTCTCATCCAGCTCTGAATTGACGAATTGGCGGGCGATCTGCATGAGCTCGTTGCGTTCCACTGTCTGGTGCGGATTATCTGAGGTCAGATCCGGCAGCGAATCGATGATGGTTTCTTCTGAGTCCATCTCCGGAGCGCTGGATCGTGCTCTCACTGCATTTAGACAGTGGTTCCGGGCGATAGAGAACAACCAGGTGGAAAATTTTGACTGTCCCTTGAAGTAAGCCAGATTCTTATAGGCTTTGGCGCAAATTTCCTGGGCCAGGTCGGCGGCGCCTTCCCGGTTTTCGGCAAAGCTCAAACACCAGCGCGCCACCTTTGTATGATGGCGCCGGAACAATTCATTCACGTATTGTTCTGCCAGGCGCCGGTCAGCCTCATCGCGGTACTTGGCGATAAGTGCCTCATCCGTAAGCTCATCCAAAGGCATTTCCGGGATTATAGCAACCGCCGGATGGGGTAAGGGCTGCGGTGAACCGGTCTTGCCACGTGCCGGTAACAATGCCGGTCCACCTGCAAAGTCGCGCCCCGAGGGGCTTTGCTTGACCGTCCGGCGGTCCGGATAGGACCGGGCCTGAACCGCAAGGGCAGCTTGATCGGGGGTAGTCTGCGCAGCCACTTTGGGTGGTTTCCTCCGTTAAGGAGTGAGACCCGTTGCCAAGCGTCCCGGAACAGCTTTTTATTCTATTGTCTCTGTTGCGAGAACATTCTGAAAATGAGCGGCTTACGCGGCAATGCTTCTGAGCAATTCACGATTAGGATTATCTGCTGAATCAGATCCGGCGCGAGCAGCCGGTTATGCTGCGCTGGCCGGTTTCATCTCGTGGGCGGGCGGCTGCTTGAAGGTGAGGAGCAGGTTGGCCGCGAATACTGTAACAGCAGCCAGCTCGCACACTGCCGACCACGGGAGCAGATTCCAGGCTGGCGCCCAGTAACCCTCGTAGGCTAGGACTTCGCTGCTCACGCGCAAGGTGCAGCCTACGTTCAGCAGCACTAGACAGGTGAGCATCAGGCGCGGGCTGTAGAGAATCCTCATTCCGGCAAAGGCGGGAAGAACACGCTGGCCGATGGAAAAGACCATGGTGGCAATGAAGCCGACAGTCAGGGCATGACGGGCAGCGCCAACCCAGCCGTTCGCGCGATCCAGGTAAGCAGCGCAAATTCCGAGCACAGTCGCAATTACCAGCCACGCGTAAGCGATGCGTATGAACACAGGAAATGAGCTGTGCACGCCTGTGATCTTGGCGGGGCGTTCCGCAGGCCCCAAAAAATGAAAAGCTGCGACTGATGAAATCGCGGCCGTCGCATATAACCACGGGGCTGTGTGAAATAATCCCGCCTGCGCCAGCACTACTCCGGCGATGCTCAACACGAGTGCAAGCTTCATATACCTTACAGCCAGCGGCCGCAACCCGAGGAAAACCGGCAGCCACCGCGCGCTGAAGCCCCATACTGTGGGCACAATGAATCCGTATGCCAGCAGCGCAAGGAAGCGGCCGTCGAATGCTGCAGGGAGCGCAGGCGCCGGCGCTTGGGCGCTGATGTAAATTGAGCCTACCAGATTCATCAGCAGTCCCGCGCCGAACCCAGCGGTCCCAATCAGCACAGATAAAATCCAGACCGGCAAACCTTTGCTTTTCACCGTGTGATCAGCGGGCCTATGCTGGCGGACCGCTATAAAGAAGATGATGAAGGCAGCCAGTTCCAGGGCTGCAGAAACTGGCAATGCCACACGCCACTGCCACTGATAAACGCCAGCCACCCAGCGTAGCTGCACGCCTGCAATCCATAATGCCCAGGCGATCCATCCGCGCGCGCCGGAGTAGGAACTGCGGCCCGCCATCTTGGGAATGGAGTAGAAGCCGATTCCCATGATGAAGGTCCCAATCCAACCGAAGATCTGGGCATGGCCGTGGGCCTGGATCCAGGCTGCGGAAGTCGCTGCCCCGTGGTGGCCGCTAATGGAAATCAGGTTCCACACGCCCAGGAATGTTCCTGGCAGGAGCATGAAGAACAGTCCGGCAATGACGTAAGCCATCGTCAGGCGTTGGGCGCTGCGTTCGCGCGCCTGCAGCAGAGACACAGGCGTTCTTTCAGCCATTATCTGGTTAACAGAAACAAAATCGCTCATCGTCGCTTGTTTGTTTTCTTTTGATCGTAACATCCTGCGGACCGAGGCGAGCGGTTCTGTGTGGCTCACCCAAGCACAAATCGAAACACCCATTTCCAGTCTTCTTTCAAAAGCTGAGCACATGCGATGCTCGCACAACAGCAGCATCACTGCACGAGCATCACTACACTTTCAGCTACACTCGTGCGTTCTGCTGGTAGAAAACTCACAGCCATACGCCAAATTACGTCGCACGGACCGGAAGCGACCGTTTTCTCTTCTCAAGGGCAACTCGCGAGAACCCCCCGGAGTCTAGCTTTATTGCGCGTCCTTATTCACTGTAGCGCGATGAAACGTGTCGCGAGATCTGTTCAGACAAAACTACGAGCGTGCAGCTCGCATAGCTTTGTGCTAAAGCGAGGATTCCATGCAATTGATGAAGCTTCCATGGCTGAAGCCGGAAAAGCCCATTCCTCTGGACGTCCACGTCATCTGGCTTCCTGATGGCATGAGCTGTGACGGTGACACCGTTTCCGTAACCGCCGCCGAACAGCCGCCCATTGAAGATCTGATTCTCGGTAATATCCCCGGAATTCCGAAAGTGGTTTTGCACAACCGCGTGCTCGCGTATGAGCAGGGCGGTGACAACTTCATGGACTGGCTCTATAAGGCGGAAAAAGGAAAGCTGGAGCCGTTTGTGCTTGTGATCGAAGGTTCCATTCCCAACGAGAAGATCAAGCAAGAGGGGTATTGGACCGGGATCGGCAATCATCCCGACGGTCAGCCCATCACTTTGACGGAATGGATTGATCGCCTCGCGCCGAAGGCTTTCGCGGTAATCGCTGTGGGGACCTGCGCCACTTACGGCGGCATTCATGCCATGGCGGGCAATCCCACCGGCTCGATGGGGCTGGCCGACTATCTGGGATGGAAGTGGCGCTCATGGGCCGGCGTTCCTATAATTAATGTCCCTGGCTGTCCGGTGCAGCCGGACAACATGACGGAAACACTTCTGTATTTGCTCTACCAGGCAGCGCAGATGGCTCCCATGATCCCGCTGGACGAGAATCTCCGCCCAACGTGGCTTTTTGGCAAGACAGTTCACGAGGGCTGCGACCGGGCGGGGTACTACGAGCAGGGCGACTTCGCCCATGAATATGGTTCGCAGAAGTGCCTGGTGAAGCTCGGATGCTGGGGGCCGGTGGTGAACTGCAACGTCACCAAGCGCGGCTGGATGCGCGGCATCGGCGGTTGCCCCAATGTTGGGGGAATCTGCATTGCCTGCACCATGCCGGGATTTCCGGACAAAGTGATGCCCTTCATGGATGAACCGCCGGGCGCGCGGCTGTCCGCGGTGGGAGCCACAGTTTACGGCGGAGTGATCCGTACCTTGCGCCAGATTACCAACTCCGGCATCAACAAAGAACCGAAGTGGCGACATACGGGAAAGAAGCTCACCACCGGTTATGAGTCAACTAACTACGTGACTGGAAGGGACGGCCGCCAATGACCACTATGACGACAGCGGAACGAGAACTGCAGACCGGCAAGCGTACGCTCGTGGAAATGAACTGGGACCCGGTCACTCGCATCGTGGGCAGCCTGGGAATTTACACCAAGATTGATTTCCAGAATCGTGAAGTCGCCGAGTGCTACAGCACTTCCTCCATGTTTCGCGGTTACAGCGTCTTCATGAAAAACAAAGACCCGCGTGACGCGCCTTTTATCACCAGTCGCATCTGCGGCATCTGCGGGGATAACCACGCCACCTGCGCTGTGTACGCGCAAAACATGGCTTGCGGCATGCAGACTCCCAACACCGGAGAGTGGATCATCAATCTGGGCGAAGCGGCCGAGTACATGTTCGACCACAACATCTTCCAGGACAATTTAGTGGGCGTTGATTTCTGCGAGCAGATGGTCAAAGAAACCAATCCCAGTGTGTGGGCCAAGGCGCAACGGACGCCCTCCCCCAACGGCGACAAACACGGCTATCGCACCATCGCCGACATTATGACCTCGCTGAATCCGTTTACGGGCGAGTTTTATCTCAAGGCTCTGCAGATGAGCCGTCTCACGCGTGAGATGTTCTGCCTCATGGAAGGCCGGCACGTGCATCCTTCCACGTTGTATCCCGGAGGGACGGGCACAGTCGCGACCATCCAACTCTTCACTGACTTCCTTGTACGGCTGATGAAGTACATCGACTTCATGAAAGAATGCGTGCCGCTGCACGATGATCTGTTCAACTTTTTCTATGAGGCGCTGCCCGGTTACGAGAAAGTGGGGCAGCGGCGGGTTCTGCTCGGCTGCTGGGGCGCGTGGAACAATCCCGACGAGTGCGACTACACCTATAAGAAGATGTCCAAGTGGGGCAAGGAAATGTACGTCACCCCGGGGGTCATCGTGGATGGCGAGTTGGTGACCAACGATCTCGTCGACATCAATCTGGGCCTCCGCATTCTGCTGGGCAGCTCTTATTACGAGGACTGGAAAGATAAAGAGGTATTCGTCAAGAAAGATCCACTGGGCAATTCAGTTGACCAGCGGCACCCCTGGAACCAAACAACAACTCCGAAACCGCAGAAGCGGGATTTCCAGGGAAACTACTCCTGGGTGATGTCACCGCGGTGGTATCACGACAAGACTGGAGAATATCTGGCTCTGGATACCGGAGGCGGGCCGATTGCGCGGCTCTGGGCAACAGCGCTTTCGGGTCTGGTTGACATAGGGTACGTGAAAGCCCACAAGGGCAAAAGCGTCACCATTACGTTGCCGAAAACTGTGGGGCATCCGGAAATGGAACTGGAATGGCGAATTCCGAAGTGGAGTAATGCCATCGAGCGCGACCGCGCACGAACCTACTTCCAGGCTTACGCGGCTGCCGCAGCGATGTACTTCGTGGAAAAAGCGATTGACCAGGTCCACAAGGGCCACACCAAAACATGGGCTCCGTTCGAGGTGCCGGAAGAGGCCATCGGCTGCGGGTTCCACGAGGCGGTTCGCGGTGTTCTCTCGCACCATGTCGTGATACGCGAACGGAGAATCGCTAATTACCATCCCTATCCGCCGACGCCCTGGAATGCCAGCCCACGTGATGTCTACGGGACCCCAGGGCCATACGAAGATGCCGTGCAGAAGACCCCGATCTTTGAAGAGAACGGGCCTGACAAATTCAAGGGAGTGGACATCATGCGAGCGGTCCGCAGCTTCGATCCTTGCCTGCCCTGCGGTGTTCACATGTATCTGGGGCCGGGCAAGGTGTTACAAACCCAACATTCGCCGATCTTTGGAATGATGGGAAAATGAGGGTGGAATGACTGACCAAGAGCTGCATCCCGCCGTGGCTGACCTGGAAGCGCAATTACGCCAACTCGAAACGATTGCGGATCCGGCAAGCCGCAGGATTGCCACAGACCTTCTTGCATCCGTGTTGCAATTCCATACTGCCGCGCTGCAAAAGATGATCGAGGCCATCAATGGAAGCGACGATGCGGCGACCATTCTGGGCCGCTTCGATCGCGATCCGCTCATCCGTGGCATGTTGTTGGTGCATGACCTCCACCCCCAGCCGTTCCAGGCGCGGGTGGAAAAGGCGATAGCTGAGTTGGAGCCAACACTGCGGAAGCGTGAAGCCACTGTCGAGTTGATCGATGCAGAGCCGGGGCTGGTTCGTGTGAAAATCAAGGGTGGGCGGCCCGGCGGCAAACCGTCAGCTCCGCTCCTTGAACAGGCCATCCGTAACGCTGCTCCGGAAGCCGAGCAGGTTATCGTTGAGGAAGCCGTTTCATCCACAGCAGCTTTTGTGCCGCTCACAGAACTAAAAAGAGCCGCGCCGGCATCTGCCGCCGGCAATTCCCACGAGGTGCTCAATGGCTGACTATTACAGCGACAAAACCCGTAAACCGTCTCATACTCCAGGCACGAAGCGTGGCGAGGAGCGCATCAAAAGCGGCGGCAAGGAACCGGGGCGCGAGAAAGATATTCCCACGGCGCGCAGCGCGACCAGCATCAACCCCAAAGCGCACGGCCCCATTGATAAGAAAATGCCGAGCATTCAGCCGGCGTGAACGGATTTCATGCCAGAAGCAGGTCGTATTCCTGAAGCACCGTTGTCCGCTTTAAAAAAGCTTCGTGAACGGCGCCCACCGGAGGAGCGATGCGAGCTGTGTGCTTTGCCGCTGCAGACCCGGCATGCGCACCTGCTGGACCCGAAGGAGCGCCGGATGCTTTGCTCCTGTGACGGCTGCGCCCTGCTGTTCCAGGATGGGTACGGCCGTTATCGGCGCATTCCACGCGACGTGTACTATCTTGCCGACTTCCGGCTGGACGAACTGCAATGGGAGGCGCTCTCCATTCCCATCAACCTCGCGTTTTTCTTCTTCAGCACCGCAGCCAATTGCACGCTCGCCTTTTACCCCAGTGCTGGAGGAGCAACGGAGTCGTTGCTCGATCTTGCCGCCTGGAATGGGATTGCAGCGGCGCATCCCCGCATTCAGCAGATGCGACCCGATGTGGAGGCGCTTCTCGTCAACCGCCTCGCTAATCCGCCGGAGTACTACGTGAGCCCTATCGACCGGTGCTACGAACTGACCGGCATCGTGCGCAAGCACTGGAGCGGATTCACCGGAGGTGATGCCGTCTGGAAAGCGATTGCTGAGTTCTTCACCACATTGCGGAATGAAGCCGTCAAGGTGGAGCCTCGGCATGCCTGATTTGCAATTCAAAGTCGTTGGCATGGAAGCGGCAGATGCCGTTGGCTCTTCGGAGCTGCGCTTGAAACTCGAGATTAGAAACCTGTGCGCTGAAGAACAGGTGCATTCAATCGCGCTGACCATCCAACTGCAAATCGAGCCTGCACGCCGCAGATACAGCGAGCAAGAGAAGCAAGCTCTCAACGACCTGTTTGGGGAAACATCCAGATGGCCGAGCACGGTGCGACCGCTGTACTGGACAACACTGAAAGGGGCAGTCCCGGCATTTGTTGGTGCCACCCAAGTCGAACTGCGGGTTCCGTGCAATCTTGAGCCGGGCGTTGCCGCGGAGAAATATCTGAGCGCTCTTGAAGCCGGAGAGGTTCCCATTATCCTGCTGTTCAGTGGCAGGGTGATGTACGTTCGCGACATATCGTTGCAGATGCGTCCCATTCCTTGGTCGCAGGAAGCTACCTGCCGCATACCTGTGGATATGATCAAGCGCAATAGGCTGGGCTCACCCGAAGATGAGTTTGCCGGACGGGGTGCTGCATGAACCAGAACGCCGTCCGGTCGGTAGCAAATGCCATTCTGTACGAAGGCTACATGCTCTATCCCTACCGGCCGTCGGCTCTGAAGAATCGGTCGCAGGGCTGGACGTTCGGAACTCTGGTTCCTGAGGAATACGCTGCCACCCATCCCGGCGAGTCTTCCAATTTCAGTGCACAGGTTATCGTGGTAGGCGATCAGGCGCAATTGTCCGCAGAGTTTCGATTTCTGCAACTCAGCGGTTCTGAGTCTTCCGAGCGCACCGTGGCTTCGGCGCCGCTCGAAGTTTCCAGCCTGCTGCCACATCCGCTGGAGATTCATTTCGCATTTGAACGGGACGTCGCCCTAGATTTCCTGAAAGGAGTGGTGCGCATCGCGGCCGAGCGCGCGACGGGCAGAGCGTTCAAGCTCACAATTTCTCTGTACAACCAGAGCTCTCAGCTCTTTTCGTGGGACACGCGCGACCTCGTCTTGCAACAAGCCCTGGTCTCCGCTCACGCTTTGATCTCCGTGACGGGGGGCGAATTTATTTCGCTGCTAGCGCCGCCGGACGAGTACAACGCGGCTATCGCAGCGTGCCGCCAGGCGGGAGTATTTCCGGTCCTCGTCGGTGATGACGGCGATCGCACTGCGATGCTGCTTTCCCCCATCATCCTTTACGATTACCCGCAAATCGCGCCGCATAGCCAGGGCGATTTCTTCGATGGATCAGAAATCGACGAGATGCTCACCCTTCGCCTGCTGACGCTGACCGACTCGGAAAAAGAAGAAGTTCGGGCAAACAATGAACGTGCGCGGGCTCTGCTAGAGCGGACAGAATCGCTCTCTCCGGAAGAAATTTTGAACTTGCATGGCGTGTTGCGCGATCTTTCGCGCACGCAGGAGTAAAAATGGAAACGTGGAATCCTTTCGCCGAGCCGGTTGCGCCTGAGAGCGTTCGGGTGTTCGGCGTCGAGCTGAAAAAAGGCGATCGCGTTCGTGTTTGGCCCGGGGATGGCGCAGATATTTTTGATATGGCTCTGAAAGGTAAAACCGCCAGGATTGAAGCCATTGAGCAGACGCTGGAGGGCGAAATCCAGGTTGCGGTCACCATGGACGACGATCCGGGCAGGGACTTGGGTGAAATGCGCCAAATCGGGCACCGTTTCTTCTTCCGCCTGGAGGAAATCGAGCCGTTGAAGGCGGGAGGGCAGCCAACATGACAGGGGGCGCACCTCGGGTTCTTGTCGCCGGCATTGGCAACATATTTCTTGCCGACGACGGATTTGGCGTGGAAGTCATCCGTCGCATGAGCGTGCGGAGTTTGCCTGAAGGAGTCTGTCTCCGCGATTTTGGCATTCGCGGCCTGGATTTGGCCTACGCGCTCAACGACCCGTGGGACCTGGTTATTCTGGTTGATGCGCTGCCACGCGGCGAAACACCGGGGACTGTCTTCGTTCTGGAACCCGACAGGGAGGATTTGGAAGCCGGACTCCAGAGCGGCATTCAAATCCACGGAATGGACCCGGTGCAAGCGATTCGTTTGGCGAAATCGCTGGGCGAGATTCCGCAACGATTGCTGGTTGTGGGTTGTGAGCCTGCCGACTTGGGCGGAGAAGAGGGAGCTATCGGCCTCAGTCCAGAAGTGGAAAACGCCATCGAGACAGCGATTGAAGCGATTCTGAAACAATTGAAAGACGAGCCGGCACTAGCGCCGCGCTGATTTGGAGGTGTAGCAGCCATGAAGTGTCCTGAATCATTGAAGTGGATTGGTGCGGCTGCGGGTTTCGCTGCGATTTGGGCCTTTATTTCGATGTATCCAGACCTCAAGCGCTACATTAAGCTCGAAAGAATGTAGCTGCCCGTCGTCCGGCAATCACTCACGGCAAAAGACTTGCCATGCCGTGCGATAGGTGTTGGCGTGGGCTTCTGCGCTGAGTTCGATGGGCCGCGAATAGCCACCGCCTGAAGTTAGAACTAAAGGGACACCCGCACTGCGCACCGACTCCATCACAAGGCGGTCGCGGGCGACTAGTCCAGTATGCGTCAACGCCAGTCGTCCCAGAACATCCGTCGCGAGCCCATCCACGCCAGATTGATAAAAAATAATCTCAGGCCTCCACTCAAGGAGCCGCGGCAAGACTTCATTCAGACGGCGCAAGTATTCCGCATCGCCCAGGCCGTCCGGCAGGGGCACGTCCAATGTGCTTTGTTGCTTACGGAACGGGAAATTGCTGTTGCAATGGATAGATAGCGTGAAAACCTGAGAATTCTCACGAAAGATTTCTGCCGTTCCATCTCCCTGGTGGACATCAAGGTCAATCACGGCCGCACGGCGGAAACGTCCCATTTTTGCGAAATAGTGGATGGCCACTGCTATGTCATTGAAGACACAGAAGCCGGCGCCTTGCGATCGAAAGGCATGATGTGTACCTCCACCGAGGGTTCCTCCCCAGCCAAGGTCGAGGGCATCCTGCGTGGCGGAAATGGTGCCTCCCACGGATGCGAGGGCCCTTTTGACCAGAAGCTCCGACCATGGCAGGCCAATACGCCGCATGCTTGCAGGAGGCAGCGTGCCCGCGATGAAGCTGCGAACGTAGGCCGGATCATGAGCGAGTTCAATCACATCCGTAGCAGGAAGGGGCGCCTCTTCAAAGAGAAAATTCCCATCCGCTTGGAGGAACTCATGAAGCAGGCCGTACTTCAAAGCTGGGAACTTGTGGCCTTCCGGCAGCGTAATAGCATATTGATGGGTGAAGAAGATCCTTGGCATGAAGCATAGTGACCAAATTCTGCTTGGCTGGTCTATATAACTGATGATCGCATAAGCCGCATTAGCCGTTCTAAGGTGCTGAACTGCTCTATCACGGTGTTCGATTTCGGACAGTTGCTTTCAGGAATGGACAAGGCGAGGCCAAGCCCGTCCAACAGGACCTGCTTTAGCTGTTTAAATTCAGGAAGTTGGGACCAAGACCATTTGGCATTGATTGTGCTTAAATAATCTGAGATGGATATCGTACGAGATGAATCGGTAAAGCGGAAGAAGCGCCGTAAACAGGTGATCTTGTCAGTGATCGCTGTTCTGGCGGTGCTTGGAATCACGCTCGGCGTGTCGCGGCTGAAGCCCGCCGCCCCAAGCGTGGAATACGGCACAATCTGGCCAGATACGGTGAAGCGCGGATCAATGCTGCGGCAGGTGAGGGGACTGGGTTCGCTCGTCCCCATCCCGGAAGATGTCCGCCTGATTCCAGCTGAGACGGATTGCCGCGTGGAAAAAATCCTGATTTTGCCAGGCACACCGGTCAAGCCCGATAGTCTGGTGATGGAACTCTCCAATCCGCAGGTAGTCCAGGAGGCCCTGAACGCGGATTTGGATCTGAAATCTGCTGAGGCCGAATACCACAACACAAAGGCCAAGGTTGACAGCGACCTCATGAATTTGAAGGCTGAAGCCGCTACTGTGGAAAACGACTACGAGAACGCCAAGCGCGATGCAACCGCCAACAAGGAATTGGCGAAAATCGGCGTGCTCTCTGATTCCGCGTTGAAGGCTTCACTCGCTAAAGAAAAAGAGATGGCCACTCGCCACCAGATTGAAGACGACAGAATCTCGGAGGCGACCAAAGCCGTGGAGACGCAACTTGAGGTGCAGCAAGCCACCATTCAGCAGAAGCGCGCGCTGTCTGAGCTGAAGCATCGTCAGTTGGACGCGTTAAAAGTGCACGCGGGCATCACGGGAGTCCTGCAAGGCGCAGATACTCCGGTGCAGGTGGGCCAGCGTGTTACGCAGGGGACCATTCTGGCCAAAGTGGTTCAGCCAGATCATCTCAAAGCCGAATTAAAAATTCCTGAGACCCAGGCAAAAGACATCCTCATCGGACAATACGCTGAGATTGATACGCACAATGGCATCGTGAAAGGCACCGTAAGCCGCATCGATCCTTCGGTACAGAATGGCACAGTGACCGTTGACGTTAAGTTTGACGAGGCGCTTCCCAAGTGGGCTCGCCCTGACCTGAGTGTTGATGGAACGATCACATTGGAAAGGTTGAACAATGTTCTTTACGTGGGCAGGCCGGCGTTTGGCCAGGAAAAGAGCACAGTCAGCATGTTCAAGATTGATCCTGACGGCAAGTCAGCCACCAGGGTGAAAGTTGAGCTGGGACGAAGCTCGGTGAACACCATTGAAATTCTCGGCGGATTGAAAGAAGGCGATCAGGTAATCCTGAGCGATATGAGCCGCTGGGACGCCAATAACACCATCAGGCTGGAAAGATAACAGGCACGGAACGGCAGAAATAGAAGTAAAATTGCGCGGTTGAAGGAGACAATAGCGTGGCAAGCGGACAAACCCTGATTAAACTGGAAAACGTAACCAAGATTTTCTACACCGATGAAGTGGAAACACATGCGTTGTCCGGCATTCATCTGGACATCAACAAAGGCGAGTATGTTTCCATTGCCGGCCCGTCGGGTTGCGGAAAATCGACGCTGCTTTCCATTATCGGCCTGCTCGATTCCCCCACGGACGGCTCCTATATTCTGAACAGCCGCGCCGTGCAGGGACTGGATTTTTCTGACCGCGCACGCATTCGTAATCAGGAGATCGGTTTCATTTTCCAGAGTTTCAATCTGATCGGCGACCTCACCGTGTATGAGAACGTCGAGCTTCCGCTCACCTACCGCTCCATGTCATCGGCTGAGCGCAAGAAGCGGGTACAGGAATCACTTGAGAAGGTAGGCATGGCTCACCGCATGCGTCACTACCCGTCACAGCTCTCCGGCGGTCAGCAACAGCGTGTGGCTGTCGCCCGCGCTTTAGGCGGCTCGCCTTCGATCCTGCTGGCCGACGAGCCTACAGGAAACCTGGATTCGCGCAACGGTGAAGCTGTAATGGAATTGCTGCAGCAACTCCATCGTGAAGGCGCCACCATCTGCATGGTCACGCACGATGCGCGGTTTGCCAAGCACGCCGAGCGAACCGTTCACCTGTTTGACGGCAAAGTGGTGGAGGAAACTGAGGCCGCTCGCCAAGCGGAGATGGTCTAATCCGTCGCTTAGCAATCGCTCAGCTAACGCTGATTGCCGGCTTCTGGATTTATCCAAAGCGCCGGGACTAGTACGATTCCCATAACCTGGTTTCAATAAAGCTTCGGCGATTATCAGTGGCAGTGTCTTCGAATTCTGCCGCTGATCCGCGGGAGGTGAAGTGTGACTTCGCTCATTCAGGATTTTCGCTTTGGCTTACGCACACTGCGCAAGTCTCCCGCTTTCACGATTATCGCGGTGGTTACGCTGGCGCTCGGCATCGGCGCTAATACGGCGATCTTCAGTATAGTTAACGCGGTCCTGCTCAAGCCTTTGCCCTATCCTGAGCCGGATCGCTTGCTGTTCGTGGTTTCCAGCTTATCCGTGCAAGCGGATGTGACGCGTCCATTCGCCATTTCCTATCCTGACTTTCTTGACTGGCGCGCAACCGCCAAATCATTTACCGGGATGGCGTCCTATCACGGAGACAGTTTCACTCTCACCGGCTTGGAGCAGCCACTGCACGTGAACGGCTCCACGGTATCAGGTGATTTCTTCAACGTGGTCGGCCAGCAGCCATTTCTCGGACGCGGTTTCACTCGCGAGGAAGAGAAGCCGGGCACACGCGTTGTGGTCCTGAGCCACCAGCTTTGGCAGACGGCCTTTCACGGTGACCGCGGCATTGTGGGCCGCGCAATTTCAATCGATAAACAAAGTTATACAGTGGTCGGCGTGATGCCTGCGGGATTTGCTTTTCCCTTAGACAGCGAGCCGCCCGCTCTCTGGCGCACGTTTGCAACCGACGGCGAAACCACCGATCCTAAAGAGCCGGCCGCAACGGGGCAGCGCGGAGCTCATTTCCTGCGGGCAGTGGCCAGGCTTAAGCCGGGAGTATCAATCGAGAGCGCTCGTGAAGAGATGAACGTGATCACACGCAATCTCGCGCGACAGTATCCAAATACTAATAAGAAGTTCTCCACCGCAGTCGTCAGCACAGAGCTTGAGCATCTGGTGGGGAACAATCGCACACAACTCATGATCCTGCTGGTGTCAGTCGCGGTTGTGTTGCTGATTGCCTGCCTCAATGTGGCCAATCTTCTGCTGGTTCGGGCCAGCAAACGCAATCGCGAGATCGCGGTGCGCGCCGCGCTTGGAGCCCGCCGCATGCGCGTAGTTCGCCAAATGCTGACGGAAAGCGTTGTTCTGGGACTTGCCGGAGCGGTTTTGGGCTTGCCGCTGGCAATCTGGGCGCTGAAGGTGTTTATCAGTTTGAATGCCCAGAAGATGCCCAGAATCCAAAGCGCGGGCCTGGATGGATCGGTGCTTGCCTTCACTGCTGCCATTGCTCTCATTACGAGCATTGTTTTTGGCCTTGTGCCGGCACTGCGCGCCTCCAGTCCGAACCTGACAGAGTTCATGAAAGAAGGTCGTGGGACCACAGCCGGCAGCTCACACCAACGCCTGCGTGGAATCCTGGTGGTGGCTGAAACCACGCTTGGGCTAACGCTGCTGGTCGTGGCCGGCCTGCTGCTTCGCAGCTTTCACCGGATCCTTTCCGTGGATCCAGGCATGAATCCGCACAACGTGCTTACCGTCAATTTCGATCTGCCGGACAAGAAATACAATGAGCAGCAGCAAATCCAGTTTTACACACAGTTGCTTCCGCGCCTGCAGGCGCTGCCCGGAGTGAGCTCCGTCGCCGCGGTTACACCGCTGCCGTTGAGCGGACAGGGAAGCATAATCACTTTTGAGATTGAAGGACGACCAGTACCCAAATCGGATGAGCCTTCCGCCGATATCAAGATCATCACCCCCAATTATTTCCACACCTTCAACATTCCCATAGTCAGCGGACGTGATTTCACGGAACGTGACGATGACAAAGCGCCTGGTGTTGTGGTCGTAAATCAGGCATTCGCGCAGCGCTTCTTTCCCAACGAAAATGTTCTGGGCAAGCACATTACGCCTGGTGCTTCCAATCATGGCAAGCCCCAGCCGCGGGAGATCATCGGCGTGGTTGGGAACGTGAAGAGCTACCGCCTCGATGTGCAGGACCGGCCCGAGTATTACATTCCTGATACGCAACTGAATTTCGGTCCCATGGCCGTATGCCTCCGCACCTCTGTAGAGCCGCACAGCATCACGTCTGCTGTGCGAGGCGTGGTGGCGTCCATGGATCCGGACCTGCCGCTTTACGATATTAAGACCATGGATGAATATCTTGCGGCAACGCTGGTCACCCCGCGATTCCAATCCATGCTGTTGGAGGGGTTCGCCGGGCTTGCGCTCGTGCTCACGGCCATTGGGCTCTATGGCGTTGTTTCCTATGCAGTCGCACAGCGCACGCATGAAATCGGCGTTCGCATCACCCTAGGCGCCAGCCGATCGAATGTGGTCGGAATGGTGCTGAAATCCGGTCTGCAGCTCACCGCCATCGGCCTCGCTGCCGGCGTGGTGCTATCGCTGATCGCAGGACGCTTCATTTCGTCGCTGAGCAGTGTGCTGTTCGGCGTCAAGCCGACAGATGCACTTACCTTCGCTGCAGTCATCGCTATTGTGGCTGTTATATCACTGCTGGCGTGCTACATCCCGGCCCGGCGAGCGTCAAAGGTTGATCCCATGATCGCGCTACGTTACGAGTGATGATGAACGCGCGGGGTTTGCGCGTGAGCCAGCAGGCCTGGCCGGCGGGTCCAAGCCGGGCGCTGCTTCGAACATCATGACAGCTTTGCTGTCTCACAGCGCAGGCGCAACTCAGTAAGGGATGAACCAACCCAGCCCAGGCGATCGCGGGCGATCACGCCGGAGGGGCTCTTGCCGCTCCCGAACGCTTACCGGATCGGATGGGATCGCCACCGGCGCAGCAAGATACCTGGCATTGAATTCCTGTTGCTCTTTGCTCAGCTTGATGCTGTTGCGCAACACCATTTCCATCCGTGTTCCTACAGGGAAATCAATGTTGTCACCGCGTTGCAGGACCGAGCCGGCCAAACCCACTGCAGCGCCCAATCCGGCCCCGGTGAACTTGCCGATTCCAAATCTGGTGGCAGAGCCAATCACGGCTCCAGCCACCGCACCCGCCGCCATTGGGGTGAGGATTTTCTCCGTCTGGTCTACCGTGCGGAGGTCGCCATCCGCAGTGGTTCGCGTAATCTTGGAACCGGGAATGCTCTGCAGCACGGCGTCGATCGTTTCCACCCGATTGTTCGGAAAGATCATATTGGTAAAGCGGAAGTGGAACGCAGACGTGCGCCGGAAATGCCCCGGACGCCTGCTTCCCTCCACTTTTCCCTGAACATAAGTATGCGCTGGAATGACAACCTGGCCATTTTCAACAACCGGCACTACAACTTCCAGGTAAATTTCTGATCCTTCTGATCCGGAAGTGGAGTGAAGGGGGCTAACCAGCGCCATCAGCACGTGTGTACCGGGAGCGATGTCAAGAGCCTTCGCAACGGTGTTTTCCTGCTGCGCAGATATGCCATTGCCAGTCACCTGTGCGTGTTGTTGCTCAAGCGTTGGCACGAGTGCTTCCTCGGGCACAGCCTGAGAGAATGCAAGCGCTCCGGATTCAATGGTCGCCACTAGAAGGAGCAAAGCGAACGGGTACACCCTGCGCATAAGGCCACCTCTCAAAAGCCGACTTTATTTGTGGCAAATCACCGGCTCAAGCGACAAGGCGCGGCGGCGGATCCATGCCGTAGTTTGTCGCCTAAAAGAGGGTCAGCTACTTGATGCTGTATCATAGCGCCCGATGAGCAACGGCAATTCATCCGACCGGCTTGACTCCTGGAAGGAGATCGCCAGCTTTCTGCGCCGCGATGTTCGTACAGTACAGCGTTGGGAGAAAAAGGAGGGGCTGCCCGTCCACCGCCACCAGCATGACAAGCTTGGCTCGGTTTACGCTTATCGTCCCGAGCTCGAAGCCTGGTTTTCCGGCCGCCTGTTTGCCGCGCCTGCCGGCGGGGCGCAAGCGCGCGCGGCGGAGAAAATCAAAATTGCCGTCCTCCCATTTACCACCCTTGGCAGCGACGCGGACCATGATGCTTATTTCACAGACGGTCTCACGGACGAGATGATCACACATTTAACCAGGTTGCAGCCGGAGCAACTGGCCGTAATCGCGCGAAGCACGGTGCTTCATTACAACTTCAGCCGCCCATCGCTCGAGCAGATGAGGGAAGAGCTGGGAGTTGACTATGTGCTGGAAGGCCGCGTGCGGCGAGCGGGCAGCCGCGTCCGTGTCACGGCCATCCTGAGCGAAGTGCAGGACCAGACACAGCTCTGGGCGGAAAGCTATGAGCGGGAGATTAGTGACATGCTCAGCCTCCAGGCTGAAATTGCCCAGGCCATTGCGCGGGAGATTCATCTGGCCCTCGGGTTAACCGAGAGCACACGTCTTGAAAGCCTGCAAAAAGGCCAGGTACGAATCCGGCCAGATGCTTATGACGCATACCTGAAAGCCAGATACGAACTTCACGAAATGAAACCTGCGTCTCTCCTGCGCAGCGCCAGCGATTTTGAACGCGCCATCGAACTCGATCCGGACTTTGCGCCGGCGTACTCAGGACTGGCCAGCGCCTGCGCTCTGCTGGCCATTGCGCCGTTTGACCTTCTGCCGCCGCGCGAAGCCATGCCCAGAGCGGAGAAGGCCGCGCACAAGTCGCTGGAATTGGATAGCAATCTGGCTGAAGCGCATACAGCGCTTGCGCTGGTGAATCACCATTACCACTGGCGTTGGGCAGATGCGGAGACGAACTATCGTCGGGCGATCGCGCTGACCCCGGACAACTCGTCTGCCCATCTGTGGTACTCCTGGCTGTTGCTGGCCCTGGGCCGGCGGCAGGAGGCGTTCGCGGAGATTGAGGAGACCATGCGAATTGTCCAGGAAACGGATCCGCGCCGGCTGGTCGCCGTCCACGCGACACGCGCATTTGCCTACTACTTTGGCAGGCAATTCGAACGTGCCGCTCAGGAATGTGAGAAGGCGCTCCAACTCGATTCGCAGCATTTTATGCTGCACTTCATCCTTGGACGGGCCTGCATGCGCATGGGTGACAGCCGGCGGGCGATTGCGGAACTGAAAGCCGCATCCGCGGCTCCAGGTGAGATTCCTCTGGTGGATGCTGCACTGGGCCTGGCGTATGCGGTCAGCGGCGAGAAGGAAGAGACACAGCGAATGGCTGAGCAGCTCAAAGCCGTCTTCAGCAAGCGGTACATTCCCCCAACCTATTTCGGCATGCTGTATGCGGGTCTTGGCGATCGCGAGCGCGCGATGGCATGGCTCGAGAAAGCCCTGGCCGAACGTGCGGATGGCCTGACATGGCTTGCCGTGGAACCGATGTTGGATGAAATGAGATCCGATTCCCGGTTCCAGGAGCTGATAAAAAAGATCGGATTGCCGAACGTGTCTCTATAACTCCGGCCCTCGGAGATTAGCTCTATGTATCCGGAGTTGGTGTCGTTGTCCGCTCTTACTCAATGGCCGTGACCGCCCACCAGATCCAATGATTTCGCCTTGGCTGGATCATTCGCCTGCGTTGATTGTGACGGGTCCTTCAGGAAATCAATGATCAGCTTGACCTCGTCCTGGTCGAGCCGCAGGTTGGGCATGCGCACTTCTTTGTACTTCTTGAAGAGAGCAGTCGCAATGGGGTCATTGGCTGCGATCATCTCATCCGGCGTGGCGATCTGACGTGTCAGCCAGTCGGGATCACGGACCTCAGCCACTCCCATCAAATCTGGTCCGATCTTGTCGCCATGTCCGATGGTGTGACAGGCGGCGCAGTGGCGCGCGAAAAGATAACGTCCGTCTTTCTGAACAACGGTGGCATTGGTGTAACTGAGCAATGGAGCTCCCTTGCGGTCCTTAAACGTAGAGAGCCAGTCAGTGATCATGATGGACATAAAACGCGGATTATCCGTGGCGGCGTCCAGCATCCACTGGTGTGTGGGCTCGTTACCGATGAGCACTCCGGGCTGATGGCCGTCACGGTTATTAGGATCGGGTTCGGAATAGAGGCCGAGTTTTTTCCCGATCAGCTCTATATCCGCTGCTTTCCCGGTATAGAACGTCCATCCCGGCCCAACGTGATAATTTTCGGCATATTGCTTGAGCACTTTCGGCGTGTCACGTTTGGGATCGATGGTGATGGAATAGAAGAAAATATCTTTGCCCACCTTGTCGCCCAGCATCTTCTGCACCTGTGCAAGGCGCGCGGTCTCCAGAGGGCAGGAATCCACGCAATGCGTGTAGATCATATCGATGACTACACTTTTGCCTTTGATCAGGTCATTGTAGAAGTGAACGGTTTTTCCATCCTGGTCAACGAGCGGGACATTGGGGAAATAGTCGGCACCCCAGCGGACAGTATTGGCTTTTGCCGGGCGAATGTAGAGCAGGGCCGCAGTGAAAATCAGCAGCGCCCATGCGCCTGTGATTTGCGCCCAACTGATCCGTCGCATTGCAACTTCTCCTTGGAATTCCCGAAGTGATCTTGCTGCTTTAGGTATGTAGTGCCCATGTTAGAACCGGCGAGCCGCTGTTTTGCGGCTCGCCGGCTTGTACTTTCGTTCTTGTCGCTCGTCGCGCGCCTGATTAGAACGCGGTCGGGGCGATATCGTCCGGTGCAACGAAGGTGACACCCTGAGGCGTGGGCACCGGCGTGGGAAGCGGACGCAGGAACGGTGCGCCTCCGTTGTCGATTTCCCAGCGAACCAGCATGGCGTTGTCTTCATGCACGGTGTTGTGGCAGTGCTCCATGAACATCCCGCCCCAATCGCGGAACTGCATGGTCAAGGTCACGCTGCCGCCCGGACGCAGACGATACACATCCTTGCGACCCTTTTCCCACGCAGGCACGTTGGAAGCCTTGCCGTTGCGGGCCAGAATCTGGCCTTCTTCAAAGTGGATGTGAATCGGGTGATCCCAGCCACCGCCGCCGTTCTGGAGCGTCCAGACTTCCCGCGTGCCATAGCCCGGCGCCGCCGAAATGCGTCCCCAGCTCGCGTTGAGCATCGGGCCATTATCGGTGGAAACGCCCCACGGGCCCTTCTGGCCGCCCGCGCCGGTCGTGAAGTTCTCCGGCCGGTCAGCAAGAGGTTGTGAAGCGCCGCTGCCGAAGGTGAAGGTACGTTGCCGAGCGACAGGGATCTTGGAAAGATCCGGGTTGGGAATCATGACCATTCCATCGAAGCACTGGCTCTGGTCTTGCTGAGCCGGGTCGCGCACGATGCGGAACTCCAGGAACTTGCCCACGCATGGATCAGTGGATGTTCCGGACAGAGCCTGGGCCATGGTGAGATCAGCAAGAGGCTTTTTGCCGTTCGCGTGTTCGCACAGGTTCACGAACCAGCACTTGTCGCCGATGTTGAACCTGGAGAAGTCCACAACGATGTCATACCGTTCCGCGATGCCCTGCTCGTCAAGCTGAGTGAGCGTGATTACGTTCGGGAACAGGTTGCCGTCATTCGCGATCTGGAAGAATGGCACTGCGTTGCCTTGAGCGTCAGCAATGGCGACCTTGAAGAAGCGTGACACGCTGGCGTTTAGGATGCGGAAGCGATACTTACGGCGCTCCACCTCGAAGTAGGGCTTGTAGGTAAGGTTCACCGTCATCACATCGCCCAGGAAGCCATCAAACTGGAAGATGTCCATGAAGAGCTGACCGTTGGCGTCGAAAGCTTTGTCCGCCAGCATCAGGTTCACGTCATAATCCAGACAGCCCCAGCTCTTCGAGGTGCCGGACGGCAAGCAGAGATTCACGCCGTCAGACACTTCGCTGCCGCGATCGAGGGCGCTGTAAATGTTGAACATGGCAGCATTGCCCTTGTACACGTTCTGCGAAGTGAACGTGAACATGTGATCGTGGAACCAGTGGGTGGACATGGTCTCATGCCAATCGCCGGGGATCTTGTCGATCCCACCCGCGTCGTTCGGGGTCCCCGCTTTCGGGTCGGTCGCATTGGTATTGATGGAGAGAAGGCCGGCCAGAACGATCGGCCAGTGGTAGTCATAGAACTGATTCGGGAAGAAGAACGCGCCGGTAAAGCCATCGTTCTCCGCGCCGTGATGGCCGTTGTGCTCGTGGGTTGAAATGGTGTTCCGCCCGAATCCGTTGTTCTGGTTCACATCAGCGGGCAGTTTGTTGTGATGGCGGAACAGGATGGGCTCCATGTAACGGCCCTGCACCAGTTTCGGCGGAATTGTACCGTTGAATGTCCACACCGAATTCGGGTCCTGCGTGGGGAACTGGGGATGGAACTTCAGCGGAATCGGCTGTGTTGGATCGATGCCGGAATTGTACTTTGAGTCACAGCCGGGGTTGTAAACCGTGTTCGTCTGGGCCTGCGCCTGCGACATTTCCACGGAAACGCGCGGCGGGAACTTATCCCATTGCTGATGAGCCCAGATCGGCCCCGGAGGACGGCCTTCCGCCGGTCCGGTGCCTCCGCCCAAGGCAGCGTCTACGTTGATACGATTGTTTTCATCAACCTGGGCTACTGGTACCGGCGTGAGATCGCCACCCAATGGGTTGGTGCCGCGAGGAATCACGTCAAACCGGGGCATGGGGGTGCTGAAAGCCTGGACGCCAAAGAGAGGGCTTGGCGGTGCGCCCGTCGGAATGCCGTTGCCGACATTGCCGCTGCCGCCGCTTCCGCCACTGGCATGCACGCTGGGAACGAAGGGGCTCAAACCACCAATGGGAGCAATGGCTCCGGCAGAGGTGATGAGTCCCCACTTGATAAGTTCGCGCCGGGACACTTTGCCCTGAGAGTAGGCTTTGAGGATTTCCGCACGGTTCTTGCGGGCATTCTCAGCATCTCTCAGCTGTGCCTTGGACGCGTCCTTAGGCAGATAAATAAAGCTCATATTGGCTGCGCTCCTTTGTAATTCGTACATCCCCGCTACGCAGGTCCGTCATGGCCCTGTCAGCGCAGGATTCTGGATGCGGCTGCCCGGAAGTGGCATTTGCCAGATTGCTCTGGTCTGCTATATCGCTTCGACGACACCAGCGCACGAGCATACGTGTCCCTTATGCGCTGCTTTAGTGGTTGTCGCTTAGCAATATCAGCCTCGTGAGCGAGAATACGCGTCGGGGTATTAGAAAATTACAAGATTTAGATTAAAGTTCTTAATGTTCTATTTTGGAAGGCTTTATGATGCACGTAAGGAGAGGCATTTTTGGTCGATTCCCTTATATCAGCAATCTCCTGGAATCATCTCGATGAGATCCTGGCGTGATCACTGCCGCAACGATCGGTTGACGAGATTAGACGATTCGAATGTTTTCTTAAACCAGCATTACGCTCTCACCTTCAGGACCACCACTGTTTGATCATCGAAGACAGGCGCACCGGCAGAGAACTCCGTAGTGGCGAGAAAGATATCATCCGCAATTTCCTGGGCCGTTGCGCTGGAATACTTGGTGATTGCGTGCTCGACGCGCACCCGCCCGAACTGTTCGTCTTTTTCATTACTGGCATCAACGACGCCGTCACTGAAGAACACGAAGACATCTCCGGGGTGGGCGTGAATGGTAGTTTCGTCGTAGGCGGCTTCAGAAAACATCCCAAGCGGAAGCCCTGCGGCCTCGATCATGTGAGCGTGGCCGTTATGACAGTAAATGGGGCGCGGCAGGCCGGAATTGGCGACACGCATGGTCAACTTTTCGTCATCCCAAAGCGCGCAACAAAGGACCACGTAGTTGGCGTCAAGGCGTCGCTGATTCAGGCCCCGATTCACGGAACCGAGCAAAGTTGCCGGGGCAGGTTCGCCGGAAGCGACGCTGCGGACGATTCCGCTTACCAGCGCGGCATAAAGGGCGGCGGGCGCGCCCTTGCCGCTGACGTCGCTTACGATGAGACAGGCGCGCGGGAATTTGTAATCAAGAAAATCATACATGTCACCGCCGATCGCATGCGCCGGGCTGAAGCGGGCCGCTACATCAGCGTTTTTCAGAGCAGGCACGGTGGGAGGCAGCAGATGATGCTGGACCTCGCGCGCCATGGCGAGATCGCGCTCCAGCCGTTGTTCTTCCCGCGCGATCCGTTCATAGAGGCTGGCATTCTCCACCGCGATTGCGATCTGCGCGGCCAGAGTAGTCATGGTCCTGACATGCTCTTCCGTAAAGAAGCCTTTTCTGGTGTGCTCCAGGTCAAGAACGCCGATCACCTTGTCTTTGTGAATCAGCGGAACGCAGAGTTCGGAGCGCGTTTCAGGATTGGCCTTGATGTAGCGGTGGTCCTTGGTCACGTCGGGAACCAGCACGGGCTTCTTCTCCTGGGCCGCCGCCCCCACCAGCCCGCGACCGAGTGGTATGTCATGCTTGAGCTGAATGTTTTCCTTAAACCGCACAGAAAAGCGGTGTACCAGCTTTTGCTTGTCTTCATCCAGCAGGAGGATGGAGAACATCTGGTAATCAATGATCTTGAGAAGGAGATCTCCAATCCGCTTCAATAACTGATCGAGGTTCAGGATGGAAGTGAGATCTCGGCTGATTTCATTGAGCAGGGCCAGATTATTGGCTTGGCGAACGACTCGGGTATAAAGGCGAGCATTTTCAATGCTGACTGCGATACGCGAGCCAATCAGAGACAGCAGGCGCGCGTGCTCTTCCTTGAAATAGCCAGGCTCGCGCGCTTCAAGATCCATCACACCGATAACTTTGTTCTTTGTGATGAGCGGCACTGCCAGTTCAGATCGGACGCGGGGCAGAGCTTCAATATAGTTGTGGTCCTTGCTGACGTCGTCCACAAGGATGGCGTGGCGCTCCTTCACTGCCCGCCCGGTCACACCTTCGCCAACTTTCACGCGAATGCGCTCAGCGACTTCAGGGAGATGCCCGATCTGGAAGCGAAAGCGCAGATCCTGATAGCGTTCATTCAGCAGCAGGATGGAGAAAATCTCGTAATCAATGACCCGTTTGACCATCTCCGCCACGCGCTGAAGGAGCGTGTCCAGGTCCAGCGTGGTGTTCAGAACATCGGCGACTTCGATGAGCAGAGCTTCTACATCCACGCGCGGATGGGGAGCGGAAGTGAGCACTGTGTCCACAGTTCATCATATCAGTTTGGGTTGGTCCACCTGCGCCGGAGTAACCGGGCTGCGTTTTGAGAAATGGGCTGGCTGCGTCGATAAAGTTTTACGGAAAAGAAACAGAATGCCAGTGGAAAAGCGCAGGTCCCTGCACTTCGCCGCGCGACTCCCAGTTGCCCTAGCGCTCCTGAAAATCCGGAGCGCCCAGCTCGTGAACAATCGCTACCCCTGAGCTGGTGCCAATGCGGGTGGCGCCTGAATCAATCATTGTTTGTGCATCTGCCGCGGTACGGATTCCGCCTGAGGCTTTTACCCCTGCTCGGTCGCCCACGACGCCGCGCATAAGCGACACGTCTTCCTTCGCTGCGCCGCCGAGAAAGCCAGTAGCAGTCTTGACGAAATCAGCCCTCGCAGCCAGGCTCAGCTCACAGCTGAGGATTTTCTCCTGGATGGTCAAAAGTGGGGTTTCAAGTATCACTTTAACAATCGCTCCCCCGGAGTGCGCTACATTGACGACGGCCGACATATCGCTCTGGACCGCCTGGCGGTCACCCGACTTGAGCGCGCCAATATTCATGGCCATCTCGAGTTCGAGAGCGCCCAAGCGGATGGCTTCCTCAGCCTCAAAACGCTTTACGGTGGTGTGATTAGCGCCAAGAGGGAACCCGATGGTGGTTGCGACCTTTACTGACGATCCACTCAGAAATGAAGATGCCAGCCCGATCCACCAGGGGTTTACGCAGACCGAAGCAAAGCTGAAAAAAACCGCTTCCTGGCAGAGCCGCAAGATCTGTTCTCGCGTCGCGTCAGCTTTGAGCAGTGTGTGATCGATGCTGCCGGCCAGCCCCTGCCACGGGCGAACCAGGATCTGGGGATCACTCAGCGCGTGTGACATTCAGAAGGAATTTTAACCAGTTTGAGAAGTGCAATCCAGCTTTTTTGAAAGGCTACTCCGCAAGGTTCTGCAATACACAAATATCTGGCAGGTTGCGGTAACGCTCCGCGTAATCAAGCCCGTAACCAACAACAAATTTATCGGGTATCTGGAAGCCTACGTAATCGGCCTGCACGGCTACCATCCTGCGTGATGGCTTGTCCAGCAGGGCAGCAATCTTGAAAGCCCGCGGTTGATGCGCCAGCAGGTGCTTCCGCAAAAAGGTGAGCGTCAGGCCAGTATCAAGAATGTCTTCCACCAGGACCACGTTCATGTCACGTAACGGCGTGATTACATCTTTGATGAGCTGTACCTCGCCGGCTGTTTGTTTTTTGGTGCCGTAGCTGCGAACGGCTATGAAATCAAAAGTAGCATCCAGCTCGATTTGACGTGCCAGGTCAGCAAGAAAAAGGCAGGCGCCTTTCAGCACGCCGATGAGTACGACCGACTCGCCGGTGAAATCCTGACTGATCTGCTGTCCGATACGGCCAACAGCATCAGCGATTTCGTCGCGGCTCAACAGGACTTCCATCGCTCAGCTTTGAGCACGGATTGTCTCACAAACCGGGGAAAGCTTCCACCGACTGGTGTGATGCATGTGCGCCGGTAATGGCGGGGCTTCAATGTCCTGTCGAAAGACTCAGGTCAATGCCTGTGGTGCGGATAAACAATTGTCAGGCAGCGGGTTCTCGGTCAAAATAGATTTAGAGTGTTTGGCCGAAGATACCGGGCAGATCCGATTGCAGAAATCAAGTCCGGTCCTATTTCTTTTCTTCCCGCCAACTTTGGTCTGCCGCGGTCAGATGCAGCATTTACTCCAAGGAGCCACAGGGTGACTCTCAAAAGATATATTAGTGTTTTCATTCTGGTCCTGATTCCCACATTCGCAACGGCGCAACGATTGCCTAAGGGTGTGGATCCACAGCATTACGATCTCACCTTTACTCCTGATCTCCAGAAGGCGACATTCAGCGGCGAGGAAACGGTCGACGTTCAGTTGCTGAAGCCCTCATCGGCCATTACCTTGAATTCGGCTGAGCTGGAATTTCAGCAGGCAGAGATCACACAGGCGGGGAAGACCCAGACGGCACAGACAAGTTTTGCTCCGGAAAAGGAGCAGGCCACTTTGACGGTTCCCGAGCCTCTGGCGGCAGGGCCAGCGAGCATCCACATCAGCTTCACGGGCGTTCTCAACGACAAACTTCGCGGCTTTTATTTAGCCAAGACCAAGTTGCGCAACTATGCAGTCACCCAATTTGAAGCTACCGACGCCCGACGCGCTTTCCCCTCGTTTGATGAGCCTGCTCTCAAGGCGACATTCAATGTCACGCTGATTGTCGATCAAGGGGATACCGGTATTTCCAACGGACAAATGGTTTCCGATACTCCTGGTCCCGGTCAGGGCAAACACACGCTGAAGTTTTCCCCCACAGCAAAGATGTCCACGTATCTGGTGGCCATGGCGGTTGGAGATTTCGCCTGCAATGAAGGATCGGCGGATAACATCCCCATCCGCGTTTGCGGCACTCCTGACAAAAAGCCGCTGGGAACCACCGCTCTCCGCTACGCAGAGGAGATCTTGCACTTTTACAACAGCTATTACGGAATCCCGTACGCCTTCAGCAAGCTGGACATTTTGGGCGCACCCGATTTTGAAGCCGGCGCGATGGAGAACACCGGCGCAATCTTTTATCGCGAGTCAGCGTTGTTTATCGACGACCAGCATTCGTCGGTGGCGAGTCATCAGGAGGTCTTTGAGATCCTGGCGCACGAGATGGCGCACCAGTGGTTTGGCGACCTGGTGACGATGAAGTGGTGGGACAACATTTGGCTTAATGAAGGTTTTGCCACGTGGATGGAATCGAAACCGGCGCAGGCGCTGCATCCGGAATGGAATACTGCTCTGGACGCGGTCGGCGATACGAACGATGCTCTTCGTGTAGACTCGCTCCACAACACGCATCCCATTCGCGCCCAGGCGGAGACGCCGGAAGAAATCAACGAGTTGTTCGACTCCATCTCTTACCAGAAGGGTGCCGCGGTGCTGCGGATGATCGAATCCTATGTCAGCCCGGAGGTGTTTCGGCGCGGCGTGAACGCCTACTTGCGTAAGTATCAGTACAACAACGCCACAGCAGAAGACTTCTGGAACGCCATCACGGCTGCGTCTGGGCGACCAGTGGACAAGATCATGCCGACTTTCGTGGAGCAACCAGGAGAGCCGCTGATTACCGTCAAGTCTAGCTGTGTGGCTGCGCCGCCCGAGCCGAAGATCAGATCGCGGCGCCGCTCGCGGCGGCGTAGGATCGCTCCGGCGCAGCCCAAGACTGAAATCGCTCTTGCGCAAAGCCGCTTTTCGCTGGCTCCGGGCGGCGCCACCTCGTCGACGTGGATGGTCCCTATGTGTGTCAAAGCCGGCGATGTAAAACCGTTTTGCCAGATCGTGGGGCAGAAGGAAGCTGTTCTGCCGGTGGCGGGCGGTTGCTCGCCCTGGACATTCGTAAACGCCAATGCCACTGGATACTACCGGACCCGATATGACAGCCAGGCACTCGAGAAACTCACCGCGGTCGCAGCCAAGGAATTGACGGCCGCGGAGCGTCTCTCCCTCCTCAATGACGAGGCAGCCCTGACGCTTTCGGGGCAGGAAAACATCTCAGGCTATCTGAATCTGATCTCGGCCTTCAATCAAGATGACGAACGGGCCATTCTGGAGAGTTACGTGCCCACTCTCCAGATGATTCACGATCATCTCCTTACTGACACCACCCGGCCGGCATTTCTTTCATGGGTGCGGAGCAATTTTTCACCTGCGTTCAAAAAACTGGGATGGACGCCTGCGGAGGGCGAATCTGACGATCAGCATGAAGCCCGCGCTCAACTCATTAAAATTCTCGGACAGGTTGGAGAAGATCCTGAAGTGCTACGGCACGCCGTGCAATTGGCCGGCGCGTACGCGAAGGACGAGAGCAGCCTCGACCCGACGCTGGTCAGGACCGTTCTTGAGGTTGCTGCTACCAGCAACGATGCGCAGTTGTTCCAGCAATACATGGCTGCCATGAACAATCCCAAGTCCAGCCCCGAACAGTTGACTGACTATTCCCGTGCCTTTGCTCAATTCACTGATCCCAAATTAGTGGAGCAATGGCTTGAGAGGATTGTTGCGCCTGAAACGCGCAGCCAGGATGCAGCCGGCTATCTCGGGCGGGTCCTTGAGAATCCCGCGATTCAGAAGCTGGCCTGGGAGTGGACCAAGCAACACTGGGCCGAAGTGGAAAACAAACTGACCATGTCGAGCGGTTTTGCCATTGTGAACGCCACCGGCCGGTTCTGTGATGCGGGAATGCGCACTGATGTGCAGCAGTTTTTTGCTGAACACAAGGTTGCATCCACAGAGCGCACTTTGCGGCAATCGCAGGAGCTGAGCGACAGTTGCATTCGGTTCCGTTCAGGACAGCAGCCGAACCTGGCGGCCTGGCTCGAACAGCATTCCACCAGCAGCGCAGGGAGCCAGTGAAAAGCGTCATCTCTTTTTCAGGCGCAACTAAGGGAATTCATATTCGATCTTCACGTCACCCCATACTTGATCGCGCTGGCCGATAAGCGAGGCAGGGCAGTGGAGGCAGCGGACCCTGAGCAGGTTGTTCGCTGCCCATGAAACGCTGATCTTAGCGCCGGCGGCATCCTCTCGTAGAACGAACACATTGCCTTTGGCCGCCTGGCTGGAAAAGAATCCAGTGTGAAGCGGCCCGGCCGGACGAACATTCACGCGGGTCGAGAACTCAGATTCAGGACCACAGCGGCGCTGCAGGATAGCAGCCACCCACGTTTTGCCGGGATTCGCGGCCTCGCTGATTACGCGATCAGGACATGTGGGCCACTGGTGCATGGAGAAAACCTTGAGTCCGACCACGAGAACAATAAGGCTGATTGCAAACCAAATGCCGGCGGCCCACATCTTTCGCGCAAAGGGATCCATCATCTAGGCAGGCCGGAAGATCTGTTGCGCCGAGTCCACTCGCTCGCGAATGGCGTGCCACAACTCGTTTTTGCCCGCCCCTGTGCGGGCAGAGTAAGGAAGGATGGAATCCACGGAATGCGCACTCTCCAGAGTGGCTAATGCTGTCTTCAATTTGTTGGCGGAAAGCTTATCGCTCTTGGTGCCGACCACCAGAAGGTCACGGTTTGTATGCCGCAGGAAATCGATGAGTTGACGGTCAGATGGCTGTGGCGGCACGTTCACGTCAATCAACACAATAGCCAACTGGAGCGTGCTGCGATCTTTTAGGTAAGGCTCGATGAATTTGGGCCACTCGGCGGAAATAGACCGCGAGATTTTCGCGTAGCCGTACCCCGGAAGATCAACCAACATAAGCTCCGGTTCTGGCTGGCCCGGCTTCGAGTAGATGCCAATGAAGTTGATGGTTCGGGTCCGTCCCGGCGTCGAGCTTACGTGCGCCATTTTCTGCCCGAGCAGAGAATTGATGAGACTGGACTTGCCTACATTGGAGCGTCCGAGGAAGGCAAACTCAGGAGGACCTTCGCGAGGAAAAGCATCAGATCGCGCGGAGGCGGTCATGAATTTGGCTATCGGCGCTTTCATGCGTGAATTACCATTCTAAACACACTAGTCCACGCGTGAATTCCGGTTCCAGGTCTCAAAACACATTCGTTGCGAAGCCGGCGCTTTCAGCAGCCGTGCTGGGAGGGAGGAGGACAGCGCCTAACGCTGCTGGAAACAGATCTGGGGGGCAGAGAGCCGGCTTTGAGAACCGAACCAGATTCCAATAAGGCGCTTCCATGCACAAACTCCGCCCACTTCAGGTCGTGGAGAACGAAATCATTCAGTGCTGAATCGGCGATTTCGATTCTTGTGCCGTCGGCGAATCTTATCTGCATGAAACCTCCAGGATAGTGGTGTCTATTCAGATAGATGCAGTGGAGGCTGTGCACGTTTCAAAAGGTGACGTCATTTTGGCCGAAATCGCCAAACCAAAGTAACTCGGCGATTGAATCTTTTATTGCAGATGGGTAAACGACGCCCAGCGACACGCCGCTCAAAAAAAACTCCGCCGTTCTAAGCGGCGGAGAAGCTGTGAAAAAAGCAAAAACTAAAGGTAACGTTCCCTCGGAATTTCCTCAGAAGGAGTTGGGATTGGCTGTACTGTTTCTTCCACGACTTCCGGCAGCGGGCTAACCAGCGCTACCTTCAGCACCTGGTCCATATTTTCCGCCAGGTGGATCTTCATGTGGTTACGGATGTTTTCCGGGACTTCCGGCAGGTCTTTTTCGTTGTCTTTGGGAATGATGGCTTCCGTAATGCCTGCGCGCAGAGCAGCGAGGAGTTTTTCTTTCAACCCGCCGATTGGCAGCACTTTGCCACGTAGCGTGATCTCGCCGGTCATGGCCACATCACGCCGGACCGGGATCTTGCTCATCGCGGACGCGATCGCTGTTGCCATTGTGATTCCCGCCGAAGGACCGTCCTTGGGAATCGCGCCTTCCGGTACGTGGATGTGAATGTCAATATTGCGGTAGAAATCCTTGGGTAAACCCAGGCGGTGAGCGCGCGAGCGCACGTACGACATGGCGGCCTGCGCTGATTCCTGCATCACGTCGCCGAGTTGGCCGGTGATGGTGAGCTTGCCTTTGCCGTCAACAATGGCGACTTCGGTGCTCAAGATGGATCCGCCGACTTCAGTCCAAGCCAGCCCGGTAACCAGGCCGACTTCGCTCTTTTCGTTTGCGAGCGTGTCACGGAATTTGCTGACGCCGAGGAATTCCGAGACATTCTGGGCGTTCAGGTTCGCCGAGAAGCCCTGGCCTTCCTTGACTACCTTGCGGGCCACTTTGCGGCAGATGTTTCCGATCTCGCGCTCCAGGTTGCGCACGCCGGCTTCGCGCGTATAAGAGCGGATGATCTCTCTAATGGCATCGTCAGAGAACTGGATCTGCTGCTCGGTCAGCCCCGTGCCTTCACGCTGTTTACGAACCAGGAACTGCTTGGCAATTTCAATTTTCTCGAGTTCCGTATAACCGTGGAGGCGCAAAACTTCCATGCGATCCTGCAAGGCGGCCGGGATAGTGTGAAGCACATTCGCCGTAGCAACGAAGAACACCTGTGAAAGGTCGTATTCCACGTCAAGGTAATGGTCCTGGAACATCCAGTTCTGCTCGGGATCGAGCACCTCAAGCAGCGCGGCAGATGGATCGCCGCGAAAATCCGACGCCATCTTGTCTACTTCGTCAAGCATGAAGACCGGGTTCTTGGTTCCCGCCTTTTTCATCATCTGGATGATTTGGCCCGGCAGCGCTCCGATATAAGTGCGGCGATGACCGCGGATCTCGGCTTCATCGCGCACACCGCCCAGCGACATGCGAACGAATTTGCGACCCGTAGCCTTGGCGATAGACATTCCCAGCGAAGTCTTGCCAACGCCCGGAGGTCCGACGAAACAGAGAATCGAGCCTTTGGGATTTTTCACTAACTGGCGAACCGCCAGGAATTCAAGGATGCGATCTTTGATCTTCTCGAGACCGTAGTGGTCCTGGTTCAGGATCTTTTCCGCGTGCTCGATATTGCGGATCTCCTTGGACTTCTTTTTCCACGGAACGGCCAGCAGCCAATCCAGATAGTTGCGCGACACTGTAGATTCGGCCGACATTGGCGGCATGGCTTCCAGCTTCTTGAGTTCCTGGATGGCCTTCTCGTGGACGTCCTTGGGCATGCCGGCGGTGTCTATCTTCTTTTTGAGCTCGTCAAATTCGCTCTTCTCGCCGCGCCCAAGTTCCTTCTGGATGGCTTTGATCTTCTCGTTGAGGTAATACTCTTTCTGCGCCCTCTCCATCTGCCGCTTTACCCGGGTCTGGATGGTGCGGTCCATGTTCAGCTTTTCAATTTCAATGTCAAGGACATCGGCGATGCGGTTGAGCCGCTCAACCGGATCAAAAATTTCCAAAAGCTCCTGTTTTTCCTCAATCGAGAGCTGCAGGTTCTGTGCGATTGTGTCACTGAGCTTGGCCGGGTCATTCATCCCGGTGATGATCACGGGTTCCAGATTGAGCGACTGGCAGAGCTTTACATACTGATCAAAGAGCCCGTGGACGCGCTGCATGGCTGTGTCAATCACGGGAGTGGTTTCAGTGGAGTACTTGACGGTGCGTACCGTTGCCTCAAAATAGCCGGCCGCGTTCTTCAAGTCGAGGATCTTGCCGCGCTCGACGCCCTCCACCAGCACCTTGATGTTGCCGTCCGGGAGCTTCAGGTTCTGAACGATGTTTGCGATGGTGCCAACCTGATAGATCTCGTGGGGCTTGGGCTCGTCGACACTGGCATCATGCTGCGTGGCGAGAAAGATCTTGCGGTCTGAGGCCAGCGCTTCTTCCAGTGCGCGCACGCTGGATTCACGGCCCACGATGAACGGGGTCATCATGAAAGGGAAGATGACCACATCGCGGATGGGCATCATGGGAAGCCGGCGTGTTTCGAATTTTTCTTTATTTTGGGTCACTGATTAAAAACCTTTTTGATCCTGCCGGACTCGCCTGCGTACAGGCGGCGGCTGTAGTTCAAGAATATCACGTGAGGCAAGCCCGAAGCGCACTGCTCCGTGGTGATAAAGAAATCGGAGCAGAATCAGAGTGTTGGGAAGATTCCACGGAAAGGAAAAACCGCCTGCTTTTCCAGCAGGCGGCACAAAGGCTGTCAGAGCAGTCGCTGACTCTACCCTGCTTTTTCCATCGCGGGCAGAGAAATGTCGCGGCGTTCCACCATTTCTTTGGTGACTTCGAACTCCTTCACGCGCTTCTGGCTGGGGAGGTGATACATGAGATCGAGCATCATCTCCTCGAGGATCATGCGCAGTCCGCGGGCGCCCACCTTCCGCTGCATGGCCTCGCGCGCAATAGCAGCCAGCGAACCATCCGAGAAGCGCAGCTTCACGTTCTCAAACTCGAACATGCGCTGATACTGCTTGATGATGGCATTGCGCGGCTTGGTCAGGATCTCGATCAGCGCAGCTTCGTCGAGATCATTCAGAATGCCCACGACTGGCAGGCGGCCGACAAACTCGGGAATCAAGCCAAAGCGGACAAGATCTTGCGGCTCGGCGCGCTGCAATAGTTCCGTATCACGCTTGCTGGCTTCAATAAATTCTTTTTCTTTCTGCTCGCTGGTGCGGAAACCCATCGATTTTTTGCCGATGCGCCGTGCCACGATCTTTTCGAGGCCCACAAAAGCGCCGCCGCAGATAAACAAGATATTGGTGGTATCAACCGGAGTGAACTCCTGATGCGGATGCTTGCGTCCGCCTTGCGGAGGCACGTTGGCAATGGTGCCCTCCAGGATCTTCAGAAGCGCCTGCTGTACGCCTTCACCGCTGACGTCGCGGGTGATGGAAGGATTTTCGTCCTTGCGTCCGATCTTATCGATCTCGTCGATATAAATGATGCCGGTCTGCGCGCGTCCCACGTCACCGTCGGCAGCCTGGAGCAGCTTGAGGACGATGTTCTCCACGTCCTCGCCCACGTATCCGGCTTCGGTCAGCGTGGTGGCGTCAACGATGGCGAATGGAACATCGAGCATGCGGGCCAGCGTCTGCGCCAGCAGTGTTTTGCCGGTGCCTGTTGGCCCGATCAGCAGAATGTTGGATTTCGCCAACTCCACCTCGTTGCCCTTGGCGCGATTCATGTGGATGCGCTTGTAGTGGTTATAGACCGCCACCGAAAGCTTCTTTTTGGTTTGCTCCTGGCCGATTACATATTCGTCCAGGAACGCCTTGACTTCCTGTGGCTTGGGCAGGTGGTTGGGAGCGGCCGCGGCATGGGATTCACTGCGGTCATCTTCCAGAATGGAGTTACAGACAGCCACGCATTCATCGCAGATGTAAGCGCGGGGATAATCACTGGGGGAAGAAATGAGCTTGGCCACTGCATCCTGAGACTTGTGGCAAAACGAACAACGAAGTGTTTCTTCCGGCGACCTAGGTTTCACGGTAACTCCTTGATAGAGCGGACCCTTGTACAGCGTGGGCCAGAGGTCCGGCTAAAATCAAATCAACTACTTGTGTTTATAGATGATGTCGTCGATTATCCCATACTCTTTGGCTTGCGTGGCGTTCATGATGAAATCCCTCTCCACATCTTTTTCCACCTTCTCCAGCTTTTGCCCGGTGTGTTTGGCCAGCATCTGGTTGGTGATCTCTCTCATGCGCAGGATCTCTCTTGCATGTATATCAATATCTGTGGCCTGGCCACTAAGGCCTGACATCAAGGGTTGATGAATAAGAATCCTAGAAGTGGGTAAGGCAAAACGCTTACCGGCGGCGCCGGCGCACAAAAGTGTTGCGGCCATGCTGGCTGCCTGGCCGCAGCAGATGGTCATCACGTCAGGACGAACAAACTGCATGGTGTCATAGATGGCCATTCCTGCAGTGATTGAGCCGCCCGGAGAATTGATGTAGAGCTGAATGTCCTTCTCGGGGTCCTCGGCTTCCAGGAACAAGAGCTGGGCAATGACGAGGTTGGCAATGGTGTCGTCAATGGGAGTGCCGATGAAGATGATATTGTCCCGCAGCAGCCGGGAGTAAATGTCGTAAGCGCGCTCGCCGCGGCTTGTCTGCTCAACGACCATTGGTACAAGTGCCATAAATTCCCCTTCTTCCTCCGTCAAAACAGTTAAATGCAGCGGCCGTGAAGCTCACCCCGCATTGCTGTACAAGAAGTTTAACGCTTTTTCCCCGCGCAGGCGGGCACGGATGCGCTCGAGACCGTCATCCTTGCTCAGCTCCTTGCGCACGTCTTCAGGTGTTTGCTGGGTGTGATAGGCCAGCGAGACGATTTCATTGTTCAGCTCGTCATCGCTTACCTGAATGTTTTCTGCATCGGCGATTCTGTGCAACAGTAGCCCGGATTTGGCCTCCTTAGTAGCGGCAGGCTCCTGCGCGGCGCGTAGCTTGCGGAAATCCAGGCGACGCATATCTTCCGTGCGCATTCCCTGGGAGGCCAGGGCGCGCAGACCTCGTTCCAGCCGCAGGCCAATGTGGTGTTCCACCATGGACCGCGGAACCGGGAAGTCATGCTTTTCAACCAGCGCATCGATCAGCTTTTCCTTGGCCTCGTGCTCGGCTTCGTGCTGGCGCTGGTCGCGCACGTTTTCGCGGATCATCTCGCGAAGCTTGTCCAGGGTCTCAATTTCCGGGCTTAGTTCCTTGGCGAAATCATCATTCAGTTCAGGTAAAGCCTTCTTTTTGATTGCATTTACCTTCACGTGATACGAAAAGCTTTTGCCCGCAAGCCGCCGGTCATGGAAGTCATTCGCATAGGAGACTTCAAATTCCTTTTCTTCACCGGCTTTCAGGCCGCGTAGATTCTCAGAGAACTGGGCCACCGTAGTTGGCGAACCAATCTCCACCATCACATCCTCCATCTTGACCGGTTCAACAGGTGCGGCTGGCTTCTTCTCTGATGTGCTTTGTTCGGCTTCAGAAACGTGCGGGGTTGCCGTGAAGGAGACCTGGGCGAAATCTCCGTCTTCAAGCGGACGGTCTTCATTCACCGGATCAAAGCTGGCCTGGCGCTCCTGCAATGCCTTGATTTCGGTATCGACATCCTCGTCGGATACCTGGATGTTCGGCTTCTCAATCTTGATGCTCTTGTAATCGCCCAATTCGAACTGCGGCATTACATCAAAGCTGGCGGTGAAGCGGATTGGCTGTCCGGGGTCGGCGTGCAAGTCAGTAATGGAAGGCGCAGAAATTGGCTGATAACCACCCGACATTACAGCAACACGAAAATACTGCGGAACAAGGCGCTCCAGGAGGTCTTGGCGAAGCTGATCAGCAAAACGGGTGCGCACGACGCCTGCCGGAACCTTTCCTTTGCGGAACCCGGGTACCCGCGCCTGCTTTGAATATTCCTGCACCAGAGCCTGTTCCTGCTCAGCGACTTCTTCAGCAGGAATCTCCACCGTGATCTGCTGTCTGCAAGGATCTTCGGCCTGCGGCGCCTGTGCTTCGGGCTCCGGCCCGGAGGCTGCACTACCTGATTCAGGTACAGGATTTTCGGCTGGCTTCTTCTCAGTATTCGTGTTTTCCAAGGGTTTGTTCCTCTGTGTCCGTCTGCGGGGCAGGGCGAAATTGAAGGTTCTAAAGGGCTATCCTCAAAATCTCAGTTTAAGAGAGTTTTACCGGAGCGGTCAAACGCCGGGCGGCATGGGGCGCATCCGGGACCGCAGCAAAGCAGAACTTACCAGTTTTTTACTTGCTTTCAGGGTTCCGGAAGAGAATACTTGGGCCAACGCGGGATTAAGCGACGGATTAATATGAGACCTGCAGTCCTTTCCATAGCGAAGGAGCGGCTCGTGTCCCCTTTGCGGAACGCGGTGCTCGCTCACGCGGGTTACGGAGTAATACCCGTGACCTCATTCGATTCCGCCCTGAAGATTCTCCGCCGACGTCATGTCTGCGTAATGGTAATAGGGCAATCGATGGAGATGCGCGAACGGCGAGCGCTTTGCTCTGAGGCGCACAAGCTGGGCGTTCCGGGCGTGGTGCTGGATTCGTACGGGCAGGCAGATGACGGTTGCCTGTTGCACGTAAACCCGCTCGATGGTCCGGAGGCATTTCTGGACGCATTGGCCGCGCTGCTGCAACGCGACCACCTCGCCTGTGTGGTCTAAAAACGCCTGCTAAACTGGTGGGAGATGCTCTCTCCCCTCGACAAACTGAACCAGGACATCATTGCGTGCACGCGATGTCCGCGGCTGATTGCGCATTGCCAGAAGATTGGCCGCGAAAAACGCCGGGCCTATCGCGAATGGGAGTATTGGGCCAGGCCTGTCCCGGGATGGGGCGATCATAAAGCCCGCGTGTTGATTCTCGGCCTCGCTCCGGGAGCGCATGGATCCAACCGCACTGGGCGGCCATTTACGGGGGACGGATCGGGCCATTTTTTCTATCGTATGCTGCACAAGACCGGATTTGCCTCGCAGGCTTCATCTTTGCACCGCGATGACGGCCTTCAACTCAAAGACGCATACATCACGGCTGCCGTGCATTGTGCTCCCCCGGGCAATAAACCTACTCCGCTTGAGATTGCCAACTGCTCCGGACACGTGGAACAGGAAATCAAGCTCCTGACCAACGTTCGCGTGGTGCTGGTGCTGGGCAGGATCGCCTTTGATGCTTATCTCAATTTCCTGAAGCGCCAGGGACTGCTTGGCAGCAAAGCGGGATTTGTCTTCGCTCACGGAGCGCACTACCGTCTGCCGGATGGGCGAACTCTGTTGTGCTCCTTTCATCCATCTCTGCAAAACACAAACACCGGAAAGCTCACAGAAAAGATGATGGTGGACGTGCTGAAGAAGGCGCGCAGGCTGATGGGGTGAGAAGGAGCAAAAATGTCGGCGAGTTCACTGTGGGGTCTTTGACAGAATCCAACCACATAGATCTGGCGCCTCACGATTCCAATGGACGGGTGAGCGGTTAGCACGTAAAATAGTGCTGCACGTCGGAGAGTGCCACCGTGAAGAGCAATGTGACTCTGAAACTAGATTCAGGCTTGTTGCGAGCAGCTCGCATCCTCGCGGCGGAAGAGGGTACATCGATCAGCGCCTTGCTCGCGGAGCGTCTTGAACAAGCTGTGCGTGAGCGTAAGACATACGACAAGGCGCGGAGAAGAGCGTTAGCCCGGCTACGGCAAGGGTTTAACTTGGGCTGGACGCGGCCCAAATCTCGGGACGAACTCCATGCCAGATAGATACTTCGTGGACACAAACATACTTGTTTATGCCCACGACTTGTCCGCAGGCGTCAAATATGAAAAATCGCGAGCGCTGGTTGAGAGCCTTTGGAAATCTGGCACCGGCATTCTCAGCACCCAGGTTCTGCAAGAACTCTGCGTAAATCTTCGGCGCAAGGCCCGTCATCCTCTCTCAAGTGCTCAGGTAAGGCAGATCATTGCAGATTATTCGAGCTGGGAAATTGTTGTGAATACTCCGGAATCTGTGGTTGAGGCTCTTGACATCGAGGAGCGTTACACAATTTCGTTCTGGGATGCGCTTATCATACAGGCTGCTGAAAGCGCAGGAGCTTCGGTTCTGTACTCTGAAGATTTGGCGGACTCGCAGCAGTATGGTTCTGTGCAGGTGCGTAACCCCCTCACCTGAACTGATGAGCTCGGTAAAAGGCATTGGAACTCATTTACGGCCTATGTTGTCCCGGCGGATTTGCGACGGCTCTCGAACTTCTCCTATTTTCGTGATACTCATACCTAACCGTGGACGAACTCCAGAAGCTGGCCGATGACCCGCGTGTGAATGTCCGGCGCAAAGGCGCGCCGGACCCCTATGGCAAATGCGTGGTCTACTGGATGCAGCGTTCGCAGCGAGCGCTCGACAACCCCGCACTGGAAATGGCGGTGAAGGTTGCCAACCTGCTCGGCAAACCGTGCGTTGTCTTTTTTGCTCCGGTTCCGTTCTATCCCCATGCCAATGTCCGTCATTACGCATTTCTTGAGCAGGGGATTCCCGCCATCGCGCGCCGGTTAGAAGGACGCGGCATCGGATTTGTGCTGCGGAGGTACCCCGATCACCATCTGGCGAAGTTCTGTGATGAAGTCCGTCCTGTGCTGGTGGTAGGAGACGAGAATCCACTGCGAGAGCCGCGACAGTGGCGGCAGTTGGTCAGCACGCAGTTGCGCGTGCCCTTCTGGACCGTGGACGCGGACGTGATTGTTCCCTCGCGGCTGCTCATGAAGGAACAATACGGAGCCCGCACGGCACGGCCCATCATTCGCCGGCTTCTGCCTGATTTCTTGCGGCCTGTGGGGAATACCAAGGCCAGAATCAAATGGCAGAGCAGCGCTTTTCCAAAGCTGAACTCGCTGCCACTGGATGCCGGCATTGCGGATGACTGGACGCTGGACCGCTCCGTGCCGCCCGTTGTTGACTTCGTGGGTGGGACGGATGAGGGATTGAAGCGCCTGCGGGCGTTCATCAAGCGCGGCCTGGCTGAATATCCAAATGACCGAAATAAGCCGGAACTGGACGGCACCAGCCATCTCTCGCCGTATCTTCATTTTGGCCATCTCGGGCCACATACTGTGGCGCTGGCGGTGAAAGCAGCCGACTGTTCCCCCGCGGCCAGGGAGGCTTTCCTGGAGCAGCTGATTGTTCGCCGCGAGCTGGCGGTGAATTTTGTCCGTTTCAATCCCGATTACGACAACTTTGAGTGCGCCGAACTGTGGGCCCACAAGACCCTGGGACAGCATGCGCGCGACGAGCGCAAAGTGTACAGCGAAAAGGAACTGGAAGAGGCGCGCACGCACGATCCCCTGTGGAACGCCGCTCAGCAGCAGATGACCACCATCGGCTGGATGCACAACTACATGCGTATGTACTGGGCCAAGAAGATTCTGGAATGGAGCAGGACAGCGGCCGAGGCCTTCCGGACCGCGGTTTATCTGAATGACAAGTACGAGCTCGACGGCCGCGACCCCAATGGCTATGCGGGAATTGCGTGGGCAATTGTGGGCAAGCACGACCGGCCCTGGTTCGAACGGCCAATCTTTGGGCAAGTGCGGTATATGTCACTGGCTGGCGCTTCGAAGAAGTTCGATACCCGCCGCTACATCGAACAGATCCGCGCCCTGAAGGAACGCTGAGATTGGCAGAACCGGAGCTGTGAGTTCCTCACTCCAAAAACCAGAAAAATCACAGCTAGGTTACGAAAGTGAGTGAACTAGCGTGTGACCTGGGGTAGAATCAGCTCAGCTTTCAGGAAAATTTAGTAAGAGAATGTCCATTCCTGCTTTGTCGCTGGCGCCCCTTCCGGAGCTCAAGCGGATTCTTCTGGCAACGGACCTGTCATTGTCCGCCGAATCCCTTGCGGCGGTCCCCTACGTGCGCAGCATCGCCGATGTTTTTGGGTCCTCAATTTTCCTTTGGCATTCCATTACACCGGATGAACAACACATTCAATCCGAGCCAATCGAAATCTCGCACCGGGAAAGGCAGGCGGGAGAAAAGCTTGAGGCCCTGGCGCAGACCATACAACTGAAGACCCTGGATGTTGCCGCGTTAGTGACGAATGGCCCTGTGGCAGCCGAACTGCCGAGAACGATCGCAGCCAATCGTATTGATCTGGTAGTGGCGCGAACCAGCGGCCGCCGGGGCTTGCAGCGCATTCTCTACGGTTCTGTGGTGGACGAAATTTGTCGCGTGGCGCGCTGCCCGGTGCTGACCGTAGGGCCCTATCTTCTTCCGCGACGAGAGGTGCGCTTCAGGCGCATTGTGGTGCCCAGCGACTTATCACCGCACAGCCAGCGTGTGTTGCCGACAGTGGTCGCTTTGGCTGCGGGCTATGGAGCTTCTGTAACGGTGCTGCATGTGCTCGCGCAGGAATGGCAGCGCCGGCCGGACCAGGCGGCCGTTTATGAAGCGGCAAGACGTGCCATGAATCATAGCTTCTCCAAGCCGCTTGCCCATCTCGATGCCGAACTTGTCTGCGATACGGGTGAGCCAGTGGATGTGATCCTTCGCGTTGCGCAGCAAAAGAATGCCGACCTCATCGCGATGGGCGTCCAGAACGCGTTCGAACCGGGCATTCAGATGTGCCCCAGCGTGGCTTCACGCGTGGTTTCTGAGGCGCATTGCCCCGTCTTGACCAGCCATTGACCTATTGGAAAACCCTCCGTGTCCCGATGTAGCTGTCCTCTTGTTACCTGCTTATCCGCATAAGCTTAAGACCCTAAGTTGACGATTCAGAAACTCTGGATCATACTCTGCACATGCTCACGTGGATGTTCCGGCGGTCGGTTGTATTGTGCGCCGTACTCTGCGTGCTGCTGCTATTTCTATTTCCACTCGTCCACGGTCCATTTCCGGCGACGCATGGTCCGGCAACAGTATTTCGCGGGCGCAGAGCAATATTCACATTGCTTTTGCTTATCTTTTCCGCAGCCACAAGCATGGTGGCGCGGCTTAAGGCCGTGCCCGCCGTCTTCGTCGAAGCTTTCCTGAGCAGCAGTGGCGGAAAGCTCGGGCTGATGCAGGATCCGAATCTCGCCGTTCTGCGTTGCTGACCGGCGCTTCGTTTCAGCTTTACCAACAAGTTTCAATCACAAGTCACAATCAAGCCACCGTAATAGTGGCGAAAGATGTTGCTTTTCAGGAGAGTCTCATGAGGAAACCGATTCTTTTATCCACCCTTGCTGTACTGTTTGGCATTGCCGCCACGGGATGCCATCACAAAGTCGCTGCCGCCAAACCCGTTCCGCCGCCGACGGCTGCTCCTGCACCAGCGCCGGTTGCGAGCATCAGCATCAGCCCGGAGAGCGTTGAGCGCGGTCAAACGGCTGAACTGACCTGGAACACGCAGAATGCGAACACCGTCAGTATTGACGGCGTGGGAACTGTGGACGCGTCCGGGTCCAAACAGATCACTGCGCAGGAATCAACCACCTATCACCTTCAGGCTAAAGGCGAAGGCGGATCCACCGAGGCGAGCGCCCGGCTTACCGTAACCGAACCGGCCAAGAAAGTGGCCGATCTCACAGATGAGCAGTTGTTCGCGCAGAACGTGAAGGACATTTTCTTCAGCTATGACAATGCCGCGATCAGCAACGATGAGCAAGCGCTGGTCAACGCGGACGCTCAGTTCCTCGCGGCCCATCCGGAGATGCAACTGCTGATTGAAGGCCACTGCGATGAACGAGGTTCGGAAGACTACAACATGGCTTTGGGCGACAACCGTGCCAAGAGCCTTCGCGATGCCCTTGTCCAGCAGGGGATCAAGGCTGATCGCATCAAGGTGATCAGCTATGGCAAGGAGAAACCGTTCTGCACGACGGCCGAAAATGAATCGTGCTGGTCACAAAACCGGCGCGGCCATTTTGTCCTCGCCAATAACCAGCGAGCAGGGAACTGAATCGCTGAAGAGTGTCACGGGATCTGTGCGCCTCCGAGCGCAGGTCCCTTTTTCTTTTTGCTACTCGCTGCGCAGCGCCTCAACCGGGTCCACGCCCGCGGCGCGTCGCGATGGCAGATAGCTGGCCAGGAACGCGGTCAAAATCAGCCCTCCTGACACAATCGTGTAGGTGAGCAGATCCATTGGACTGACCTTGTACAGCAGGGAAGCGAGCAGTCGCATGGAGGCGAAGGCCGCTGCCAGGCCGATCACCACGCCAACGCCAGTCAGCAGCAATCCGTGGCGAACAAACAGGCCGGTCAATTCATTGCGTTGCGCGCCCAGCGCCATGCGGATGCCGATTTCACGCGTGCGCTGCGATACCGAGTACGCAATCACGCCATAGATGCCCACTGTCCCGAGCAGCAGCGCCATGGCAGCGGCAATCCCCAGCATGAGCAGCGTAAATGTGGTTCGCGCGAGAGAAGCCCGATAGTAGTAATCCTCAGTGCGCACATCGGCCACTGGAAGGTTGGGATCCACAGACCAAACCGCCGCGCGCACATCCTGCATTAGGCTCTCAGTGCCGGCGCGAGGTGTGCGCAAAACAAATGACAGGTTTCGCGCAGCACGTATCTTGTCACCTTCAAAGTTCGCCATCAGAATGGGCCAGTAGGCAGTCTTGGCTGCCTCTTTGTTCATCCCATCGTAGTAAACATTGCTTACCACTCCCACGATTTGACGCCAGTCATCTGTGCTGCCCACGCGGACGCGTTTGCCCAGAGCGTTCGCAGGCGACTGCCACAATTCGCGGGCAAGGTTTTCTGACACCATCGCGACGGGCAGTTTTTGATAGATATCCGTCCAGGTGAAATCGCGGCCGGCCACCAGCGGAGTGCCCATGGTGGCGAGCAAGCCTGGCGAGATAAACTTGAAGCGTCGTATGGGCGCCAGTTGCCCGGGGCGATACGTGTGATCTTCCGCATAAACGGGGTCAAAAGTGTTGCGGTTATCCAGAGGAACACCCGTTGAGAGACCCACCGAACTCACTCCCGGCAGGGCTGCTAATTTTTGCATGACTGCTTCAAATGTCCGCGGGACGATTTCTTTGTCCTTGATCTCGGTTTCGGGAATAGACAATGAGAACGTCTGAATTTCCGCAGGCGCTGTGAACCCGGGGTCCACCTTGGTGAGCGCGACAAAAGTTCGCATCATCAGCCCCGAGCAGATCAAGAGCACCAGCGCAAGGGCCACTTGAACCACGACTAGCGAGCTGCGCGCGCGGTGCTGTTCACGGCTCTGGCTCATCCCGCGCGCGCCTTCACGGAGTCCGGTGGCCAGCCGCGCGCCCGCGTATTTGAAAATGGGAATGCAGCCGAAGAGCACGCTGGCCAGCAGGGCCACACCCAGCGTGAACAGCAGCACGTTGGCGTCAATACCAATTTCGTTGAGACGAGGAAGCCCTTTGGGCGCGACTGCGAGCAAAACGCGCAAGCCACCATAAGCCAGCGCCAGGCCGAGCAGGCTGCCGAGCACACCGAGCACCACGCTTTCCACCAGCAGTTCCGCGGCAATGCGGCTCCAGCGAGCGCCCAGCGCTGAGCGTATCGCCAATTCCTGGCGACGCCCCTCTACGCGGACCAGCACGAGATTAGCTACATTCGCACAGGCAATTAGCAGCACCAGCCCAATGGAACCCATCAGCACCCAAAGCACATTGCCAATGTCGCCGACCACGGACTGTTTCAATTCCTTGATGTTGGGCGACAGACGCGCGTCTTCAAACAGCGTGATGCTGAATCCCGGAGGTCCCTGGAAGGTGTGCAGCACAATCGGAATCATCCGCGCCACGTCGCTGCTGGCTTGTTGAATTGTTACGCCGGGCTTGAGCCTGGCAACTCCTTGATAACTGAAGTTGCCAAGGAATGTCTTGTTGCGGTCGAACTGAAATGGAAGCAGCAGCGCGGGATCTTCAGTCTGCCCGAAGAAGTGAAAGCTTTGCGGCATCACGCCGATTACCTGATGCTGCTCGCCATCGATTTTGATCGTCTGGCCTAGAATCGCGCGATTCCCGCCAAACTTCCGCTGCCAGTAGCCATACATCAGAATCGTTGTTTTGGGATTTCCCGGTGAATCGTCCTGGCGAGTGAAGCCGCGGCCGATGGCAGGCGCAACCCCGAGCACCGGAAGGAGCCCGTCGGTCACGTCCTCTGCTCGCACCTGCTCAGGCTCGGCAACGCCGGTTACGCTTACCGAGTCACCGCTGATGAGTGCGATGTCCTGAAAGCTGCGATTTTGGTCACGATAAACGAAGTACGTTGACGGTGAGTTCGGCAGCTCTTTCACGTCAATTCCGGGCGCCGCATGATTGACTACCACCAGTTGCTGTGATTTTGGATAAGGAAGCGGTTTCAGCAGAATGCCTTCCAGCACGCTGAACACTACCGTGTTAGCTCCCACACCGGCAGCCAGCGTGATCAGAGTAACCGCCGTGAACATGGGAGCGCGCGCCAGCCGACGCAGCACCTGCCGAACCTGAGTCCTCAAGAATCCCATCGCATCGTCCTCTGCAAGTTATTTATGACGTGCCGAAGACTAATACGTTAGTAAGGGACGGGAAGTTGCAGATGTTTGGGGAATTAGGTCCTGCTGCGTACATTTCGAACTGGCAAAAACGGTTGGCGAGCCAGCGCCGTCGGCTATCGTTTCAGATCAGCGTGGGTGAGGTCAGTTTGCTCCGCACCGCGGAGCTCGCACTGCCCGGACATTCACGTGGGAACGCCCAGTGCGGGCAGGATGAAGCGCATCAGCAGCACATAGAGAGCAATGATGGCGAGCAGGAGCAGAAGTTCAGAACTCATATCCGTTCCACTCTTCAGAATCCTACGGCGCGTTTCATTGAGATCGCGGCTGGTTGCAGGCTGCTGTGCAGTGCGCGACACCACAACTCAATGATGTCGCGCGCCGAACAGATTGCAAACACCGTCTTGAGCCCGGTCAGGGCCAATACTTTTTCCACTCTGGGTGGCAGGTTCATCAACTTCACTTCGGTGCCTGTTCCCTTGGCCCAGCCCCGAAGACTGGCCAGCACCCCCAGCCCGGCGGCATCAATGTCTCTGATTTCCTTCATGTCCAGGACCACCGTCTGCACATAAGGCTGGCTCAGCACGGCATTGCGCAGCACGTCACCGCTTTCAACCGTCATCCGTCCCTTGCACTCAAAAATCGCGACATCGCCCAGGTTATTGATCGTAAAGCTCAGCATGGTTGCTCCCTTTTTGCTGTTACATCTATAGACGTTTGTCATTCGCAGTTATCGACTGATTAGTGAATTTATTTTTGTCAACGTTTCCAGCTTTTGTCGCGATGCCAACACTTGGTAATACGTTCTAACTGCGCGAGCAGTTTCATCATTCCCTAAAAATGGATGAAAAGCGTAAGTTCCTGAAATTGCGCCACGATGGCAAAGGAGTTCCGCTCGCCAAACCGGGCGTCGATCCGGCTACCCCCTCCCCCGGGCCACTAGGAAAATAAAGCACTTACGCGGTTCAACCCGGGGTGAACCCAGCGCTCTCAGCCGGATTCCTGCCGATTGTCCCCCTACTTGTCTGGTGGACTTTGTCCGAATTGTCAAAGAACCGTCTTGCCTTCTTCAGCCCTGAGGCCGAGCGAACTGCAGCCTACCGTCGCCTTTTCGGCGAGCAAAGTGAGCAACAGTAGGCCACAATATACGCCATTTATTCGCTTTCGTCAAGGGGAATCTGCAAGTTCTTAGCTCAGATTGAGGATGAATCTGGGATCGAGGCCGACTCTCCTTGTATAAAATCTTCATTGTCAAGGGAATGGATCTGTCGGCTAGCGGGAGCCACCTTCTCACCCGGTTTAAACATCCCCACGGCTACCAGCCGTGTCTGAATGCCAGCGGGTCTCTTACGTCCACTGCGTGATTTTTACGCCATTTGAGTCAGTGAAGCTGCTGGTCAGGATCAGAATCAGATCAAAGAGCCACCAGAATCCCAGGCCGCCGAACGTGAAGATCTGCGCGATGGCCGTCCCCACCTTGCCTACATAAAACCGGTGCGCGCCGAAAAATCCCAAAAAAAAGCAGAGAAGAAACGCGGGCAGAATCCGCTTATCAGTGGCCGGACTCATAGCCGGCACGGCTACGGCCGTTGCCACCGCCGCCCGGCCAGGCTGCATGGCCCCACACGCCGGACAACTGACGGCTGATTCGTGAATTTGTTTACCGCAAGCGGTGCAATAAACCATGGTGGCGATGATTCTCCTTTATGCAAACATATTACCGCAGGCGTTCATTGACTCAGCGGGACCCTGCCGCTCCTGCCACCGCCGGTGACAGGGCTTTAAGCGCCTGATCCATGATGCGGATGGCCTCATCCACGTCGCTCTTGCTGATGTTCAGGGGCGGCGAGGTGCGAATCACATTACCATACAGCCCGCCTTTACCCACCAGCAGCCCACGTTTGCGGCACTCTTCCATAAACTGATTCGTCGAGGCGGGCGCGGGCTCTTTGCTGACCGGATCTTTCACAAACTCCATCGCCTGCATCAGCCCCATGCCGCGTACTTCGCCCACCATGCCGTACTTTTCCTTCAGCGATTCCAGCCCCTCGCGATAGTAATCGCCGACTGTCTGCGCATTGTCCATCAGCCGGTCTTCTTCGATCAAGTCAATCACCGCTTTAGCCGCGACCGATGTGACCGGATTGCCGCCGAAGGTGGAAATCTGCAGTCCCTTGAAGCTGGCGGCAATCTCCGGACGTGTGAGGGTTACGCCGATGGGCACTCCGTTCCCCAAACCCTTCGCTGAAGTAATGATGTCGGGCGTTACCTCCCAATGCTCGATGCCGAACCAGCGCTTGCCGGTGCGGCCCCATGCTGTTTGCACTTCGTCGGAGATAAAGAGGCCGCCGTAGTCCTTCACAATTTTGAAAACGATTTTGAAGTATTCCTTCGGCGGCGTGATAAACCCGCCGACGCCCTGGATGGGCTCGGCCAGAAAGGCCGCAATCTGTCCTGACGTGGTGGTCTGGATCACGGCTTCCACATCGCGCGCGCATGCCACTTCGCAACTGGGATACGTTTTTCCGAGCGGGCAGCGATAACAATAAGGATTCAGGGCATGAACAAATCCAGGTGCGGGCGTGGGCAGCGACTTCCGCCACGTGCTCTGGCCGGCCAGCGATTGTGCCAGCATGGAGCGTCCGCTGTATCCATGGCGCAGCCCCACAACTTCAAAATGCCCGGTGTACATGCGCGCCAGTTGCACGGCCGTTTCATTGGCTTCAGTGCCGCTGTTGGAAGGAAATGTCTGGCTGATTTCGCCGGGCGTGATCTGCGCCAGCTTTTCCGCCAGCGCCACAATCCCTTCGTTCGGAAAGACTGTGGAGGCATGCTGGAGCTTGTCCACCTGCGCCTTGATCTTTTCGGTGACGCGCGGATTCGAGTGGCCGACGGAGATGGTCACGATCCCGCCAAAAAAGTCCAGATACTTCTTTCCGTCAGTGTCCCACAGATACTGCATGCTGGCATGGTCCGTGACCAGAGGATCGGTGTAGTAGGTGGAAATGGAAGGGAAGAGGTACTGCTTATGCTTTTTGAGTATGTCTTCTTTGGTCATTGAATCCTCGAGATCAACAGAAAGCGATCCACAAGCGCGCAGGGTCCGGAAATTTCTATTCAGGATTTGAGTGCTACTGCAGATTTTATCGCGTATGCAGCACCGGAGGACAGGGAGAGATTTCTATCGGACTGTGGACGTTATGACGCTGTATCACTCTCAGGAAGAGAGCACCTACGGGTTCCACATGGTCATGCCATGAATGGGTGCAGCGCGGCAACCGAAAGAAACTGACGTGATGCTTTCCGTATAGCGGGCGCTTGACCGTGCATGAGGTTTACTTTGGCTGAGGCGCTCCCTCAGTGCCCGCCGGAGTGCTGCTGTGGCCTGTGTTGCTAACGTTGGCGCCGGTTACGCTTTTGTTTGCGCCGGAATTCTGGCTCCAGGTTTTCTTTTCAGGCACGCCCAGAGTTCCGGTTGCTGTCTCATTCGTTCCACCGCCCAGCACGCTTCCGCCTGTGGCTTCACTTTCATACGCGGTGGTCGGGTGAGGTGTGGCTTTGCCGGTTTCATCCTGATTGGCCGGAATTGAAGGAGTGCGAGCCAGCGCTTCAGTTCCAGCAGAACTGGCATTGTTGTTTCCTCCGCAACCCAGGATCACAGCGCCGCTGAGCAACGTGATTGCAAAAAGCTTGTGCATAGAGTCCCTCTTTGCAATTGGATGCGCGTTTTCAGTTTTACTCTGCCATAGCAACAACCCAGTATTTACGGACTTGGATCTCTGAGCAGACCCGGAACTGCCCTGGCTCTGCCACACGATTGGTGGTTCCCACGCATTTTCAAGGCAACCATAGTAATTGGGTTTTTTAGCCGCGCACAAAGAAGGGACGCGGCGGCGCCGCCCTCAAGCTGTGAACGCGCTTGTTATTGCAGATAACAATAGTTTGAATTTTCGGTTTTTGTAACAGACTTAGAGAACTCAGAACTTTACGGATACTTCATACTCTTGTCCCACCGGAAGCATTTATGCTATTCAGGATGGCAACAAAGCAATCGAACGTAGGCGATCAACCTCTGCTCACGCTTCTAATCATCGATGATGATCCACGAGCCTTAGAGATAACACAAGAAGCTCTGACCCAGGAAGGTCTTCGAATCTGTTCCGCAAACCATCCTGAGCGCGGGCTGGATCTGTTCTTTAAAGAGCGGCCGCAGGTCGTTATCACGGATTTGATGATGCCGAAAATCAGCGGAATGCAGGTACTGGAACGGATCGTGGCTGCCGATCCCGCTGTAGATGTGATTCTGCTGACGGGCCACTATTCCACGGATTCCGCGGTGGAGGCGATACAGAAAGGGGCGTGCGATTACCTGGTTAAACCACCCGATCTGGAGAAGCTGCGGGCCCGCGTGGGGCAGTTGATGGCGGACGCGGCGCACCGGAAACGAGCGCTCACACTGGATTATGAGCTGCTGGAAACATATCAGTTCGAAGGAATGATTGGAAGGAGCCCTCTGATCCTGGAGCTCTTTGCAAAGGTGAGAAGAATCGCGCCGCATTTCAGGAATGTTCTGATCACTGGGGCTACGGGAACGGGCAAGGAGCTTACGGCCAGGGCGCTGCATCAATCAAGTCCCGTGACTTCCCGTCCTTTCGTAGTTTGTAACTGTTCAGCCATAGTTGAAACGCTGTTTGAGAGCGAACTCTTCGGGTACGTTCGCGGAGCCTTTACAGGTGCTCATGCCGACAAGCCAGGACTTTTTGAATTCGCCAATGGTGGCACGGTGTTCCTGGACGAGATAGGCGAATTGCCATTGAGCGCCCAGGCGAAGCTGCTTCGAGTATTGCAGAACCAGGAGGTGCAACGGGTTGGATCTCCGGTTCCCAGAAAGGTTGACGTCCGCATCATAGCCGCAACGAACCGGGACCTCAGAGTGATGGTGAAAGAGAAGACTTTTCGGGAAGACCTGTTCTACCGGCTGGCAATGGTAGAAGTCAAACTACCGCGTTTAGAAGAAAGAAAAGAAGATTTGCCCTTGCTGGAGCGGCATTTCCTGGAAAAATTTGGGAACGAGTATAAGAAGGACATTCAGGGCATGACGCGCCGTGCCCAGAGTCTCATGGCACGCTACCACTGGCCGGGTAACGTCCGCCAGCTTGAAAATGTGATCGGCAGCGCATGTATGCTGGCAAGCGGGCCAGTCATCGACATATCAGACCTGCCTGACGACCTGAAGTCCACGGTTGCCAATGAGCCTGAAGATGGAATCCTCACCCTTGAAGCACTGGAGCAACGGCATGTGCTCCGCGTTCTGGAGCAGATGGGAGGCAATAAGAACCGTGCGGCCGAGGCGCTAGGTATAAGTCGGAGCACTCTCTATAGCATATTGGGGAAAATGGAATCACCCGACCCGAACGCCGAAATGTCTTAAGGTCCTCGTACTGCTCAATAACCCATATTAAGTTCACATGTCCGGATTCCGGACAGACCATCCGAAGAACAGACAAATCCCCTTTGCATGCGTCTCTTGATAATCACCATAGTTCGTTGCTTTTCAGCAACTTAGGGCTGAACTGTGCCTGGCCAATGAGGTGCAATTGACTATGGCATGCGCAACGTTATCACGCTAATCTGTGCAGCCTTCTTGTTCGCTGGAACCGGCTTTGCAGCACAAGGCCAGGCGAAAGGCGAATTACAAGTCACGGCTGTCGTCGAAAGCTCGGCGACATGGATCCAAGGGCAGGATGGAGCCTGGAATTTCGTACTGGCCAATGCACCAGACTCCCAGAACACCCTTTCCGCGCTTCACCAGTACAAGGCGGCAAACAGCAGCGTTGATGGGAATGCGCGTAAGAATATTTCAACTTCAACACCCTGCCACACTCACAGAGTGCATGGCGGAGCCAATATTGGAAGGTGCAGCCAATGAGAATATCAACTTCACCCCTTTCGGCACTCCTCCTGTGCGATAGTTCCGCCGCCAGGAGTACAACGCGAGTTCTTGAATCGTACGGATTCAAGGTATCCACACCTGCGACTGCATGTGAAGCGAGAGCTATTTGCCGTCACACCCGGTTCGACCTGGCATTGTACGACGAGGACAGCTCTGAGGCACTTGAGCTGGCCGCCAATGAACCCCAAAGTTCGGCACGCGTCGTTATCATGCTGGCAAAGCCTGACGCCGTAAGGCGAGTAGCGTTGCGTCGGTTCCATTTTGTTGTACAGAAGCCATTCACCCGCGATCTTCTCGCCAAAACAGTGAGGGCCACGTTTGGAGTCATCGCGCGGGAGCGACGGTCCAGTTATCGTCATCAGGTGTCACTCGCGGCAAGTGATTGCCGGTTAACCAACATCGGCGAAGACAAACACCTGAATCGAGTGACCATCGTAAACATCAGCCGGACGGGCATGTGTATCGATGCAGGAGAGACGCTACCCCAGGAAGCCGGCGTTGAGGTGAGTTTCACTACCCAGGGAGCAGAGGGTGCTCTGCAGCTGAAAGGCGTAGTTGTCTGGTCGCATGCGTCGCGGGCTGGAATCCAACTCTCCAAACTGGATTCTGAAATGCAACACAAATTCGAGGCGTGGCTCAGAGCCATTCTGCCGGCGATTGATAATTTCCTGCCCGCAGCCTCAACTTTCACAGGAACTCGGCCTGCTTCTCAGCAACATATTCCGCTGCCGGGAACCGCGTTAAGTCTCTGCTCGGCCTGATCGTACGCATTCAGGCGGTCACTGTGAAGCTTGTTTTCCCGTCACTACTTTTTGGAACTGGAAGGTGTTCAATGATGCAACTCAGCCGCAAAGAAACAATTGCTTTTTCCGTCTCCCCCAAATTCGAAGCGGTATGTCCGCATTGCGCCTGCGGTGAAGTCGCCTACCGCCTTGTAGGTATTTTTGAAGATGGGTTGAGGAAAGAAACGCCGCTCTGCACGCGCCATTTCGCCGAAGCTTGCGTCCAGTATCCGCTTCTTCCTTATCTTGAACTGGGAGAAAGTTGCTCCTCAGTTCATTGAAAACTGAAATCTATCGGCCATATCTCTCACTCCGATCGTCGCTATGAAAGATGTCTTATAGTAATAATCTACTCAAACTTCTTACTGTGATCCATAAGTCTCCTCTGGTTCGGGACACTCTCACGACAAATCTATAAGACTTAAGATATTTTCTTGATTACCTTAGTTTGTTTCGAAAACAATACTAAGGCTCAATTCTCACCCTGAAACTTCATTCAAGTGCGAAACTATGAATCGCTGGTCGCATTCACCTTCATTGCAGTATGCCGGTGAAGCTTAGGTTCCCTCTCAGGGACATGCCCGACCGACGGTTTGAACGCCATGCACGAGCTGCTGAAGAGACCGCCGTCTATTTGCGATGAACTGCCTGTGCAGGAGACCGGCGCGACCATTCTGGTGGCCGATGATCACTCCGCTAATCGAGAGCTGCTCGAGGAACTGCTCACCACATCCGGATTCACCGTAGTAACAGCGGACGACGGGGCGGCTGCCCTCCAGCAATTCAAACGTCTGAAGCCGGACCTTGTTTTACTCGATGTGATGATGCCGCACCTGAATGGCTTTGAAGTCTGTGCCCGGATCAAGGCTGACAAAGAAACTTATCTCACCCCTGTCATTCTGGTTACTGCTTTGTCAGCCAGGGAAGATCGTGTTGCAGGCATCAGCTCCGGCGCCGACGATTTCCTGACCCGACCGATAGACCAAAGCGAGTTACTTGCCCGGGTTCGCGCTCTGTTGCGGCTTAAAAGACACACGGACGAGCTGGAGCGGGCCGAAGCAGTGCTTTTTGCACTGGCTCGAAGCATCGAGAGCAAAGATCCCTACACAGAACATCATTGCGACCGTTTATCGAACTATGCTTCATGGCTTGGAAGGTCATTGGGGTTGCCGAAACAACAGATTACAGCGTTGGAGCGGGCGGGCATCGTCCATGACATCGGGAAAGTAGCCGTTCCTGACGCAATCCTCTTGAAACCTGGCAAGCTGACCGAGGAGGAGTGGAAGATCATGCGCGAGCACCCGGTTATAGGGGAACGCATCTGCGCACCGCTCAAATCCTTTCGCCTGGTTCTACCCATCATCCGCCATCATCACGAGAAGGCGGATGGATCAGGATATCCGGACGGATTGAGGGCCGAAGAGATTCCCATCACGGCACGCGTACTCCAAATCGTGGACGTTTTTGATGCGCTTACGACGGCAAGACCTTATAAGCGAGCACTCTCGGTGGAGGAGACTCTGGAGATCATGGCGCTCGAAGTCGGCAAGGGATGGTGGGACCAACACGTCTTCGAGAGCTTCAAGGCATTGATTGCGGAGCAACCATCGATGTTTAAAAAAGCTGCTTCGTGCGGATGAGGTATGTTCAGCGTTCTTCTCTTTTTTAAAGGCTTCAAATGACTTTCTCAACTCTCCGAAAAACGGCTGCCGGACTCTCTCTGGCCGGACTTCTTTTGTTGGTGGCATGGGCCATGGCCTATCAGAGCGCCCGTTGGTCACTGGAGAACAGCTCCTGGATTACCCATACGCATGAGGTACTTGACCAACTGCACGCCACGTTGGCTGATGCTGCCCAATTGCGGAATGCGGCGCGCGTCTATCTGATCAATGGGGATGAAGATTCACTGCGGCAGTACCACGCTTATCTTTCCAGCACGGAAAGCGACCTCAAGCGCCTTCGCGACTCGACGTACGATAATCCCAGCCAGCAGGAGCACGTTGCAATCCTGACTTCTCAGATTGACCAGCTCACGGTGGTGCTGAACCACAGTGTCGCGACGAGGCAGCCGCAGCGGGTTCCGTCCCTCCAACAGCTCTCATCGGCGCAAGGCAGAGACCTGGCGACTTCGATCGAATCCACCATTCGGTCCATGGAGGCGGAGGAACATAACCTGTTGCGCGAGAGACAAGTCAGGCTGCAACACAGCAGTCGATCGGCGAGAATCGCGTTTGGGGTTGCAGTGTGCCTCGAATTTCTGCTCCTTATACTGGTGTTTTACATGATTCGCAAAGAGCTGGCGAATCGTGAACAAAGTGAGCGGGCTCTCAAAGAGAGCGAGGAACGATTCAGGCTCCTTGTCAGCGGTGTGACCGATTATGCCATTTACCGGCTGAGCCCGGCAGGATATGTGGCAACCTGGAATGAGGGAGCGCAGCGCATCAAAGGCTACACGCAAGAGGAAATTGTGGGGCGGCATTTCTCCTGTTTTTTCACTCCGGAAGATGTGGCGTGCGGCAAACCTGGCCACGAGCTTGAGGTCGCGATTGCGCAAGGCCACTACGCCGAGGAAGGCTGGAGGGTGCGGAAAGATGGGACCCGATTCTGGGCCAGTGTGGTGATTACTGCGTTACGAGATCACACAGGCGCATTGCGCGGATTTTCCAAGATTACGCGCGACATCACAGAGCGAAAGCGCACCGATGAGTTGCTCCTGCACAGTGAGGAAAAGCATCGTAAGTTGTTTGAAAATAATCCTCACCCCACCTGGGCTTACGATCGTGAAACGCTCAAGTTTCTAGCGGTGAACGCCGCGGCCGTGGAAAAGTATGGGTATTCACGTGACGAGTTTCTGACGATCACTCTTAAGGACATTCGGCCGCCCGAGTACGTCCCCGCGCTTCTCGCGCGCGTCGGGCGCGTCAGGGATGGACGACAGAACGTCAGTGAGGTCAAACACAAACTAAGAGATGGAACCGCCATCGATGTCGAAGTTACTTCCTTTCCGTTGAATTTTGAGGGCAGGCCGGCGGAAGTAGTGGTGGCGGTTGACGTAACTCAAAGAAGAAGAGACGAGGAGGAAAAGCAGAGATTCATTGACACTTTGGCCAGGACCAACAAGGAGCTGGAGCTACGCACAAGAGAAGCAGAGCACGCGACCAAGCTCAAGAGCAAATTTCTGGCGAATATGAGCCATGAACTGCGAACCCCCCTGAATGCCATTGTCGGTTTTTCTGGCCTGCTGGCCGACGGTACTGCGGGTCCTTTGAATGAAAAACAGCAGCGCTTTATCACCCATATCAAGAACGGCTCCCATCATCTTCTGCAGTTGATCAATGACATCCTCGATTTATCCAAGATTGAGGCTGGACAGCTGGAGATACACTGCGAAGATTTTCAGATTGGCGACGCGCTTCCAGAAGTATTGTCTACTATCCGCCCGCTTGCAATGGCCAAGAACATCCACGTGCAGCATAGGTCAGAGACAGAGCGAGCAGTCTTTGCCGACCGCGTTCGGTTCAAGCAGATCCTTTATAACCTGTTGAGCAATGCCATCAAATTCACTCCCGACGGCGGGCGCGTGGCGGTGGATTGGCTTGAAAGAGACGATTTCATCTGTGTTTCCGTTACCGACACAGGCGTTGGAATTCGGAGGGAGGACCAGGAACTCATCTTTGAGGAATTCCGTCAGGTCGAGGCTGAGGGCGCACACGAGGGAACGGGACTGGGGCTGGCCATTACCCGACGGATTGTGGAGCAGCACGAAGGACGGCTGTGGGTAGAGAGCCAAATTGGGCATGGCAGCCGTTTCAGTTTCACCCTTCCAGCAGCAGCTCATCATCCTGCTGAACGCCCGCATCCGCGGGCCACTCCAGCCGTGGCTGGCCAAACGGAGAGGGACTCCAGCCGGCGGGAGCCCCTGATCTTGATTGTTGATGATGAAGGTCCCGCAAGGGAACTTCTGGTGAGCTATCTTGAACCGGAGGGATACCGGACGGAGACAGCTGCGACGGCGGCTGAAGCGATTGAAAAAGCAAAGAAGTTGCATCCCGACAGCATCACTCTGGATGTCTTGATGCCCAATGCGAACGGGTTTGAGATACTTCTGACGCTCAAGGGGGCGCCGGAAACGGCAGATATACCGATCATCGTTGTTTCTATTGTGGATCAGCAAAAAGTTGGTTTTGCCCTCGGCGCGGCGGATTACCTCGTGAAACCCGTTGCTAAAGACACCCTCTTGAACACGATTCGGAAGTACACCAGGCCGCAACCAGCAAGCGAAAGCGTGATCCTGGTAGTAGACGATGACTCGGTGACGCTTGATTTGGTGGACACGATGCTGCGCTCTGCCGGGTACAAGACCCATACGGCCGCATCAGGCAAGGCAGCGCTCGCTTTACTCTCGTCAACCATGGTGGATGGCATGTTGCTGGATCTATTGATGCCGGAAATGGATGGATTCGAGGTGCTCAGGAATGTAAAGCAAGATCCCCGCCTGAAGGACATCCCCATTTTCATTCTTAGCGCCAAGAGTCTGACGGAATCGGACCTTGCCTTCTTGCGCCGACAAACGCAGGCGCTGTTCCAGAAGGATGGTCCATGGCGGGAAGAGCTGATCGCGACGCTGACACATACAGTGGAAACGCGAAGGAAAGAACATCAGGCAGGAAGCGCATGAACCGAGTTCTGGTGGCCGAAGACAACGCCGTAAACCGGGAATTAATGCGGGAGCTGCTGGAGATTTTCGGGTGTGAAGTAATAGAGGCCAGCGACGGCCCGGAGGCACTCACAAGGATGGACGAAACCGAACCCGATCTCGTTCTCCTCGATATCAATATGCCGAAGCTGAACGGTTTTGCCGTACTAAGATGCATCCGCGAGAATCCCAGGTTCTCGGCAAGACCTGTTTTGGCAGTGACTGCGTACGCAATGAAGGAGGACCGCGACAAAGTCCTGCAAGCCGGTTTCAATGGCTACCTGGCCAAACCTGTGGATGCAACGTTACTGTTGGCTGAGCTTAGACGGTTCGGCATCGTATCGGCCTGATGCGCTGGACTGTAAGCGAGAAACAACCTGATCGGCGCCAATCAGGTTCAGGGGCATTCTTCGCACCTTGTCGCGCTCAAAGCATGTTTATAAAGCCCCCTCAAGAAATTAGATGCGCGAGGCAAGCTCGCTCTGCCACCGGATGCAACAAACCATTGTGGCCTTGATTCCGTGGGCGCCCAGAAAAACAGCGGCGCCCGCAGGCGCCGCACAACTCATCTTAGTGACGCCGAAACTACTTTGTGACCGTCAGCGTGATCGGCGCACTGTGTACAGAGCTGCCGCTGCTTCCGTTCACGATGATGGT
>DATNDP010000089.1:0-12504 GCA_035553195.1 Candidatus Acidiferrales bacterium
ACCGGGATTACAGCGCCCGGACGTTCTCTGCCTGCCAACCCTTCTTGCCTTTGGTCACAGTGAATTCAACCGCCTGGCCTTCTTCAAGGCTGCGATATCCATTGCTCTGGATGGCTGAGAAATGCACGAAGACATCTTCCCCGCTCTGACGTGTGATAAAACCGAAGCCTTTAGCGGCGTTGAACCACTTAACTGTTCCTTGTTCCATTTGTATCTTTTTCCTGATGTTAATTTGACGCTGGAAATATCGAATGTTTCAGCAGGTGCAGAAGAGAAGCAGCTTGCAGAACTTGAATTTCTAACGCAGCTTTATTCTAACACACCTGCCGATTTACACGCAGGATTTCGTCAAACCTCAGCGCACACCATTGGGAATGGTCAGCGGCTGGTTGAGCACAAATTCCAGCAGGGTCTCGCTGGGCACGTGGATCTGGTCTCCCTTGCTCATGACCTGCACGGCTGTTCCGGCTCCTGCGCCTACGCCTGCGCCGATCGCCGCGCCCTTGCCGCCTCCGGCGATCGCTCCGATGAGGGCGCCAATCGCGGCTCCGCCGCCGACTTTCTTGGCCGTACTTGCTCCACGCGAACTGCCTGAGACTTCATAATCGCCGGTGGAGAGAGCGAGCGTCCGGCCATGGACCACGATGCCTGTCAGCGACAAGCGAAGCTGCGCTTTGCCCGTGAGCTGTCCCGACTCGTTGATCTGCTCAAGCCGCCCATAAACAGAGGCGCCCTTTTCTGCCACCAGTCCACCGTCTACATAAAGAGGCTCTTCCAGCGAAGCCAGAAATTTATCTCCCGGATGGTTCGTATCAGAGTCCACCGCATCGACGGTGCGCACCATGAGACGTGTTCCTGCCGGTACGGTCAGGGGCCGTGAAGCTGCTGGCACCGAAGTCTCGGCATGAGATGGCGCCAATTTCTCTTCGTGAGTGGAGGTTTCTGTATTGCGCGGAACTTGTGGTTCGCGTGTGGGGAATCCACTCGGAGCGGACGTTGTTTCATGACCATCAAACTTCAATGAGGCCACATCGACAATTGCATATTGCTGGACGGAAGAACCCACACGAAAACTGATTTCCGTCCCGGATCCTCCCATATACGTGCCCTTGATCACGCTGCCGTTTTTGAGTTCCAGCGTGTCAGACCACGCGAACGCGCTTACCAGAAGCACACACGCAACCGCCACTGCGTACCGCAACTTCATGACTACTTCACCTCCGTGGTTCGCAACCATTCATCACAGAAGTTTATCCCGAGTTGCAGGCTGGTATCCAGAGCGCCGGAACCATGTTAAGCACACTTGCGTCCAGAAATGTACGTGGGCCACTCAGGCGTTGTTTGGCGCGCTTACAAGCATCAATGGAGACCGTCTAATTACGGCAAAGAGGCTCCACATGTTTTTCCGGACCCTGACTCTCTCCGCCGTTTTGTCCTTAGCTCTGCCCAGTTTCGGCCAAGTCAGCGGCAAGCCCATAGTAGATCTCACAAATAAGCCCGCCTGCCAGCCCGGTACCTGTACAGCTTCGGCTTCCCTGCCCTCGGTCTCCGTTCGCGGCAAGTGGGAAGTGGAGGACTTTAAAGCTTCCAACGATTCGGTTTCTTGCGCCGTCGTCAAATACGATTCCACACAGGCCCTGCCGACACTGCATCTGCTCTGCCCGGGACCGGACATCTTTGCGCCATTACGCGTGCACCTGGCGCTGACGTGGAAAAGTATCGGGGAAATTCCTCCGGTCATGAAAGGCATGCTGGTGGATTTGACGAGATCCGTGAGGTTCAAATCCAAGCCGGGTGATGCCAGGGCTGAATTGACTCTTCACGATTCTCAGAGGAACCAGTCAACAAAACAATGGATCAGCTTCAGTGACGTCAATGTTGGTCTGGTGTTGCCGCAGAAGTAAACTCTGGCAAGTTCAGCGCCGCCCCAGGCTGCGCAACATGGCTTCCACATCATCCGGATGGATGGCATAGAGCAGCGCGTCCTCACGCGAGATGTGACCCTGCATAACAAGTTCCACCAAGGATTCTTCCAGGCTGAACGACCCCGATTTCTTGCTGATGGTAATCTCCTGGTGCAGGTGTTGCAGCGCATTCCTCCGAACGTGCTGGCGTGCTGCGTAGGTCATCATCAACAGCTCTGATGCGGGCAGTCGCGCTCCCGTTTTTGTTGGGACCAGGATTTGAGTGACCACCGCGGCCAGAGCCATGGAGAGCTCCTGCCGGATCGTGTTTTGTCGTTCTAGAGGAAAGGAGTCTGAGACGCGTGACACGGTCGATGCCATGTCCGTGGTGTGAACGGTGGAGAGCACAAGATGACCGGTTTCAGCCGCGCTGACAGCAATGCGCATAGTTTCAGGATCGCGCATTTCCCCTACCACTATCACGTCCGGCGCCTCCCGTAACGCCGCCCGCAACGCCGTGGGAAAGTCGGGCGCATCTGTTCCGATCTCGATTTGCTCAATCACGCTGCGCAGATTGGCATGCTCGTACTCGATAGGATCTTCAATAATCAGAATGTGCCGCGCTTCCCTGCGATTAATCTCATGGATCAACGCAGCCAGAGTGGTGGTCTTTCCTGAGCCTGCCTGGCCTCCTACCAGGACCAGACCGCGCGGTAAACGAGTCAGCGATTCAAGCACGGGAGGAAGTGAAAGTTCTCTTAGGGTAGGGATCTTGGTGGGCAGGGCTCGAATGGCGGCAGCAGCCCGGCCCCGCTCGCGGTGAAGATTGATACGAAAGCGTCCCAGTCCATTCACCCGATAGGAGGAATCCGCGATTTGTACCTCTTTATACTGTTGCCCTCCATGTGCTGAAAGCGCCGGCAGGACCGCGGCTTCAATCTCGGCGCTCTCAAGCACGCGCATGTCCAGATTCAAAACTTCGCCCTTCAGGCGAATGCAAGCAGGCGAGCCGCTGACCAGCAGAAGGTCGCTGCCCCCTCGCTCCACAAGCAATCCCAGCCAGTGATTCAGTCCCTGCCGAGACTGAGCCGTTCGGACGTCTGGATCATCAGCATCACGGACTAATTCGATCTTTGAGGGTTCATCCACAATGGATCGTCTCTGCGGTTGAGATTATCACGGAGGCAAAAAAGGGCCGGGCGCCCCAAGCCCGGCCTCCTCGCCTTAGTCATCTTGCGAGGCGGCTCCCTCCGGCCAGAGGGCAATCAAGCTCACCGCAAACCCGAGTTATACATGCTGATCTCAAATTCTGTTGCACTGCTCTATATGCAAGTATTTCCCAAAATGGAACTATGACTCCGGAATTTTTGGGAAATTCTAATTTACCGGCAGCAAACGCTTGTCATAGCGGCGTAGGATGACTTCCGCTGCATTGGCGAGCAGCCAGCGTACATATGGAATCTGGGACAAGTATTCCGGGGTGTACAAAGCCGCTTCCGCTTTTCCGCCCTGAAGCCGTGGCGGCGCGCCAGGCTGTGCAGGGCCAGGTTCTCACAATCCGCCCGTTCCCCGGGAAATGGTTCGTTGGGCTGATCGTGTTCATCATCTCATTAGCCTCGGGCGTGTTGCTGTTTTCTCATTATCAGCCCCGGGGCAGGGCTTCCGGGATCATTTCGTCTGTAAGTGCGGCTCCACCAGGGGCCCATCTGGAAGCCACGTTTCAAATATCACAGGACTGGACGCCTGATCTCCATCCGGGCACGTCTCTGCTGGTCCATTGCGCCCACTGCCCAGACCATGCTTTGAGCGGCACCGTCACAACGATAGCACCTGATGTTGTTTCCCCTGAACTGGCCAGGCCGGGACCTGCGTACACGGTCACCGTCACTCTATTGATACCGAACTCAATGTCCAAGGGCACGGAGACATTCCGCCCGGGGACGAAGCTGGAAGCCGAGTTCCCATTGAAACGCAGGCCGCTGATCCGTGCGTTGATCGGAGCAGGGGCGTGGTGAAAATACTTTAATTCCTGATGCGATTGCTCACAAAGCGACTGCTGTCTCGACGCGCGCTCCCCATGATCTTTCAGACTGAGGCGACCGAGTGTGGTCTCGCCTGTCTGGCAATGATCGCTTCTTATCATGGACTGAAGACGGATCTGCTCTCACTGCGCCAGCGCTTCTCCATTTCCATGCGAGGAGCCACTCTGGCGCATCTGGTAAGATTTGCCGGACAGTTGGAATTTTCTTCCCGCCCCTTGCGCCTGGAACTGGAAGACTTGGAATATCTAAAGGCTCCCTGCGTCCTGCACTGGGACATGACCCACTTCGTCGTCCTTGCGAAAGCAACAGGGAAACATCTGGTACTTCACGATCCCGCGATGGGGATACGAAGGCTGAGGTACGAGGAGGCCAGTCCCCACTTTACGGGTGTGGCCATGGAGCTCACACCCACTCCGGCCTTCCAACCGCATGATGAGTTCCGCCCGCTCCGCCTGCGCGATCTGACCGGACGCGTCACCGGTCTGAAGAAAGCGTTGTTTCAGATCTTTGCTCTTGCGGCTGCCCTGGAGGTACTCGCCATTTTCAGCCCTCTGTTTCTCCAGTTGGCGGTGGACAAAGTGGCGGCGGCTTCCAATCCCAGCCTTTTGCCCGCGCTCGGAACCGGTTTCATGTTGCTGGTTGTGCTGCAATCTCTGGTGGGTGGAATGCGCAGTTGGGCCACGCTTTATTTCGGGACGGCGCTGAAGCTACAGTGGTACGCCAATATCTTTTCACATCTGGTGCGCCTGCCGGTTTCATTCTTCGAGAAGCGCTACTTTGGCGATATCTTGTCGCGCTTTGAGGGCGCAGAAGCGATTCAGCGCACCCTCACGAACAACTTCATTGAGTCCCTGCTCGATGGAATCATCTCTGTTTCCATCCTGATCGTCATGTTTATTTACAGCCGCGAGCTGGCCGTTCTGGTGAGCGTAACAGTCGCTCTTTACGTGCTGATTCGCAATCTGCTTTATCGGCCGCTGCGCACGCGTACGGAAGAGCAGATCATCAACTCCGCGCGGCAGCAAACGTACTTTCTGGAAACGCTTCGCGGGATCCGAACGATCAAGGTCTTTGGCCGCGAGGACAGCCGCAAAAGCCGCTGGATGAACCTGCTGGTGGATACCAACAATGCGCAGGTGGCGGCCGAACGGCTCTCCATTCTGTTCAAGTCTGCGAATACCCTGATCTTCGGCCTGCAGTCGGTGGCCGTCGTCTGGCTGGGAGTGATCCTGGTGCTGCACGGGCGCTTCACCACCGGCATGCTGTTCGCATTTGTTGCCTACCAGGAGCTGTTCAAAGCCAGGATGATCGCGCTGGTGGACCGCGGTTATGAGTTCCGCATGCTTTCGGTCCAGGCGCAGCGCCTTGCGGATATTGTGCATGCTCGCCCCGAACCGCTTGAGCTGGAGATGGCAAATCAGGAGCCGCAGGAGGTCGCGATTGAAGTAAAGTCGCTGTACTTCCGCTATTCGGATGCCGAGCCGTGGCTGCTGCAGGACGTAAACCTGAGTATCCGTGCCGGAGAATGCGTGGCCATTACGGGGCCGTCGGGAGCGGGAAAATCAACCCTGCTCAAGCTGATGGCCGGTCTGTTGCAGCCTCAAAGCGGGGACGTAATTATCAACGGCCATTCAGTGTGCGCCAGCCGGGCCGCGGTGCTGGGCAAGGTGGGTTTTGTATTGCAGGACGATTCCCTTTTTGCCGGAAGCATCAACTCAAATATTGCTTTTGCTTCGGACGAACCCGATCTGGCGCGCGTAGAAGAGTGTGCGCGGCTGGCATGCCTCCATGACGAAATCATGGCCATGCCCATGGGCTATGAGACTCTGATCGGTGAAATGGGAGGCGCATTGTCAGGCGGGCAACAACAGCGCCTGTTGCTGGCACGCGCTCTGTACCAGCAGCCCTCCATTCTCATCCTGGACGAAGCTACCAGTCATCTGGACGTTCCGACCGAACAGCGGATTGCCGCCATGCTGGCTGATCTGCGGATCACTCGAATCTTTGCCGCACACCGGCCGGATACTGTGGCGATAGCTGACCGCGTTCTCGCCTTGAGCCGTACAGGAGTGATGGAGGAGACTTCGCCTGCTGCCAGAACTGGCAGCAACACACGGCAACAATCCTTTAATAACTCGAAAGGAGAAACTTATGCCAGAGCACAACAAGATTAGGGTGCTCGCTCGCAACGGCGCGCGCGAGCTCACCGAACAGGAGCTGACCGCGATTCAGGGAGCGGGCAGCCTGCCCTGCAAAATCACTTTCAGCCACTTGCCCGGCGGCGGTACTGATGAAGACACTCAGTGCCCTGGCCCGGCATAAAGCTTTATTGACTTCATAAGTTTGCCTGCAAGCGAGACTCAGGCAATCCACGCAGGCCCCCAGGCCGGTGAGAACACACACTGAAAAGGAGTAACCAATGGCAAACGATAACGACAACAGGGTTCTGATCCGCCGTGGCGCCCGTTTGATCTCCACTCAGGAGCTCGAACTGGTGAATGGCGCCGCGGCTGCGCATACGCTGGTTTGCACTGCAATCACAGCAACCGGAACTGTTACAGGGCCGGGAGACGGCGATGGCTGCAGCGACAGCGATTCGGATTCGCACTTCTCTTAAACCCTGTTCTCCGCTGGACTGATAGTGGAACCTTTAAACAAAGATTTTGGGGTCAGCAATGGCCCCAAAAATCCCAATCGAGGAGAAACGAATGAATCAGGACAATAGAGTATTAGCTCGCATGCAGGCCCGCGATCTCACTGAAAAAGAAGTTCAGGTCGTAAGCGGAGGAGTCATACGTACGGCGACCGTATGCACGGTTCCGAATGCCGCTGCTTTCGCGGACGGTGATCCCGGCGAGTGTTAGCAGGGACTATCCAGCAACACGCGAGACATTAACCAAAAGGAGAAAACAGAATGAATCAGGACAACAGGGTATTAGCGCGCATCCAGGCCCGCGATCTCAGTGCGAACGAAATCCAGGTGGTTGCAGGTGGGCAAGTCGTACACACGTTGACCATTTGCACGGTCCCGAATGCTTCTGCTTTCGGGAAAGACGGCGACGTAGGCGAGTGCTAGTGGGTTCGGGGCCAGCTACGGCCCCGACCTCAGCTCAGAGGAGGAACGTTAATGAAACAGGACAGAGTACTTGCAAGAATGCAGGCCCGCGACCTCACTGAGAAAGAAACCGAAAAAGTAAGCGGCGGCATTCACACGGAAACCGTATGCACATTCAATGGCACCTCGCTTGACGGCGATGTCGGGGAGTGCTGAAGCGTTGTAGCCGGGCTTTGGCTACGACCATCAACTGAAACCTACATTCAAGAAAAAAGCAAAAGGAGGAAAGATGAATAACGACAATCGTGTTCTCGGCCGCATTGGCGCGCGTGATCTCACCACCGAAGAAGTGAATGCCGTTGCTGGTGGCTTCACCCGCCACACCCTGACGCCTTGCATTGCCGACCGGCAGGGAAATTTCGTGAATGGCGATACCGCCATTGGCGAGTGCTAGTGAACCTGAACAGCGGGTGGCTCTCAGCCACCTGCTTCATTTTCCGCGAAGGGAGAGTCATACGTGAAAATCGTAATTTTGGCTTACGCAAACGACAATCACACTGCCCCATTAAAATGGGCACTGGAAAAGGCCGGCTATGCCGTGGAATGCTGGAGCGGGCTTGGATGGACCCCCGAGCAACAGGCAAGCATCTCGTTTGATGGCGCCACCAGGATGACCGTCGGGTCATACTCTCTCCAGCCGGGAGATGTAGTCTGGATTCGCCGCCCCAACCAGCCGATTCCTAATCCCAAAGTCGCCGAGCCGGACCGCAAGTTCGCTGAAGGTGAATATCGCTGGTTCTGGTGGGCTGTGATGTACCTGTTTCAGACGATTGGGGTGCGGGTGATCAATCCGTATTCATCCTCCCGGTTTATTAATAACAAGTCAGTTCAACTGGTGCTGGCGAAAGCCTGCGGGATGAATGTCCCCGAAACACTGATGTCCAACTCCCCGGCTGCCGTTCGGAACTTTCTTGAACAGCGCAAGGATGTGCGTACAATCTGCAAGGCGTTTTTCCCGCATGTCTGGCAGAAAGGAAGCGGCGGCATCGCCGTCACGGAAACCTTTGAGATCAAGGCTGACCAGCTTCCAGCGGATGAAGTCCTGACTTACGCGCCCGCGATCTACCAGGAAATGGTGGTGAAAAAATTCGATGTCCGTATGGTGCTTTTGGGAACAACAGTTTATTCCTACTCCCTGCACAACCCCAAGGGCGCGCTCGATTGGCGGCAGGATGCCGGCCAGGGGCTGGTTGAGGTAAGGAGTATTGAGACGCCGCCTGAAGTGGAAGCTGCTGTGCTCGAGTTTGCCAGGAAAGCCGGCATCTCTTTTGGCAGCCTCGATTTCGCGATTGATGCTGAGGGCCGTTGGTGGTTCCTGGAGATCAACGAAGAAGGGCAGTTCCTATGGCTGGACGAATTCAATCCCGAGGTCAAGATGCAAGAAAAGTTCCTGGCTTTCCTCACTGCGGCCGAAGGAGCGTCACGCCAGGTGATTGAAGAGCGGCAGGCGCAGTTCCCTTCATGGAAGGACTTTTGCGCTTCTCCGGAAAAGGACCAGATCCCGCCGGAATTTTCGGAAGGGCCGGTGCCATTTTTGTCCGTGGAACCATGAGGGCACTTATGTTGCTCCATTGCTGCCGGAAGGCGTGTATTCAGGCGGGTTGAGCATTATGCATTGCGTGACGTGTTCCACATAATGCTGACGACCCACCAGCGAGAGTCGTCGTAGAACAACTGCATGCTGTTGGCGCCGTGCTCAAAAGCCGGCCCGCTCGGGTCGTGCAGTGATTCGTACCGGCTCAAGACGTGCGCGACGCGGCCGATGGTCTCGCTTTGCCGGGTGGTCTCGCGCTCCCAGAAGTTTTCGACGGCAACGATCGGCTCGACGCGCCGGATGTAATCGTCGAGCGTCAACTGGCGGACATGGGGCTTCTCGCCGGGAACGGCAACAACCACCAGGAGACGCGCGCCGTCCATGAACAACGTGCGGTAGCGCTCCCAGTCGCGAGGCTGTCTTGCGGGGCCGGAGAGCACTTCATACAAGGCGTGCAGGATGCCATCAAGGGTGGAAACGTCAGATTCAAGCGCGGCCTTCATGTTGGCGATTGTAATGGATGGTCAGAATCGCTGCTGGTAGACAAGTGGCTCAATCAATAACGAGCCCATCTTGCGATCTCAAACGCAGATTTCTCAGATGACGGCAACTTCTTATCCTGCCGGCGGCAGACTATCAGTTCATGCTTTGTGCCAAGCAGCAGGCGTCCGTGAGAGATGCAACTCTCGTCCCACACTGCGTCAACAGTCTGCGTTTCCAGGGTCAATCCGGCACAACTCTGCGCCGCGGGATAGGCGAGAAGAAAAACGAGAGCAGTGTCTGTCTTCTCCACCACCCGGGCAAGGCGGAACCATGTGGTCATGGGAATCTTTCTCACCGCCGTTTCAGGGAAATCTCCAAGATCAACGGCAATCACACGAAACCCGCCGTTTTGCAAAATAATGTCCGTGGCTTTGAAGGCCTTTTCCAGAGGCGTGAGCTGGGTGTTGTTGCTTCCCTTCGTGCGAGAACACCTGACCCAAAGCAGGCGCTCCAGGCTGACGACGGTGCTCGCGCCGGCAGGATCAAAGGAATCGCTTGGGTCAATCAGAGCGCAAAATTGATCGTTCGCTGTCGCGCCGGCCAGCAATGATACAAGGATGCTGGTCCTGGCAGAAGTACATTCGGAAGACGAGCATATCTGCGTCAAGGTCGCTGTACGAATTCCACATTCGTCCACTGCAGGAATTCCAGTTGGCAACAGCTCCCCTAAAGTTCGCTGGTATTTTGTGAACGCGCCGGGAATTCGGCTTTCGATCTGGGCAGCGATGGAACTCAGAGTAGGCATGGCGGACTTGAATAAGCATAGGCGAATATAAAACGAATGTCAATCTCCGCTTGTGCTTTTGTCTGCATTCCTTCGCTTGCCGCCAGTCCTTCAGACCTTGAGAGCCTTCCTAAATTATTTCCTGGCCATCGGCTGTGCAAACACCAGCCGATGCCAATTCAGGTCGATTACGTCAAACTCCAGCATTCCGTATTCCTGCGGACACAAGGGACGAGATATGGTCACGCCCGGCAGCGCCGAATATTCCTCATACAGTGTCTTCACGTTGTCCGTAACGATATAGACGTTCCACGCCACACGCTCACGCCGCCCGGGATCATCTGGCGCCACATAGCCCGGCTGCTGTTGCAGAAATATTTGCACGTCATCACGACGCAGAATTGCAAATCCTGGCGGATAGTATTCTGATTCGAACCCGAGCCGGCGATACCACTCCATCGTCGGCTCGATATTGCCGACCAGAAACACCGTTGTGGAATTCCGCAGCTTCGCTCGTGCCGCCGCCTGCATGCTCTGCTCTGCCTTTGCCATCCGGAGAGCATACCACCATGGAGTTCCGCCCTTTGAAGCCGTTGCTGGAATTGCTCAGCGCCCGGACACCGTTACTGTCAGCCCATAAGGGGGCATAATGTCTTTCCTCGGCGCGTTTTCCGTTGGCGCAGTAAGCAGCACGACCGGTTGTCCCTGTAATGCCTCCAAAACCGACAGCACGCTTTGAAAGGATGCTCGCGCATCCGCCTTCACGTAAACCGTGCCCACGTCAAGACCGCTAAGCGCACCCACTTCCGCCGGGTGCAGCCCGAGAAATATCTTTCCATCGGCCGTCACGCTGATCACGGTTGCGTCTTCCTTATCAGCCGCGCGCATCTCCACCGCGTGGACCGCCGCCGGCATTTCTACATGAATTCCCGGCCGCAGCATTGGTTTTGTCGGGTCCTGCGCGTCCGTAACGCACACCAGAACCACTGCAATCAGACACACTTCGAGTACATGCTTCATGACACCTGCTCCTTTCGACGTGTTAAGGAATTTGTTTAGGGTTTACTTCCGCTCACCGCCGCTGTCGCCAGCATCCCGCCGAGCCCCATCGTTTCTACGGCGGACGATGGCACGATCACCATTGATCCGCGCTCCTTAATGGCTTCGTACAGCATGTTCATTGCCCGCAAATGCAGCGCGGTCGGGTTTTCCGTATATGCTGCCGCCGCCTGCACAAATTTGTCTGAAATTTCGGTTTCCGCCTGTCCCAGGATGATCCTGGCCTGGCGCTCCCGTTCCGCTTGCGCCTGTCTCGACATCGCGTCTTCAAGCGCCTGCGGAATACGCACGTCGCGCACCTCGACCGATTGCACCGTGATGCCCCATGAATTGGTCTTCTCATCCAGGATCCGCTGTAACTCGCGCCCTAGCGTTTCCCGCTCAGTAATCATCTGCGCCAATTCGTGCCTGCCGATCGACTCCCGGAGCGCCGTCTGCGCGCTCATTTGCACCGCTTCCAGGAAATTCTCCACTTCAAGAATGGCTTTCTCGGCGTTCCATACCATCCAGAAGACAATCGCATCCACGTTTACCGGAACGGTATCGCGGGTCAGCGTGGATTCCGCCGTGACGCTTGCAACCCGGATTCGCTGGTCAACGTACATGCTCAATGAATCCAGCACCGGAATGATCATGATCATGCCTGGGCCGCGAAGTCCCACATACTTGCCCAGCCGGAGCAGCGCCACCTTTTCCCATTGCTGCACCACTTTGATCGCAAAGAGCAGGTAAACGCCTACAATCGTCCCGGTAATGAGCGCTGCCGGATTGCGCAGAATCGCGGTCAATATTGCGCCCGATCCCAGGCAGATTGCAAACGCCATTGTCGCCACGCCATTCGGGGCCGTGTGAACTCTCGTCAACATACTTACCTCCTGTGAGCTGGTTCGCGCGCCGCCTGGCGCAACTCTTCCATCAAATCTTGCACTGTAAATCCCGCAGCTCCCGCCCGCGCCAGGCAGTCACTCACAATCTGAGCTAACTGGCGCGCGCGTTCCTGCTTGCCGCCCGTCATCTCCTGGGCGCGGATGAAAGTTCCCGTACCCTGGTTGGTCTCCAGCAACCCGCCGAGTTCCAATTCGCGATAAGCACGCACCACAGTGTTGGGATTGATTGCCAGATCCACGGCCAATTGCCTGACGGTCGGAAGCTGGTCGCCTGCCTGCAAGGCGCCGTTCGCAATTCCTCCGCGCACCTGATCAATGATTTGCCGATACACCGGCACCCCGCTGTGCTCATCCAGGCGAATCCGAAAATAGGTTCGTTCCTTTGCCACGTGATCGAATGTACTATAATACTAGTACACAGTCAAGAAGAACTTTTTCGGCTCGCGGCTTGCCCGCAACGCAGCGACAGCCAAGTCTGATGCTGGTCTCATTTTTCTCTCTCTGCCTGCCACTCACAACACCACCAGCCTTCAACCGCATCACAACCCGTGGAACATTGAGGCTCATCCCATGGCCAACTCAGAAATCATTGCTCAAGACGTAGTCTGCATTCCCACCGGACTCTCCAATGCTTACCTTCTCGGCACTGCAGAAGCTTATGTTCTAGTCGACTCAGGCACCCCCGGGAGCGAGAAA
>DATNDP010000090.1:0-22369 GCA_035553195.1 Candidatus Acidiferrales bacterium
TGTCAGTCGGCGGCATCGTCGCCCTCCTCTGCCGGAACTGTTTCCTCCTCTTCTAACATCTCGACTTCACCCGTTTCGTCGGAGCCGGAGTTCTCGGCGGCTTGCTCCAGATCGATCTGTGGAACTTTGTTACCGCGCACATCCAGCTTCCCCATAACGACATCGATGATGAGGCGTGTGCGATGCTCGCGGATGAGTTCGATCTCTCTCGCGGCGCGCCGGATAGCCATCTCTAGGTCAGACGATCGTAGGGATACCGACCGAACAAGTTCAGCCTGTTGATCAATTGGCGGTAACAGCAGTGGAAAATTTCGTATCGTGGTCTGATTCGTAGACGCTAAATTGGTGGTTTTCTTAGCCGTCGATTGGAAATAAGTTCTGCCATATCGCGAGGTCATCAACAACACAAGGAAATCTGAGTTGAGACGTTCTTGCGCTGTGCGCACCGCGAACACGTGATTCTGGTGGAGACAATTTGGGATCTCGCCTCTCCAGACAGAGCCGCGACCAAGCTTATCGATGTCGCCGCCTTCTGTCATCAAAACATCACCGGGTTGCAGGGTACAGGCCCTTGCTTCAGCTTCAGGTACTTCAACGGTCTTGATAGTTCCTAAATCGAGAAATCCATTTTGGACATTGGCAACTCGGAGGTAAGGGTACGCGAAAAGCGGCGTATCACGGTATCTTTTGCCAAGGGTAACGCCCGTGTGCACTGCAGCGACATATTTCAATCGGGTGCACTCCCAGCCGTTCCGTACGTTTTGTGCAGCCAGTTCAGAATCAATGACTGCTTGTTTCTGAGCGTTCAAGAGCTCGATCTCCCGTCGCTTGGAACGTATGAGTTGATGGATTTGATGGTGCATCCATTTCAAAAAATGGCCGATGTGATTCTGCTCGTCTCCCGGTGGAGCTGGAACGTAAATTCGCTTGAAATCTTCTGAGCGAAGACTCCACTGGTCTGAGCTTATGCCGTACGACCAACGCTCTGCCTCTTTGGCGTATGTCGGAGTACGCATAAGATAGTGAAAATATGTCGGATTATCGCGTTCCTTTCGAAATGAAACGACGACATATGCGGGACTAACGATACCCCGTATTTGGGAGGCGCCGAGTGCGCCCTGCCAAGCTCGCATTTTGTTGTAGGCAATGTCATTGGGCAACACTAATTTGTAATTGCGCTTATCCTGGTTCGAAGAATCCCTTTTAGAGCTATCTTTCAGAAACTCCCTTTGAGGCACCACACCTTGGCCTATGGTGACTGAGAGGAGGGGCTCGTCAGGGTGATTTTTGTCAATTCTCTCCTGAAAAATAGCTCTGTTGGGCAGACAATTCCAATGTGCAGGGATTCGCCCGATCCAATCTGTTCCCGAGTCTCTATATTCAGGATATCGTTTCAGCGTAATGCTCACTGCGCCGCCTCCGCCTTGACCAGAATCTGGTCGAGCAATCCCTGGCTCTGTTTCTGCAAAGCTTCGATCTCCGCGCGAATCTCCCCTAGTGAGCGTAGCGGCTGCGGCTTGTAGAAGTAACGGGTGAACGAAATTTCGTAGCCGATCTTGGTCGCCTCTTCATCGATCCAGGCATCGGGCATGTAGGGCAGAACTTCTCGCTGGAAAAATGCCTCGATGCCGCCCTCTTCCAACAGCGGAATCTGCTCCGTATCGCGCAGGTCAGTATCCGGCTCGTACTCCACCATGGCCGCTGAGGCGTCAATTTCTGCGTCAAATCTGCCGTGGATCGGGTCAGCTTCGGCTTTGCCCGGCTTGTGAGTTCTCGCAATCACGCGCTCAGCATTTGGGTCGCGCACGGCAAGTGCTGACCGGAGGAGCTTAATGCGCTTGGGCGTGAGTTTTACGTTCCTACGCTCAGCTTCTTCCTCAAGCTGCTCACGGAATTTGTTGAAGTCATTGAATGGGCCCCTGCCGATTCGCACGCCCAGTGCAACTACCAGATTGGCGAGCGGGCCCTCCTTTGCCTCTTCACATGCCTGCTGGAAACGATCGCAAGCGGCGTCAGTAAGCTCAACTTTCAGGCGCAGCGGGCGCTCCACGGTGATTTTCCAGTAACCAAACGCCTCTTTCGGAAAAATCTTTGATTGCTCCGTCTCTTTGAAATCTACAAAAATCTGGACAATGCACCCAATGTCGTCCTGGGACAGCTCGCAGTTTTTCTTGCCCAGATTTTTGCGCAGAGGCTTGAACCAGCTACTGGCGTCAATGAGCTGGACTTTGCCGCGCCGGTGCTCGGGCTTGCGGTTGGAGAGCACCCATATATATGTGGCGATGCCGGTGTTGTAAAACATGTTCAGCGGCAGGGCAACAATGGCCTCAAGCCAGTCGTTTTCCATGATCCAGCGGCGGATATTGCTCTCACCCTGGCCGGCATCGCCAGTGAAGAGCGATGAGCCGTTGTGAACTTCTGCAATGCGGCTGCCCAGCGGCGTGTGTTGCTTCATCTTGAGCAGTTTGCTGACCAGGAACATCATTTGGCCGTCACTGGAGCGAGTGACCAGGCTGTATTCCGGATCGTCAGCGTACTGGATGGTGAAGCGCGAGTTCTTCATGCCCTCCTTGCCGCCAAGGCGCTCCAGATCGGTCTTCCAGCTTTTTCCGTAGGGCGGATTCGAAAGCATGAAGTCAAAGTCCTCTGCAGGGAATCCGTCCTGCGAAAGCGTGGACCCGTACTTCATGTGTTCGGCTTGCTCGCCTTCGCCATGCAACAGCAGGTCAGCCTTCGTGATGGCGTAAGTCTCCGGGTTGATCTCCTGGCCGTAAAGATGAATGGAGACTTCTTTGCCGTGCTCCCGAGCCAAGTCCTTGAGGCGCGCTTCCGCGACGGTCAGCATGCCGCCGGTTCCGCAAGCGCCGTCATAAACCAAGTACGTACCCGATTCGATCTTGCCCGCGATGGGCACGAAGATGAGCTCCGCCATGAGCTTGACCACGTCACGCGGCGTGAAGTGCTCTCCGGCTTCTTCGTTGTTTTCTTCATTGAAGCGGCGTATCAGTTCCTCAAAGATGGTGCCCATCCCGTGGTTGTCCAGGCCGGGCAGCTTGACTTCTCCATTCGGCGCCATGACTGGCCGAGGGCTCAGGTTGATGGAGGAATCGAGGAACTTTTCAATGAGGCTCCCAAGGATGCCAGCCTCTATGAGTGTCTGGATCTGATTGCGAAACTTGAATTTGTCGAGGATCTCCTGCACATTGGGGGAAAAACCGTCGAGATATGCCTCAAAGTCGGAACGCAACAGCTGTTGTCTTGCTTTGGCCTTGAGGTCGCGCAAGGTGAACGGCGAGATGTTAAAGAACGGCTGGCCTGCAACCTTGCACAGCGCTGCTTCCTGATTGGCCACCTTGGCGCGGTCTAGATCCTCTTTCATTTTCAAGACCGCCTGCTTGGTAGGCTCGAGAATCGCGTCCAAACGGCGGATGACGGTCATTGGAAGGATTACGTCCCGGTACTTGCCCCGGACATAGACGTCGCGGAGAACGTCATCCGCAATATTCCAAATGAAGCTGGTTATCCAGTTAAGGGTCTGATCACTCATGGGACGGTGAGAGTAGTTTACTTAAGAATTTCAGGTATTTTGAAAGAAATATGGTGATTTTCCGAATTTGGCGAATATCGGGACGCGATGCTTGCTTTAGAAGCGCGCTCGGCTGCACTGCGCGTTTCTTTAGCGCGCTCCGTCTGCGCTTGGCTTTTCATAAGGCGCTCCGCCTGTGGCTCCGCGAGGGCCGGCGGCGCACAGCAGCACTCAGCAATCAGCCGTCAGCATTCAGCGAAACAAGGACCTTGCGCAGCCGAGGGCGGCTGCGCTCCACGCGCCGCCTTGAGGAATCTCCGGTCGCGCTACACGATACGCAAATTTGTGCTTGTAAGTTGCTGATTTGGAAACAACTTTCGTTCTTGTTTCGGGGGCGAAAATATAGTAACGTGAGTAGATTTTGGAGAAGCAGCTTGTGGCTACTAGCCTTGCACCCCACGAAGCCAAAACCGGGCTTCGCGGGGGCCCCGCCTCTAGCTGCCAGCCAAATCTCCCCCGCCCCAGGGCGGACGGGAAACGGTCTTTGACAATTTAGCTTCTAGCTAGTAGCCGCTAGCTGCCTTGGCCTAACCCGCGGGGTGACCCCGGGGTGACGACCCGTAAGTCCTTTGTTTTCGGGGTGACCGGGGGGAGGGGGAGGGGCCGGCAAAGCCGGCCAGAAGATCGGGTGATTTGGCGATCGGGTGATCGGGTGATCGGAAACCGAGTCACGCCCAATAGGTACGGTCGAGGGTGCGGTACTGGATGGCTTCAGCGATGTGCTTGGACTCGATCTGGGCGGCGCCGTCCATATCGGCGATGGTGCGAGCGACCTTGAGAATGCGGTCGTGGGCGCGGGCGCTCAACCCCTGCTGCTGCATGGCGCGCTCCAGCATGCGCTCGCTGTCCGTGCCCAGGTCACAGTAGGTGCGGATCTGGCGCGTGCTCATCTGCGCGTTGGAATAGATGCGCTCGCCGGCGGCGGCAAAGCGGTTGAGCTGCACTTCCCGGGCGCGCATGACGCGCTCGCGGATCTGGGCGGAGCTTTCACTCTTGCTGTCTGAGCCGCGCAGCTCCTTGTAATTCACGGCGGGCACGTCAATGTGAATGTCGATGCGGTCCATGAGCGGGCCGGAGATCTTCGACACGTAGCGCTGGATCATGGGAGGGCTGCAGCGGCAGTCGCGTCCGGAACCGTGGTATCCGCAGGGGCAGGGATTCATGGCCGCGGCGAGCATGAATCGCGCAGGAAATGTCAGCGACATGGATGCGCGCGCGATGCAGACGTTCCCGTCTTCGAGAGGCTGGCGCATGACTTCCAGCACGTTGCGGGGAAATTCAGGCAGCTCGTCGAGGAAGAGGACGCCGTTGTGCGAGAGCGATACTTCGCCGGGACGCGGAATGATGCCGCCGCCGATCAGGCCGGCGTCAGAGATGGTGTGATGCGGAGAGCGGAACGGCCGCGCGGCGACCAGGCCCGCGGTCGCGTCCAGCACTCCGGCAACGCTGTGAATCTTGGTGGTTTCCAGCGCCTCCTCAAAGGTGAGCGGCGGCAGGATGCCGGGAATGCGTTTGGCCAGCATGGTCTTGCCCGAGCCGGGAGGGCCGATCATAAGAATGTTGTGGCCTCCGGCGCAGGCGATTTCCAGGGCGCGCTTGGCGGTGAACTGTCCGCGAACCTCCTTGAAGTCAGGGCCGCCGCTTTGCTCGCCACCGAGCATCTGCGCGGCGTCGACGTTGAGCGGTGAGATTCCGTTCCCGCTGTTGAGCAGGTTGACCACATCAACCAGCGACTTAACCGGGAAAACATTCACTCCGCTCACAACCGCCGCTTCACGCGCGTTGACCTCTGGGACGATGAGGTTGGGAATTTTGTTGGTGCGGGCCGCAATGGCAATGGGCAGCGCGCCGCGAACACCGCGAATGCCGCCGTCGAGAGAGAGTTCGCCGACCATGACGAATTCCGGCAGCTCCTTTTTGACCAGGCCGCCGTAAGCGCCGACAATGCCCATCGCCATCGGCAGGTCAAAACCGGAGCCTTCCTTCTTGATATCGGCGGGAGCGAGATTGATGGTGATGGTGGTTGGAGGAACGTCATAGCCGCAGTTGCGCAGCGCGGCGCGGATGCGTTGACGGCTTTCACGCACAGCGGCGTCGGGCAGCCCGACGGTCTGGAAGTTGTCTTCCAGTTGCTTGTTCGGGCTTACGTCGACCTCAACTTCAATTATGTTGGCGTCGATTCCATAAACCGCCGCACTCTGCGTCTTGAAAAGCATGCTTCCTGGTCCCCCGAGGCAGAGCTGATTTTACAGGACTCTCGCGGGTTACCGAAGTGCATGTTTTGCTGCATCAAGAGTGTCGTTCCGGCTCAGCCGCTTGCAATCGGGGTTAGAATCGCAACAGTCTTATTTCATAAGGAAGTTATGGCCGACCCACGGAACTGGAGAAGACATACGCGTTATCAGTGCGCAGGAGGCGTGGAACTCCGGCGCAGTGAGGGCGTACCGGGTATCTTCGCCAGCCTGATCGATATCAGTACGGAAGGCTGCTACGTGGAAACCGCTTCCACGCTGCCCACCGGAACCGAAGTGGTTTTTATGTTACGCGCAAAAGATGCGGTGATTCGCGGCCGCGCGCTGGTGAAAACATCAAATCACGCCGTCGGTATGGGACTGGAATTTTTGCATCTCGCCACGGAAGACCAGCAGAAGCTTGATTTCCTTCTGGGCGCCCTGGCGGGCATTCAGGAGATGCGTCCTGCGGAAAAACGCGCTATCGTGCCTGAAGCGCCGATACACAGGCCAGCGCCGCTGATGACCACGCGTCCTGTACCGACTGCCTCGATGACCGCCGCGGCGGCCCCGCGCACCGCGTCATCCGCTCCGCTCAGCACGAGCCCGGTTTCGCAGAAAGTTATGCGCGCGGTGGGAGAGTTAAATGATCTGGAACAGAATCTGGTCAAAGAGCGTGTTGACCCGCGCGTGATTGCCCAGTTCCACGATGCCGTGGAACACGTCCGACAGACGGCATGGACAGTGCAGCAGTTCCTCGACCTGAACGCCGGCGGCGGCGATCCCTTTGAAGTCCTGCCTCAGCTTGAAGCCGAACGCCTGCACATGTTGGGTAAGCTGGCTCACAACGTGAATGCTGATATCGACGCCACGAGCGTGAACGAATTCACTCTGGGAGTTTCTGAACTCTACGAGACAGTCCAGGGTCTCTACCGTCGGCTGCACAGGATGCTGATGGGCGACGCAGCGGAGTAGCTTGTCGATCCGCCATCAGCGATGACGAGGACCTCCCGCTGTTATGCTTTGGCTAATTGCGAGCTGCTAACTGCCAGTTGCTTATCTCCGCTCCACCGCCATGGCTACTGAGTTGCCGCCACCCAGACACAGCGCAGCAATTCCGCGTTTGCCGTTTCGGCGCATCAGTTCGTGGATCAGCGTCACCAGCACTCGTGTTCCGCTCGCGCCGATCGGATGTCCGAGCGCAACAGCGCCGCCGTTGACGTTCACCTTGTCAGGGTTTATTCCCAGTTCCTTGATGACCGCGACGGACTGCACGGAGAAGGCTTCGTTGATCTCATACAGGTCGACTTCGTCCGGCTTCCATCCGGTCTTGGCCCAGATTTTGCGAATGCCGTCCACGGGCGCCATCATCACCCACTCAGGCGCAATCCCGCTGGTGGCCTGGGCGATGATGTGCACCATCGGCTCAACCCCGAGTTGCTTTGCGCGCGCAGCCGACGTGACCACAGTGGCAGCGCCTCCGTCATTCATGGTGGAAGCATTCCCGGCGGTAACAGTTCCGTCTTTCTTGAAAACAGGTTTCAGACTGCGGAGCACTTCCGCCGACGTATCTTCGCGCGGCCCCTCGTCTTTATCGAAGAACGTCGGCGCTTGTCCCTTCTTCTTTGCTGGAATTTCCACCGGCATTACCTGTCCTTTAAAGCGGCACTCTTTCCATGCCTGAACGGCTTTGCGATGCGAGTTCACGGCGTACTCGTCCTGCTGCTCGCGCGTGACGCCGTATTTCTGGGCCACATTCTCCCCTGTCATCCCCATGTGGTAGTTGTTGTAAACGTCCCACAGGCCGTCATTCACCACGGAATCGATGATCTGGGAATTCCCGAGGCGATATCCCTTGCGCGCCTGCGGCAGCAGATAGGGCGCGTTGGTCATGGACTCCATGCCGCCGGCGACAACGATTTCGGCATTGCCGGTCTGGATCGCCTGCGCCGCCAAGGCCACAGCTTTCAATCCTGACCCACACACTTTGTTGATGGTCATAGCGCCGACCGTGGGCGGCAATCCTCCATTCAGCGCCGCCTGACGCGCCGGATTCTGTCCCAGACCGGCAGAGACCACCAGGCCCATAATGCACTCGTCCACCTGCTCCGGCTTCACCTTCGCGCGAGCCACGGCTTCCTTCACAACCATGGAACCCAACTGCGGCGCGGAAAAGCTCTCCAGCGCTCCCTGAAACTTTGCAATCGGCGTGCGCACCGCGCTGATAATGACCACGTCTTCCATAACCATCTCCTTCGTGCGATTCCAAACCTTTCATTATAAGATGAAGGGCAGCGCAAGAAAGCGCCACAAATCCCTATGCAAAACGAATCACAGCCCGCTCCGGGTGTTGACCCGGTCCTTGCAGAACCTCTACCTCCTCAGTCCGCCCAGGAGCCGCCTTCTTCAAAGCGGCTGCTCGCGCCGATCTGGCATACCGTTCTGATCGTGCTCCTGGTCGTGGGGAATTCCTTTGTCACAGCGCACTTCACCTCCAACAAGACGCAAGACCTGCACGCGGTGACGGAGAAAGCGCGAATCGCTCAGTATGTGGGAACCATAGTGCTCGAATTTTTTCTACTTGGCGTCGTATGGATCGGCTTGCGTCTCAAGAAGACCACCATTCGTGAGTTGATCGGCGGACGGTGGGCCACGCCTGAAGACTTCCTCATGGACGTAGCGATTGCTTTCGTTTTCTGGCTCGTGGCCGCCGCGGTGTTGGCTGGGCTGGGTTATCTGCTGGGTCTCGCGAAAGGCGCGCAGGTTGAGCAAGCAAAGAAGTTGGCGGAGCTGCTTGCGCCTCGCAGCTCTCTTGGTCTGCTGATCTGGGTTCTGCTGAGCATGACTGCCGGATACGTGGAAGAAATTATTTTCCGCGGATACCTGCAGCGCCAGTTTGCAGTGCTCAGCGGAAATATTTATTTCGGACTTGTGGCATCGGCGATTGTTTTCGGCGCGGGGCATGGTTACGAAGGTACTCGCCGCATGGCGCTCATTGCGGTGTATGGCGCGATGTTCGGATTTCTCACTCTGTGGCGCAAGAGTTTGCGCCCGGGAATGATGGCGCACGCTGGACACGATGCGGGACAGGGATTCCTGTTGCATTACATCGCGCAAAAGGGACTGCCGCCGATGCATTGACGCTCTGAATTGATGTCCGCCGTCAAGGGCAATCAAGAATGACATCAATTTTTTTCTTGACTTCAATTTTCAATCACTCTATACAATCATCAATTGCGGTTTTCTACTTAAGACCGCACATCCATGAAAAATGGAAAGGGAGAATAGAAACATGGCAACCAAGAAAAAGGCAAAAAAGAAGAGCGCAAAGAAAAAGTAAGAGCTCTTCAAGCCAATCAAAAAACCCAAAGGGGACGCGCAAGCGTCCCCTGAACTTTTTTGCGGAGGAATTATTTGCCGCGGGCTGCGGCTGATGCGTTCATCGCCTCTTCTGCAGCATTCGTGGAGTGATGATTGGAGTTGACGGTTACGCTCTCGTGCGTTTGTGGAGGGGCGAGCGTTTCAGCAGCTTCCGCATCGTTGAAGTCGAGCGTGAGATTACGTGTGGTGGTTTCAATAGGAGCCAGTTCCCCAATCTCATCCGCCACCGGCGCTCCCAATTCGGCGAACTTGCGTGCTGAAACCATCACGCGGCTCTCCAGCGATCCCACCGTCTTGTTGTAAGCCTCAACGGCGTTGTCCAGTCCTCTGCCGACTTTTTCGAAGTGGGTTCCAAGGGTGCGCAGGCGCTCGTACAGCTCCTTGCCCAGTATGCTGATCTCTCTGGCGTTGCGCGCCAGTTTCTCCTGGTTCCAGCCGTAGGCGACGGCCTTGAGCAGTGCAATCAGCGTCGTCGGTGAAGCAGGAATGATCTTCAGCGCCACTCCATGTTCAATCAGGCCCGGCTCCTGCTCCAGCGCGGCACTGAAGAATGTTTCTCCGGGCAGAAACATCACCACAAACTCAGGCGTGGACTCAAACTGCTCCCAGTATGACTTAGAACTGAGCTGTGCCATATGTGTGCGCACCTGCGCGGCATGGTCGGCCAGCTTCTGCCGCCTGAAATCATCATCTGTGCTTTCTACCGCGTCCAAATACGCGAGCAGAGGCGTCTTGGCGTCAACGACGACGTTCTTCCCTCCCGGCAGCCGCACGATCAAATCGGGACGTAGCCGGCCTGAGCCTGTATTTACGGTCTCCTGTTCGACGAAATCGCAGTAGGCCAGCATGCCTGCCAGTTCCACCACACGCTTGAGCTGTATTTCACCCCAGCGTCCACGGACGGTTGGCGCACGCAGCGCTCTCACCAGATTCCCCGTTTCGCTCTGCAGCTTTTCCTGCGTAGTGATCAGAGAGCGCACCTGAGCGGTAAGGTCGCCGTAAGCTTCGCGGCGCGCCGCCTCGAGCTGCTGGATCTGCTGGTCCACTTGCTTCAGAGACTCGTTAATGGGCGCTACTAAAGTTTCGACCGCTTTTTGGCGCAATTCCAGATCGCCTTTGGCTTGACTCTGAAAATTCTGCAAAGTTGCGTTAGCCAGTTGCAGGAATGCCTGGTTGTTGCTCTTCAGCGCCTCCGCTGAAAGAGCCTGAAAACTTTCCCGCAGCTCGCTCGTCATCCGGTCAAGCAATGCGATCTTTTCTTCATTCGCCTTGCGCTCGAGCGAAATGGCGGTTTCCAACCTGGCTGTGGCCGACTTCATTTCCGCATTGAGCTGCGCACCTTTCGCAGCTTCGGCGCGGGCTGAATTCAGTTCCTGCTGCAAAAGAGATAATCGCGTATTCAGGACCGCGGAATTCGGCCGCACCAGCAGCCACGCGGTCATGAATCCCGCGATGGCGCCAGCCAACAGAAACAGAATGGTTTCAATACCGGTCATATTCTTCCAATCTTCTCGGATTCACGGACGCAATGAGTTCGCACTGTACCAAGTGACGTTATCAGTCCTGTCCCGCCGTTTTGGCCTCAGCTACCCGAGCTCCAACAGGCAAAAAGACTCGCTGCTCGGTCGCCGGACATAGTTTGCGGAACTCGCACCACACGCAGTGCGGACCAGGATCCGGCTCAAATCGGCCTTGGGCGATGCCTTCAGCCGCTTCTTCAATCTTTCTCTGCGCGGTTTCAAGCTGCCGGGTCGAGCGAGTACTCGCCACCTCGGTGCCATCCTGTACGTTCACGATGACAAGTTCGCGCGGGTGATACCCCATCCGGCTCACGCCCATCGCGTAAATGGAAAGCTGCAGACTCTCGTCCGCAAACCTCCTGTCCTTCGGTGATCCGGTTTTGTAATCCACCACGCGTACCGCCTCGCTCTCAAGGCGGTCCATGCGGTCAATGCGCCCTACGATGTCCAGCGCCCCTAGTTTGAAACTGATACGATGCTCCGCCGCCAGCACTTCAACCGAACTCCGTGGCCGCGACTGAACGATAGCGTGAAGCTGCGCTGCTCCCTGATCTTCATACATCCTGCGCTGTACCGGATCTTCTATCACCATCTTGCCAAGTTCATTCTTGAAGCCCTGGACCAGAGATTCCGCATCCAGAACCTGCGCATGCGGGGCAGGATCGTAGTAGTTCTTCAGAACGGTATGGATTGCGTTGCCGTACTGCAGAGCGGCAGCGGCATCTCCGGGAATCCTCCAGTCGCGCTGCAGCTTGAACTTCATGGGACAGGTGGCGTAGTTCTGCACAGCGTTTGCGCTGAGCGGTATGCCCTGCAACGGAAATGCCGGCGGCATCAGCATCCAGCAGAGCACAGGTGAGAGCTCCTGGGGCAGCCTTGCGGAGACAGCGTTGCTCACATCATGCCGGTCCAGCGCGGAATTCAGCGCGCGGTCGTGTAAAAGGTCCCGCACGTAACCTGAGGGCATCCTGTCACGACCGCGGCCTGGGCGTCCGGCGATGCTTAGTCCATCGCGCGCGCGAGTAATGCCCACGTAAAACAACCTGCGCTCTTCCTGTTCGTGGATCTCCTTGCTGTCGCCGGGAGCAACGGAGCCGCGCAGTTCAGGAGGAAATTCGAAGAGTGGCGGCTTGAAGTTGGTAGGAAAAGACCCGGAGTTCACCCTTAACACCCAAACATGATCAAACTCGAGTCCCTTGGCTGCGTGTACCGTCATGAGCCGCACGGCATCAGGGTGTTCACGCTCCAGTTCGCCTACCTGCTCGTCAGAAAACAGCGGGATCGTTCCGCCGGCTTGAACGTAATGCTTCAGATATGCGAGAAAATCCGGCAGACCGGTTCCGGCCAGAAATGGCTTCTCTTTCCAGGCTGCCACAAACCGTAGCACCGCCTCCAGAACAGGATGGCCCTCGGGAAGCCCAAATTGCCGGACCAGATAGATCAGCGCGCCTTCGGCGCTGAGATTCTGCGCGGCGATGAATTCGCTCGCCTCGCGCACCGCCGCCAGCACGCGCATGCCGGAATCCATGCTGGCCAGAACGCCCCGAAACGCACTCTTGTTTCCTCCCGCCGCAAGCTTCTCCCGGAGCTGCTCGCCCGAAACGCCAAACTTCGGCAGCGCGCAAACACGAAACAGGCTTTCTGCATCGTTGGCGTTGCACACCGCCCGCGCCACCGCCAACAGGTCGCGCGCCGGGCCTGTCTCGAGCACGTTCATGCCGAGGACGATGAACGGAATCCCGCGCGCGGCGAGCTCTTCCATAATTCGCTCGCGGTGCAGGTGCATGCGGTAGAGCACCGCAATGGATTCGGCCTGGCCGCGGCGCCGGTGTGAGCGTACCCGGCAAATCTCGTCCGCAACCAGAGCCGCCTCCTGATCATGCGAGCTGCAAATAGCCACATCGACGGGCTCATCAAAAACGAACTTTCCGCTCAGTTGCTCGCGCACATCGCGGGCGGCGATCAGCGGCTCGCGCTGAAAGTTCACCGCCTGTCCCAGAGATGGCACTGGCGGGTTCATTGCAATCGCTGTGTACGCCACACGCAGGATGTTCCCGCGCGAGCGCTGGTTTTCTTTCAGCACCACGCCTTCGGTATCGGGGAACCGCTTTTGAAACTCCGCAAATGCCGCACTCGACGCGCCACGGAAGCGGTAGATGGCCTGATCAGGGTCGCCGACTGCAAAGATGTTGCGATCTTCGCCCGCAAGCAATCCGGCCAGGGTGATGTTGCTGGAATTGCAGTCCTGAAATTCGTCAATCAGGATGAACCGAGCTTTCCTGCGCTCGTGTTCCAGAAGGCCGGGGTCGGATTGGAGCAGACGCACAGCATTGCTGATCTGCATTCCAAAGACGCCCAGGCCGTGCTCTTCGAGAAGACGCAGCGTGTTGCGGTAGGCGCGCGCAATTTCGCGCCAGCGCGCCAGGATTTCTTCATCGCCCAGCTCTTCCACCTCCTTGGCCCGGCAGTTGCGGGGAATGTTTCTCCCCGGACGCAACCCTTGCACGTAGGACTCGAATTGATCCGGTGTGATCAGCTCTTCATGGCAGCGATCAAAAAATTCCAGCAGGTCATGGAGGAACTCTCCAAGATCGGAAGGCTTGATAAACCTTTCGAGTTCGAGCTGCTCAATGCGCTGCCGCAGGAACACATAAACATCTTCCTTGGTCAGGACAAAAAAGCCGCGGCCGTTCCGCTGCAGCACGCCGTTGCAATAGGCATTGAAGGTCCCGGCATTCACGGCCGCGCGACGGCGCAGCCGCTTCTGTACTCGCTCTACCAGTTGCTGTGCGGCATTCTCGGTAAATGTAATGGCCAGGATCTCTTCCGGACGCGCATGCTGCTGCTCGATCAAGCCGGCAATTCGCTCCACCAGCACGGTGGTCTTGCCCGTGCCCGCGCCAGCCAGCACCAGCATGGGCCCGGACACGTGCTCGATGGCTTCTTTCTGCTTCGGATTGGCAATGAATGAGTCGCGCACAGTTGCCCTCTGGCATTATGCGAAACTAAGGCGAATGACGCAATGGGAATCGTCGCTCAGCGAGGAAATTCTTTGTGGAAAAGCTGCGGATATCACCGCGGAGACGGGGAAACGCGGAGAAAAACAACATGAGTTCCATTGTTTCTACCAACTCGGCCAGTCAATTGATCAGAAGCAACGAACACCCCGTGCGGTCTCTCCGCAGCCCCAAACCTGCCCCCTGTTTTCTCCGCGTCTCCGCGCCTCCGCGATGAAAACTATTCCAGTTCCGCCATAACCACCGCCACCGCGGCAATCGCCGCTGTTTCCGCGCGCAGGATCGTGCTCCCCAGCGACGCCGATCTCCATCCCGAAGCATTGAACAGTTCCAGTTCCTCGGCTGTCCAGCCACCTTCCGGACCAAAGGCCATCGCCAGCGGCGCTCTGCATCCCGCAAGAGCCGCCTTCAACCCAACGCTTCCCTCAATTTCAGAGAGAACAATACGGCAATCCTCACCTTGGTTGAGAATGCCGTCAAGATGCGAGGGGCTTGTGATCTCCGGCGGCGCAATCCGCCGCGCCTGCTGCGCTGATTCCTTTGCAATCTTTCTCCAGCGCTCCACACGAGCGTCCGCTGCCTTGGCCAGGTGCTGCGCTGTACGGGTTGCGGTGAGCGGCACCACGCGTGATACGCCGAGCTCGGTCAGCTTTTCCAGCGCCCACTCCATTCGATCAAACTTGAAAACCGAAAGATAGACCGTGATCTCCGGCAACGCCGCGCTTTCCACCTCTTCACCCAGGTGGAACTCTACTTCATGCGCGGTGGCATGCATGATGGTACCCAGGCGCAGCACGCCGTTTACAGCGATATCGAATTGCTGGCCCGGCTGGGCGCGGAGCACGCGAAAAAGATGGTGGGCATTTTGCCCCAGAAGAAATGCGTGGTGGCCTTCCACTCGGTCGGCGATCCAGCGACGGCGGGTCATACGCGCGGAAGCATCAGATAGGAGCCGGCGGCCAACCCCAGGTAGAGAATTCCCAGGAGCCGGCTCTGGAAGACAAGGGCTTCCAGATTGGGATACTGGGCCTGGAAGAATACCTCAGCGGCGCTCAGCAGGGAGAAGATGGTACCGATGATGACCCATGCCTGCCGTCCCCACGGGATAAAGTACAGGGCGCCGAACGCAAGTCCAACCACCAGAAAAAGCAGCGCCCTCATGCGCGCCTTGGCAGGCGCCGATTTGCGCAACCATTCCAGTTGCAGTTCTGCGAAACGTCGCGGGAGCAGCAGGCGAATCGCGCCTGCGAGGCCCGCGACGATCACGACGAACCAGATGTAGTACTTACCCAAAGATCTCTTTTACTTTCTCAAAAAGGCTGCGTGGCTCCGGTTTGTTTTCAACAGAAAAGGTACCGCCCAGTTCTTCCAGAAGTTCGCGCTGCTTTTTTGTGAGTTTGGAAGGAGTCTGCACCCTGACCTTTACAAAGAGGTCTCCCTTGCCGGAACTCTGCAGGGCGGGAAGTCCCTTGCTACGAATGCGGAATGTGGTCCCGGTCTGCGTTCCTTCAGGGACTTTCAGCTTGTGCTCCCCATCAAGAGTTGGGATGAGAATTTCTGCTCCCAGGGCGGCCTGCGCAAATGAGATGGGCACCGAGCAGTAAAGGTCCTTGCCCTCGCGTTCAAAGAATGGATGGGCCTTCACATGCAGAACGACGTAGAGATCGCCCGCGTGCCCGCCAACGCCGCCCGAGTCGCCCTGTCCCTGGTAACGGATCCTTGTTCCGTCTTCGACGCCCGGGGGAACATTCACCTCCACCGTGCGTTCCTTCATCATGCGACCTTCACCCTTGCATTTGCTACACGGATCGGTGATCACGCGCCCCATGCCGCCGCACGCGGGGCAAGTGCGGGCGATAGAGAAAAAGCCCTGCTGATATCTGACCTGTCCGCGTCCGCCGCAAGTGCCGCACGTAGTGGGGCCCTTCCCTTCCGCAGCGCCGGTGCCCTTGCAGTTGTCGCAATTCTGATAGCTGCGGACCTTCACGCTGGTCTTCTTCCCGACCGCGGCCTCTTCGAAAGTAAGCGTCACATCCGCTCTGGCATCGCCGCCGCGCTGCGGTCGCCCGCGGCGTCCTCCGCCGCCAATATTGACACCAAAAAAATCGCTGAAAATATCACCGAAGATGTCACCAAAATCCTGGAAGTTCGCCGGGTCAAATCCGCTGAATCCGCCGCCCCCGTTCACGCCGGCATGTCCGAACTGGTCATAGCGCTGTCGCTTTTCAACATCGATGAGCACGCTGTAGGCTTCCGTGCACTCCTTGAATTTCTCTTCAGCTTCCTGGTTCCCGGGATTGCGGTCGGGATGGTGCTGCATCGCCAACTTTCGGTAGGCGCTCTTGATCTCCTGCTCGCTGGCCGTGCGGGTGACACCTAATACTTCGTAGTAATCGCGTTTTGCCTGTGTCGTCAATTCTTCCTCAAGTCAATATTGCCAAAATAAAATCAGCTAGCCTGCTGTCAACGCCGTTGGCAATGAACATACTGCGGCGCAGTGCAATTTTACGGTCGACAGATCGGCTCATGTCCTCGATCCGTTGGGCATCGAATCCAAATACTCCCTCGCTTGGGTCCTTTAAACCGTCGCTCAGAGCATGGTAGGCGTGCACGACCTTCCGAAGCCACTCCACATCATCAATGTTCTTCGGCTTACCCGCTGCATGGAAACCGGTTACCAGCTTCTCAAAAGCAGCCTTGATCTGTTCGGGGCGGGCCGAGCGCGGCACACCCAAAATCTCGTAATCATCTGACTGTGCCTGCGTTGGCATTGAGTGGTCGAACACTGCAGGATGACACGCGTGCGTTCTTTCTTCCGTGTCTCCGTGCCTCCGTGGTGGATTTTAGCCGCTACTTCTTCGCGGTCGCCACCCGAACCATCGCCGGACGCAGCAGCCGATCCTTGATCTTGTAACCGGATTGCAGCTCTTGCAGTACGTGATGATCCGGCACAGCATCGCTCTCCACCATCTCAATGGCTTCATGCACCCTGGGATCAAACGCCTGGCCTTGCGCAGGCACTCGCTGCACGTTCATCCTTTGCAGCGCGTCCTGAAGCTGTTTTTGAATCAGCTCCATTCCCTTGCGCAAATCTTCCGGCCTGGTCTCGGCATTTTTTAGGGCGAGCTCAAAGCTGTCCATCACCGGCAGCAAGCCACGCGCGGCGTCTGTCAGCGCAAAATCGCGGTAATCAGAGTTTTCCTTGGCGGACCGCTTGCGCCAGTTATCAAACTCCGCCTGCAGGCGAGCCAGTCGGTCCAGCAGGTTATCGCGCTCAGAGCGGAGCTTGCGCACTTCCACTTCGACGGCGCTCTCTGTCTGCGCCGCTTCGGACGTTGTGGTCGCGGCCGCGTCTTTCTCCTGAAACCCGTCTCCGGGATCCGCAGCCGGCAACTCGTGCTCTAACTCCATATTTTCTTTCAACTGATCTTGAACATCAGCCTGTCCATTGGACTTGCTCATTACAGCACCTGGTCTTTTGATTGGAATCTTCACGCGTTTTCATTCAGCAGCTTGTCAAAAAGCTGCGCGATGTAGGAGACCGCCGTAATCGTGTGCTGGTAATCGATGCGTGTGGGACCGATCACCGCCAACGATCCTCTCATCTCTTCGCCTACGCGCGCAGGCGCCCCGATCAGCACCAGATTGCGCATCTCGGGCATGGCTTCTTCCAATCCAATCACCACGCGCACCGCATCCTGCCTGGTATCGAGATAAGCCGAGAGCAGTTCCGCCACTCTCTGCTTTTCTTCCAGGGTTTTCAGCAGCTCGCGCAATTTTTGATGGTCCTCTTCCTTGACCACGAGATTGGAAACGCCGTCCACAAATATGTTCTTGGCAGGCTCGCCTGTTGCCAGCGCGCCGCTCTCATACAGTTCTTTGAGGCTCCGCATGAGCCGGTCATATTCGCTGCGTTCATGCTCAATGCGCTTGGCAATCTCTGCTTTGACTTTGTCCACCGTCCATCCGCGGAAATTCGCATTGATGTAGTTGGACGCCGTGTCCAGGTCGGTCTGCGTTAAGTCCTGCTGCAGCCGCATCATGCGGTCATGCACCATGCCGGACCTGGTGACTACAACAGCCAGAACCTTGTGCGGACCCTGACGGGAAAAATGCACGTGCTCCAGCGCGTTCTGCGGTCCCGTGCTGGCGATGGCCACTCCAACTCCGCTGGAAACCAGCGACAATAAATGCGAAGTTTTCTCTAAAAACTGTTGGATGTCGACGGTGCCTTCTAAGGTCTCAGAAATCAGGTTCTGGTCGGAGGCCGACAACAGCGCTTTCCCGGAGATCTGGTCCACGTAGTATCGATATGCCTGCGCGGTCGGAACCCGGCCCGCAGAGGTATGCGGCTGCTCCAGAAAGCCTGCTTCCACCAAGTCCGCCATCACATTGCGGATAGTGGCGGGGCTTAGCCCATCCTTATTCTGTCGTGAGAGCGTGCGGGAGCCTACAGGCTCACCTGAGGAAATATAAGTCTCAACAATGGCAGTCAGAATCTCCCGCTCACGCGGGCCGATTTGTCCCTGGTTTGGCATAAAGGTACTACTAAGCCTTTTGTTTCCAATGTCTTGTACAACAATCGGAGACAACTCGACATTTTTATTGTAGAAATTTTAGTGACTTGTTGTCAAGATAGCACTTGCGGATTGAGAGTGCTAAAACAGGGTCGATCGCGCGCTAACGAGCAGCTCTTAGCGGCGAACCCGGCTTTTCCGTCCAGCCAATCACCTTGTCGCCAGAAAATTCGATGCTCGAAGCCCCGTAATACCAATAGGTGGTTTTCCCAAATGACAGGGCGGCGCTGTTCCTGCTTCCGGGAGCGGTATTCGTCCAATACACATCATTGACCGAAACCGGGGTACCCTGGATCGCCAGTACTTCCGCAATGGTCGCTCCCTGGCTGATAACAGCATCAGGGCTGACCTTCGGCAGCTTGATGGTTTTTAGCGGAAACTCCGCCGTGCTCTCCCACTTTTCCACCATGGGTCCGCGGAAATAAACTCGGGAGGTCCCATAGCGCCATTCGCCCTCACTGGACCACTGTGGCATCCCTTGAATGCGATAGACGTCAGCCTTGGTGGATCCGACAAAGAAATACGGCAGCGGTGACGGCACGGTTCGCGTTCCCTGCGATGCTGCTGCTGGTTGCGCGGCAAAAACATCCATCACTGGCCCAGCCGGAGCTGCCTCTGCCTTTTGCGTTTGCGCCTGCCTGGATGGTTCAGTAGGAGCCGATCCAATGCCCGTCCCCCACTGCAGGAGATTGGCTATAAGAATGATGGCAAAAATCCAGCCCCATTTCATGCCGCGTGAATTTCCCACGGGGCGGTACTGGTAGTCGCCTTCATAGGGATCAACAATCGGCGGCTCATAATAGGCGCGCCGCCGATAAGCACGCCACTCCTCCGTAGCTCCACGCGAGTAGCCACTGGGCCAGCTATACCCGTCGCCGTAAGGCACATGGGTCTGACCGGGCCGGTATTCCTTCAGGAACGTGTATGCCTCGTTGATTTCCTTCAACTTTTCCTGAGCGATGAAATGGGAGCGTGATTCGCCGGCAAACTGGTCGGGGTGCCACCGCTTAACCAATCGCAGATAAGCACGGCGCAGCTCTTTGGCAGAAGCTCCGGGCGAGACGCCCAGCGCACGGTAGTACTCGTCTACGCTCTTGCGCATTCGCATAGCTGCCTCTGCTTCTTTCAGGACAGTGCGCCGAAAGGGTTAATTCGATTATGACACAGGTAATCGGGTTGAGCGCTCCGCCTGCACCGGATTTAGACACCGGAAGTCGCTGAAAAGCAGAGACTTTGGTGCAGGGGGAACCTGCAGGCTTACTGGACCTGGATCACGTCGCCGGGAGCGGCGCTCTTTTTCACTTCTTCCACTCTCATCAACACCTGGCGGGCGAAGTCAAACAAGGATTTGGCGTGAGGAGAAGATTCGCCGTCAAGCACCGCCGGTTTACCCGTGTCCCCCCCTTTGCGTATGTCGGGATCGAGCGCGATTGAACCGAGGAAAGGTACGCCGAACTGCTGCGCCGTCCTGGCCACTCCGCCTTTGGAAAAAATGTCGATCTCCTGATGGCAATGCGGGCAGATCAGCGAGCTCATGTTCTCCACCAGCCCAAGTATGTCCACGCGAGCAGTGCGAAACATTTCTATGGCTTTGCGCCCGTCCTGAAGGGACACGTCAGAAGGGGTGGAAACTACAACCGCGCCCGTAAGGGGAACCGTCTGAAAAAGAGAGATCACAACATCGCCGGTTCCCGGGGGCAGGTCAACGACCAAATAGTCGAGCTCTCCCCACTCCACCTGCTGCAGAAATTGACGAATGATGGAATGCAGCATGGGGCCGCGCCATACCAGCGGCTTGTCACCGGGATTGAGAAAGCCGACCGAAATGATCTTGAGGCCATAATTCTGCAGTGGCTCAATGCGATTTTCGCCAATGACGCGCGGCTGCTGGTTCACGTGAGTCATGAGCGGCACGTTGGGGCCGTAAACATCGGCATCGAGCAGGCCGGTGCGGTATCCCAGCTTGGCCAGCGCCACCGCCAGATTTACCGCGATGGTGGTCTTCCCGACTCCGCCCTTGCCCGATCCGACCGCAACAATATTTTTTACGCCGGGGAGCGGAAAAGGACCCGGTGGCGGCGCTCCATGTGTGTGTCCGTGGGCCATAAATATACTTCAATTATACGGGACGAATCCACGAGGCATCGGGAGATCCGGTGATCGGGTGATCGGTTCCCTGAAGTCACAACCGGTGACTGGCACATACTGAAAAATTCTTTGAGCAAGCATTACTTGCAGCGGGTCGGAGCGAGGCACATTACTCGATCACGTGCGATCACCCGATCACCCGATCACCCGATGTCTTCCTTCTTTCAACTTCCTGCTTTCTCAACTCCCGTCGCCGGCCCGCATCTTCATACCGCCGCTTCTCTTCCTCGCTCTCCGGGATAACCTGTGGAACTGCATGATGCCGTCCATGCTGGTCCACGGCAACAAACGTCAGATAGGCCGAAGCCACATGCCGCGTGGTGCCGGCGATGTAATTCTCCACCCAGCATTTCACTCCCACTTCCACAGAAGTATGGAAGGCGCGGTTGACGGAAGATTTCAAAATCAGCAGATCGCCGATATGCACCGGCATGAGGAAGTCGATGTGGTCCATGGAAGCCGTGACCACGTGGCTGTGCGTGTGCCGATGCGCAGCCATGGCGCCGGCAATATCGATCATGTGCATGAGGCGTCCGCCCAGCAGGTTGCCAAGCGGGTTGGCGTCGTTGGGCAGGACGACTTCCGCCATCTGGGATTGTGATTCGCGCACGGGACGCGCCTGGGCTCGATGGCCATCATTGGTATTCATATTCACAATTGATTCTAGTGACTTGGTCCTGGATTCGTCAGCATGGGAGTTTGTGACGGCGCAGATGAGAGCTATTTCCGGCGTCGTTCGAGGTATACAGCCAGATACAATTCTGCTTGCCGCTGCGCGCAATCGTCTTTGAGCTTCACCGGCCAGGATTGCGTCGCACAGTCGTACTCCAGTGATCCGTGCTCCACCGGCGCATGATCGCGCTCGTAAACGTAGCTGAGAGTCACCCGTCCGGAATTGTCTCTGGCCGAAAACCGCAGGCAATCTGCGCGGCGGTCGGCGGGTAATCGGTGGCAACCGGTTCCATAACCCAGATTGCAAAAATCTCTCAGATCGTCATCCGTTGGCGTGACTTCTTCGGCTGCGGCACGGCACGTGCCGCAAAATCCGGCGCCCAGGGGCAGGCGCGCGGGGAACGCCCACGCAATCGTCTGGATCTTTTCGGCGGGAAAGAAGAACGGACAAGCCACAGCACTGCAATCTTATGTGCGCCGGCTGTGGATTGTGTAGAATTTTTTCACCCTATGAGCGAGACAGATCGCCTTACCATGCTGACCCAGTTCCTGGAACAGAATCCCGGGGATGCCTTCGCCCGCTACGGCTTGGCGATGGAGTATTCCAAAGCGGGCCAGACCGAGAAAGCGCTGGAGCAGTTCGGCAAGCTTCTTGAGCTGCATCCTGATTACACCAACGGCTACTTCATGGCCGCGCAAACGCTGGAACGCGCCCGCCGCACTGCCGAGGCAAAAAAGATGCTGGAGAACGGCATTGAGGCGGCCAAGAGGACGGGGAACAAACATGCATTGTCGGAAATGAGTGGGATGCTGGAGGAACTTGCTTAACCACAAAGGGCACGAAGGAACACGAAGGCAGAGGACCGAACTCCGACTTCGTGATCCTTTGTGTCCTTTGTGGTTACTTAGGGTTCTTGCCCGCGGCTTCGGCTAAAACCTGCGAAGTCGGCCTGAGCCCGCGCCGGATGCTGCGCTCCACCAGCCACGGAGCGTTCTCATACAATTTAATGAAAATCCAATAGAACCACGGCGTCACGACCTGGCGCTTGCGCTTGAGGAGCCCGTCGAGCGTGTCTTTCGCCACCACCTCCGGGCCGACCGCCCATTTGGTCGATCCGCCCACGCGTTGCGGCTGGCTGCCCTTGATCATGTTCTTGGAAAAATCCGTGGCGATGTAACCCGGACACACTGTGACCACGTTGATGTTATGGCGCAACAGCTCGAGCCGCGCCGCCTT
>DATNDP010000091.1:0-2072 GCA_035553195.1 Candidatus Acidiferrales bacterium
AGCGCGTCCTCTCCCAATCCCTGAAAAGCGTAAGGTGAAGTGCGAGGCTTGTAAGCTCCGCCACGGAAGAACCGAGCTCCAGCTTTGGCAATGCGCTCAGCAATGGCAAACGCCTGCTCCCGCGATTCGACGGAGCATGGCCCTGCGATGATCCCCAGGTTCCGTCCACCAAAGCTGCCGTCGCTTCCCGGGAAAAGGACCTCCGTGTCCTCTTCTTTCACGTCCCGGCTGACCAGCTTGTAAGGTTTGGAGACAACAATAACTTCCTGGACGCCGGACATTTCTTCCAGCGCTCCGGCTTCTACTGCTCCTTTATTGCCGGTAATCCCGATGGCAGTACGTTGAGCGCCCGGAATGGGATGGGGTCGGTAACCGAACTGTTCAATCCGTTCACAAACCGCGCGCACCTGCTCTTCCGTGGCGTGCGCTTTCATTACGACCAGCATGATGACCTTTCCTATTAAATACTCAGTTTACTGTGATTTGGCGCGCCGGAGCAACGAAAGCCAGCGTATTCAGCATGTTAGAATCAATCATTTAGCGCATGTCGGCGGAGCCAACAGGGTCGAAGCGGAAACTCAGCATGAAGGATGTGCTGCTGTGGTCGCACGGTGGCCCGCCGCCTCCCGGCCGGCGCCGAATCGGCATTCACACCTCAACGGCCGGCGGAGTGGAAATGGCAGCCGAACGCGCTTACCGCCTCGGCGCTAACTGTTTCCAGATTTTTTCCTCCAGCCCCCGACAGTGGAAGCCCTATTCCCTGGGCCAGACGCAGTGTGAGGAGATGGGCAGGCTGCGCGCGAAGTATGGAATCGCACCCCTGGTCATTCATACCAGCTACTTGGTGAATCTGGCCAGCGCAACCGCGGAGTTTCATCGCAAGTCAGTGGAAGCGTTTCGCGGGGAGTTGCAGCGCGCATTGGCCTTGTGTGCTGATTACCTGGTGTTGCATCCGGGGTCGTTTCGCGGTCGTAGCCGTGAAGAAGGTTTGCACCTGGTAGCGCAGTCCATCGCTGAATCAGCCGAGGGGCTGGATCTGAAAAGAGGAAACCTGACGATCTTGATTGAGAACACTGCCGGGGCAGAGTTCTCGCTGGGTGGATCGTTTGAGCAGGTGGCGCATCTACTTGAATACCTTCGTCCCGTTTGTCCCGCCGGCGTCTGCATTGATACTTGCCACACGCACGTGTGCGGTTACGACGTTGTGAGTGAAGCCGGATATGAGCAGACAATGAAGCATCTGGACGAGAGCATTGGCCTTGAGAATGTCCGCGTCTGGCACTGCAACGATGCCAAAGATCCACGCGGCTCCAAACGGGACCGGCACGAGCACATCGGCAAAGGCACCATCGGGCTGGAGGCGTTCCGGCGTCTGCTGAACGACCCGCGTACGGAGCACTCGGCCTTCATCGCGGAAACACCAAGTGACGAGCCGCAAGATGATCTGCAGAACGTGAGCCTTCTTAAGTCGCTGGCGGCAACAGGGAAAGCACCGGCAACAGTTCCGGCAAAACGAAAAAGAGCTTAAGATAGAACATGGCTGAGACCAAGGACATTCCCGCCAATCCCACGCAGCGGAAGACGCAGATAGACGACCGTTACGATCCCCATCGCATAGAAGAGAAGTGGCATGCGCGCTGGCAGGCCGAGCCGGCATTGTTCGCTGCCGATACGGCTGACAGCTCGCGCAAGAAGTATTACGTCCTGGAAATGTTGCCCTATCCTTCCGGCGTGCTCCACATGGGACACGTTCGCAACTATGCCATTGGCGACGCGCTCGCCCGCTACATGTGGATGCAGGGCTACAACGTGCTCCATCCCATGGGTTGGGATTCCTTCGGCCTTCCTGCGGAAAACGCAGCTATCAAAAACAAAGTTCCGCCTCGGCAGTGGACCTTACAGAACATCGCGGCCATGAAGAAGCAGATGAACCGCATGGGCTTCAGCTATGACTGGTCGCGCGAAGTCACCACCTGTTTGCCGGAATACTATCGTTGGAACCAGTGGTTCTTTTTAAAGCTTTACGAGAAGGGCCTCGCCTACCGTAAGAACAGCAAGGTGAACTGGTGTCC
>DATNDP010000092.1:0-18065 GCA_035553195.1 Candidatus Acidiferrales bacterium
CCCAGAAATACTTCTCGCCACAGGCCAAGGCGCAGGTGCAGGCTTTGGTGGCGAACCTGATTGCCGCCTTCCGCAAGCGCATTGATGCACTTTCATGGATGGCGCCGGCGACGAAGACTGAGGCAAAGGCCAAGCTCGACACCCTTTACGTAGGCGTCGGTTATCCCGAACACTGGCATGAATACTCGTTCCAGGTTAAAGCGGATGACATCTTCGGTAACATCTGGCGCTCGGGCCTGTTTGAATACCACCGTCAGGTAAACCGTCTGGGAACGCCTGTAGACCGCAAGGAATGGTCCATGTCACCGCAGACGGTGAACGCCGTAAATCTTCCTTTGCAGAATGCGCTGAATTTTCCTGCGGCAATACTCCAGCCGCCCTTCTTTGATCCGCAGGCCCCGGCCCCTGACAACTATGGCGCGATCGGCTCGGTGATTGGGCATGAGATCAGCCACACCTTTGACAGCGAAGGAGCGGCGTTCGACTCCAAAGGGCGTGTTCGCAACTGGTGGACGGCCGCTGACCTGGCCCACTTCAATGCCGCCACAGCAAGTCTGGCTGCTCAATACAACAGCTACAAGCCCTTTCCTGACCTTGCTGTGAATGGCCGGCAGACACTTGGAGAAGACATTGCCGATCTGGCGGGAATCCTGGCGGCTTACGATGGCTATCACGCCGCGCTGGAGGGAAAGCCTGCGCCGGTAATAGACGGCTTTTCCGGCGACCAGCAGTTTTTCATCGCCTTTGGACAGAATTGGGGAGGCAAGACGCGTGAAGCGGCACTTCGGCGCCAGCTCATGACTGATCCACATGCGCCCGGCAGGTATCGTGCCGAAACCGTGCGCAACGTTGATCCCTGGTATGCGGCATTCGAAGTGAAGGCGGGAGAGAAGCTGTATCTCGCGCCGGCTCAGCGCGTCCGCATCTGGTAAAACCTGCTCCGTGCGGAGCTCCGGCGCTGCCCCGGGCTGCGCACTGTATCCAGTTCCGGCAGCCGTGTGCCTGATCTAGAGCTCCCGGAGGTCAAACCGTCATGTGAGGCGTGCCTGCTCCTTCGCCTAGAGCAGCTTGAATGAGCCGAGGAAACGCTCCATCTCAGCCGTCGAGTCCACGCCCTTGAGCGCACCTGTACCCAGGAAGTACACGCGTGTTCCGTCGAGAATGACAACGCATTTGTAATTTACGTTGCTGGTTTCAGAGGTGAATTCGAGCGCGGGCAAATCCTCAGAATTGCGCTTGAATGTGAACTGCCGTTCCGAAATCAGGCGGCCACCAGAAATGCCTTTGATGAATCCGTCGCGCTCGGCTTGCAGCCGGTGTGTGGTTTCCAGTTTCGCGTCTGCTTCCGGATAATCCGAATAAACCACCATGTACAAGCGCGGGCGCACGAGAAGTTTAAACGTGTGCAGCACCACACCTTTATCCGTGGAGCTGCCTTCTTCCGGGTGGCCCGGCATCAGCATGGAGAACTTCCCCGGTTCACTCGAATATTTACTCCAGTCAGCGCCCGAGCTGCTCTGCGCAACAGCGGCAACAGCCAGGGCCAGCAAGAGGCACGGGCCGATGAACTTCGCCCTCATAGTGGACTCCTTTCAACACAAGATTTGTGGGGAAGGGGACCTGGATCTAAAACGACTCTAGCGCCGATTGGCCATTGAAACCAGAGAATTTACGCATGGAGCGGTACTGAGGTCACTGGCTGTATGTGACCCGCAGTGACCGAAAGAGGTTCAGGAAACCTTTGCTTTGGTTCTGAGGCCAGCCATTTCCTCAAGCAGTGTGATAGTGACTGCGTAGTCCAAATCATCGAATCCGGGCCGGGTGCTGGCTTCTTCGTAAATCTTGTCGATCTCAGTTAAGCCGGGAAGCTTCACTTCGTTCTCCCTGGCTGCATCCAGCATCAGGTGAATGTCCTTGTGCATAAGCTTCAGGGGGAAGTTGGGCGAATAATCCTGATTCAGAATGAACGGCTTCTTGTACTCGGCTACGCCGGAGCGGATCATGGACGCCTCAATGAGTTCGAACATTTTTTCCGGTGGAACTCCCAGCTTGCGGGCAAGTGTCAGGCTTTCGCACAGCCCCTCATACATAAAGGCAATGTTCATGTTCTGGGCCAGCTTGGCGGAAAGGCCCTTGCCGTTGTCTCCCATGTGGATCACTTTTTTTGCCATCGCTCGCAACAGCGGTTCCACGCGCTCAATGTTGTGGACAGCGCCGCCTATCATGAAAATCAGGCTCCCCGCTTCGGCCGCCACTTTGGAACCTGTAACGGGAGCATCCAGAAACTCGCAGCCGTGCTCCTGAAGGCTTTCCATGATGTGAATGCTGGCAGAAGGAGAGATGGTGCTGGAATCCACGACGATGGCGCCGCTTTCCAGACCGTGAATGGCGCCCTGAGCCCCGAAGAGCACTGACTGCACGGCCTTGGTATCAGAGACGCACACCCACACAGCCTCTTTGCCCTTTACAGCTTCTGCGGGAGTGGATGCGGTGGTGGCGCCCGGAATGCTTTTCGGCGTGCGGTTCCAGACAGTGACTTCGTGTCCGGCTTTAACGAGGTTAGCGGCCATAGGACCGCCCATGATTCCCAATCCCAAGAAAGCTACGCGCATAGACTGGAATTAAAAATTCAATTTGCCATCGCGTCAAGCCCGCCTTTTGACGGACCCTTTGGGCTGCAAATTCCGGGGATCTCCAAATCGCGAGCGCAGCAGGTTCAGCAATTCCTGGGGTTCATGGCTGGAAATAGTTTCGTCTGCAGCCTTGTACGTGTGCGACATGGTGGGTGACAGGGCGATGACGAGCATGTCTGGAAATTTGCTCTTGATTTCAGCGATCACGTCGGAGCATTCCATATCATGGCACATTGAGGTGTGAAGGATTACGCCGTGCACTTTGGGAAAAACTACCAGCGTGTCCAGCGCCTCTTCCAGCGAGTAGGCCGTGATCACGTTGAATTTGCCCGTTTCCAGCACCAGCTTGCGCGCGGAAAGCCCTTCCGGAGGCTCTATTTCGGCTATTAAGAAAATCGGTCGAACCATGGCTTTTTAGATGAGCTTTCGACCGTGCTGTTGGCCGCTCCCGAGCAGCCGCGCATGGCGAGAATGTTACAATTTTTGGTTTCCCATTTCAGGGAAAGGATTGTTTATGCCCCAGGCCACGGCTCAGATTCCCGCTCCTCCTCAACCGCTGGTCGCATTGAGTGAAGACGAAGTTTTGTTTCGCGACAATGTGCGCCAGTTTGCCGAAGACTCCATTCGTCCGAAGGTCCGTGAGATGGACGAGAAGGGCGTCTTCGAGCACTCGCTCATCGATCAATTCTTCCAGCTTGGGCTCATGGGCATTGAGATACCCGAACAATTCGGCGGCGCGGGCGGGAGGTTTTTCGAATCCATCCTTGCTGTAGAAGAAGTCTCGCGCATTGATCCTTCAGCAGGCGTCATTGTGGACGTGCAGAATACGCTCGTCAATAACGCCTTGATGCGCTGGACCAATGACGAGCAAAAGAAACGCTATCTGCCGCGCATGGCCGCCGATACAGTCGGAGCTTATGCCCTAAGCGAAGCCGGCTCCGGCTCTGACGCATTTGCCATGCAGACCCGCGCGCAGCTTCAGGGAAGCGATTATGTTCTGAACGGGCGCAAGCTCTGGATCACCAACGGCAAGGAAGCGGGAATCTTTATCCTGTTCGCCACGGTTGATCCATCCGCCGGTTATAAGGGGATCACCGCATTCATTGTGGAAAAGAATTTCCCCGGATTCAGCGTGGGCAAAAAAGAAGACAAGCTGGGAATTCGCGCATCCAGCACGTGCGAATTGATCCTGGAAGATTGCCGGGTGCCCAGGGCGAACGTACTGGGAGAAGTAGGAAAGGGATACAAGATCGCCATTGAAACGCTCAATGAAGGCCGCATCGGCATCGGCGCGCAGATGCTGGGACTGGCCCGCGGCGCCTGGGAAAATGCAGCAAAGTACTCCCAGGAGCGCAAGCAGTTCGGCAAGAGCATCTCTGAATTCCAGGGAATCCAGTTCCAACTGGCGCAGATGGCCACTGAAATTGAAGCCGTCCGCATGATGGTATACAACGCCGCGCGGATGAAGGATGCTGGCATGAATTTTGTGAAAGAAGCTGCCATGGTGAAACTGTTCGCCTCGCAGGTGGCTGAGCGCGTGGCGTCGCTATCGGTGGAGATTTACGGAGGCTACGGGTTCACGAAGGATTACCCGGTGGAGAAGTACTATCGCGATGCCAAGATCGGGAAGATCTATGAGGGCACGTCCAACATGCAGTTGCAGACCATCGCCAAGATGGTGCTCGGAGGCAAGTAGGGAGCAGAGCGGATGCCCCTCGTTTAACCCATAAGTGGTTGTAAATCATTGGTTTGACAGTATGTTACCGTCCCGGTAACCAACGGAATATTTGTCTCCTGTCGCGAGCTGGTTTAAACTTACGCCAAGTCCGGCGCATCACCCCCAGCCTTGCTACAGGAGTTCACCGTGGGAGACTCCCAGAGGGAGCTGCAAGACCTCACAGCAGTAAACAATTTTTACCTCGGTCTCTTGCAAAAGAGTCTGGGGCATCCTGTTTCCGCGCCGGCGGGTGTGTGTAACCCTGAGACTTCTCCTGAGAAGATTGCAGCCACACTCGAACACTTCAAGAACTGGCTGGACGTTCTCGATCTGGCGATGACTCCTTCCTTAATCAGGGATTCTCTAAAACTGGGCTCCGGCTTAGGTGACGCGCACGCTCTCCTGCGCTACTACGTGTCCAAGGTTTCGCCGCGCACCGGCGACCGCGACAAAACAGATTGCGTCATTACGCATCTCTTCCGTACTCCTGTCCAGACGGATGGCGCGCCGCCAGCCTGGCAGCGGCCCGAAGTTGACACCTCCTATTACTTCGTTTCACAGGCGGCCCTCGGGTTCCAGGTTGAGCTTTATCGCGCGCTGGAGGGGATGGAGTACAGCGCACCGGACCAGGAGCACCGGCAGCTTCTCCAGGAGTTTGAGTATTTATATCAGGAGCTTGGGGACTACCGGCATTTCGACCAGATCATGGATTCCGGCATGGTGCAGCGGGTGAGGGAACTGAAACAGTCGCTGGGGAAATCTTTTTATCATCCTGACGCGCTGGCCCAACTGGCGGTATGGAATGATGTTTTTGGCCGGAAATTTGATGAGCTTTTCCATGACGCGGCCAAGCAGATCAAGACGTTCGCGGAGAATGTGCAGAAGGAGGGCGCCAGCATTCTCTCGCGGCTCGAGGGCGACATCACGGTCAAGCAACTGACAGAAGTCGAATCCAAGCAGATCCTGGAGGAGGACTACCAGAACGCACAGGACGACCTGAGGAAGGTATCGAAATTCAAGAAGGTGGTGGATAGCAAGCGTCCGGGACGAGTCGGCCCGGCGCAGCCGGTGTTTACCCCAGTTGCTCCGCCGCCGGTGCCGCGGCCAACCATCCCTCAGGCCCCCTCTGCTGCGCCAGTTTCCCACGCAAATAATCTGCCGCCCGCTCCCCCACGTCCGGCGACCGTGGTACCGCACGAGGTCAGGGCTGAAGTGCTGGCCGTCCCGCCTTCGCAGGCGGTGCAAAATGCCGTACAAGAAGGGAAGATCCACAGCGCCCGGGAATCAATCAAGGAGCACATTCGCAGCGTGGACCCGAAAATGGCGGCCATTGTTCCTATCAAGAAAACCAGGATCACGCTCAGCCCTGCGGAAGTGGAGGCATTCCGGGCCGAGTATCACACCGAGAAGAGCTTCCGCGCAGACTATGCATCAGTAATGATGCTGATTGTGGCCTATCTCTCGCGCATGATCGTGGAAGTGGATGAGTACAACCAGAAGGCGACGTCAGCTTACTTATGGAAGCCCCACGCCGATGCGCTAGCCTACCTCTTAACCACTCTGGAACGGCTGGGCATGCAAGCCGAAGCGGTGATGGCCGTAGCTCGCGGGCGCGGCCTGCATGAAAAAGCTACCGCTCTCGAGAGCTCGCTTACCAAGCTGCGCGACTATGCGAAGACTGTGTCGCAAACCTTGCAGGCAGCGGGGCAGAACGTACCGTAACAGCAAGCAGCACTCAGCATTCAGCAAACAGCAATTAGCAGTCAGCATTCAGCCCTTCTCGCCTATGAACTAAAGGCGGGCATTCTTCATAGGGAAAGACGCGGCCTTCCCGGAGAAATATGACGTCCTTTTAGCCCAGTCTGCCGCAGGGCTGAATGCTGAGTGCTGACTGCTGAGTGCTGCTTCTCGCTTTGCCTTACCCGCGCCAAATCGTTATTTTAGACACGCATGCCGCAAACATTAGCCGGATATCCCCGGCTCCATCATTCATTGGGAAACGAAACTGCATTCGTGTTTCGCCGCGGGTTCCGCACCTATCGATGGAGCTATCGCCAAACGGCGGAGCTGGCCTTCCGTTTCGCGCGTGAACTGGAGACGCGCAACGTCGGCAAGGGCGATCGAGTGATGTTGTGGGGCGAGAATTGTGCGGAATGGGTAGCCGCATTCTTTGGCTGTATGCTGCGCGGCGTGGCCGCTGTTCCCATGGACAGGATTGCCGCGCCGGAATTTGCGCGCCGTGTGGCGGCAGACGTCGGCGCCAAACTGATGATCTGCTCCAGCTCTCTGGCGCACGAAGCGGGCAGCACTCCCTACGTTGAGCTTGAGAATGCACAGGAGGCGCTGGCGCACCATTCTGGAGCTATCTATGAGCCACTGGATCTGACGCGCGATGATCGAGCTCAGATCATCTTCACCTCCGGCACAACAGCGGAGCCGCGCGGCGTAGTGCTGACTCATCGCAACATCCTCAGCAGCGTTGATCCAATTGAGCGCGAAATTCCCAAATACCGCAAATACGAGCGCATCTTCCACCCCATCCGCTTTCTTCACATGCTGCCGCTGAGCCATGTGTTTGGACAGACCATGGGGATTCTCATCCCTCCTTTCATTGGGGGCACGGTCTTTTTCCAGGAAAGCTACAAGCCCGGAGACGTGATTGAGACGATCCGACGTAATCGCATTTCTGTACTCGTAGCGGTGCCGAGGGTGGCGGAGTCGCTCAAGACGAAAGTTGAGGCGGAGCTGCGACCCGCCATCGCGAAGAACTGGAAGGTCGCCGAAAACGAGAAGTTCCTCAAGCGATGGTGGCGCTTCCGTAAAGTGCACAGCTATCTTGGGTGGAAGTTCTGGGCCGTGATTTCTGGAGGCGCCGCTCTTGACCAGGGCACGGAAGAATTCTGGCGCCGGCTGGGCTACGGCGTAATTCAAGGCTACGGGCTGACTGAAACCAGCTCGCTGGTGAGTTTGAACCATCCATTCAAGATTGGGCGCAGATCCATTGGCAAGATCCTTCCCGGGCGTGAGATGAAGCTTGATCCAGAAACGGGAGAAATCCTGGTGCGCGGTGAGAACGTGGCCGGGCAATACTGGCAGGGCAAAGAACTCAAGCCGGTCACCGGCGAAGAAGGATGGTTCCGTACCGGCGACCTGGGTGCGATGGATGCTGAAGGCAATCTTTATTTCAAGGGTCGCAGCAAAAACGTGATCGTCACTCCCGCAGGACTGAAGATCTATCCTGAAGACCTGGAACAGGCACTGCGCCGCCAACCCGAAGTGCGCGATTGCGTGGTGTTCGGCGTGGCGCGCGGTGGCAATGCGGAGGCCTGCGCCGTGCTCCTGCTGCGCGACGGCCGATCGGGTGGAACCGTGGTGGCGGCAGCCAACCAGTCCCTTGCTGACTATCAGAAGATTCGCTGCTGGATGGCATGGCCGGACGAAGATTTCCCCAGAACGCCCACACAGAAGCCGAAGCTGGACGCGATTCGTCGCGAGGCTGAGCGGCAGCTTGGAGCGGGACCTGCGAGTGGTGAGCAAGCGCGCGCTGCTTCTTCAAACACGCTTACAGAGATCATTGCGGGCATTGCCGGTCACAACGTGCAGTTACAACCGGGAGCACACCTGCAGGACGACTTGAATCTCAGTTCCCTGGAACGCGTGGAGCTCATAGCAGCGCTGGAGAACCGCTACCAGGTGGACTTGAGCGATCGCGAGGTTTCGCAGGTGAACACGGTTGCCGATCTTGAAAAGCTTCTGAAGACATCAGCACCGGAATCGGGGCCGGAGAAGCTTAACTATCCTTACTCGCGCTGGGCGCAACGCTGGCCCATAACGTGGATTCGCGTGCTCGCTTTTCACCTGGTCACGTTGCCTTACATCATGGTGATGGCGCGGCCCAAAATCATCGGGTGCGAACGACTGCGAAATCTTGAAGGCCCCGCGCTGATCGTGAGCAATCACATTACACAGATTGATATTGGCTTCATCATGGTGGCGCTTCCGATGCGCCTGCGCAATCATCTCGCGGTGGCGATGCAGGGAGAGATGCTGCGTTCAATGCGACATCCGCCCAAAGACATGTTCTTTCTACAGCGATGGCGTGAGCAGGTGCGTTATGCGCTGATCGCAACCTTCTTCAACGTTTTTTCATTGCCGCAGCGCGCCAGGTATCGCGAAAGCTTTCGCTTCGCGGGAGATATGGCCGATCAAGGCTACAGTGTGGTGATTTTTCCCGAAGGCAAGCGCACCGAGACCGGCGAGATGAATCCGTTCCGCAGCGGCATCGGCCTGCTGGCAACGCATTTGAATTTGCCGGTGATTCCTATGCGCATTGACGGGCTGTTCCCATTCAAAGCAGCCCAAAAGCACTACGCGCCGCCCGGCGCCATTCAGGTGCGGATCGGCGATCCGATCAAATTTGATCCGGAAAGTGACCCGGAGGAGATTGCAAAGGAACTGCAGGAGAAGGTGGCTGAGTTGTGAAAGTTCAGGCCGCCCTGTCAGCTCCCGTTGCACCGGGAATTGACCGGACGGCCTGTTTGTGTGACTTGCGTTTAAGATTTAGCGTCTTCCGCGGTTGATCGATAATCTGATTGATCCGCTGCTCAGGTTGCCGCCGCGTCGAGAGCCGCTGTCGCCGCCGCGATTGCTGCCGCCGCCGGATCCACCCCGATTGCTACCGCCACCGGAGCCGGAACCACCCGAACCGGAGCCGCCACCGGAACCGGAGCCAGAGCCGCCGCCGGAACCAGAACCGCCGCCGGAACCAGAGCCGCCGCCTGAACCGGAACCACCTGATCCAGAACCGCCGCCTGAACCGGAGCCGCCGCGAGAGCCGGAACCGCCACGGCCACCGCGCACACCGGCATCGCCGCCGAGGTCATTCCCTCCTCCGCCCTTCCCGCCGCGGCCGCCGCCACCGCCGTTTCCACCGTTACCGCCCGTGTTGCCGCCGGTGAATGCGCTGGCGAGGACCTCGTCAGGAGGAATAAACGTTACGCCCTGCGGAGTGCAAATGGGGGTTGGCAGTGGCGCGAGGAATGGAGCGCCTCCACCGTTGATTTCCCAACGCAGCAGCATGGCATTGTCTTCGTGCACCGTGTTGTGGCAGTGCTCCATGAACATCCCGCCCCAGTCACGGAATTGCATGGTGAGGGTGATGCTCCCGCCGGGACGCAGACGATACACGTCCTTGCGGCCTTTCTCCCAGGCAGGAACATTGGCCGCGCTTCCATTGCGAGCCAGGACCTGGCCTTCTTCAAAGTGTATGTGGATCGGATGATCCCATCCGCCGCCACCGTTGATCAGGGTCCAGACCTCACGAGTACCATACTGCGGAGCCGCCGAAACGCGCCCGAAGCTGGCATTCAGCATTTGGCCGCCATTGGTCTTGATGCCCCATGGGCCGACGAATGACGTAGCATCATCGTTAATCGGCTGAGAGCCGCCGCTGCCGAACTCAAACACACGTTGCGCCGAAACCGGAATCGCAGAGAGATCCGGATTGGGGATCATGATGTCCGGCACCTGGCTCTGATCAGCCTGGAGCGGATCGCGAACGATGCGAAACTCCAGGAATTTACCCACGCAGGGATCAGCCGACTGTCCGGAGAGTGCCTGGGCAATTGTCAGATCGGCAGAGGGTTTCTTGCCGTCCTGGTGTTCGCAGAGGTTGACCATCCAGACTTTGTCGCCGATGCCGTAGCGCGAGAAGTCGATGACGATGTCATAACGCTCCGCGATACCCTGTTCGTCAAGCTGCGTCAGCGTGACCGGGCTCGGGAACAGGTTGCCGTCATTGGCAATCTGGATCATGGGCGATCCATCGCTCAGCGCAACCTTGAAGAAGCGGGAAACGCTGGCGTTCAGAATGCGGAAGCGGTACTTGCGCCGCTCCACTTCGAAGTACGGCTTGTACGCCAGGTTCACGGTCATCACGTCGCCGAGGAAACCGTCGAAGTCGAAGATGTCCATGAACAACTGACCGCTCTGATCAAACGCCTTGTCGGCCAGCATCAGGTTGACGTCGTAGTCAAGGTTGCCCCAGCTCTTGGCCGTGCCGGAGGGCAGACGCAGGTTTACGCCGTCGTTGATTTCTTCGTTTCCGCGATCCAGCGAGCTGTAGATGTTGAACATCGCAGCGTTGCCTTTGTACACGTTCTGCGAAGTAAAGCTGAACATGTGATCGTGGAACCAGTGGGTTGACATGGTCTCATGCCAGTCGCCCGCGACCTTGTTGATGCCACCGCTGTCCGCGGGACTGCCGGCGCGTGGATCGGTCGCATCCAGGTTCATGCTGGTGCATCCAGCCAGCACGATTGGCCAGTGATAATCGTAAAACTGTCCGGGGAAGAAGAACGCGCCGGTAAAGCCGTCGTTTTCCGCTCCGTGGTGGCCGTTGTGCTCGTGCGTTGAAATGGTGTGCCGCCCGAAGCCGTTATTCTGCGTAACGTCCGCTGGAAGCTTGTTGTGATGGCGGAACAGAATGGGCTCGCCGTAGCGTCCCTGGACCAGCTTGGGAGGAATGGTTCCGTTGAACGTCCACACGGAATTCGGATTCTGAATCGGCATTTCCGGGTGGAAATAGAGTGGAATCGGAGCCGTTGGATCAATCCCGGAGTTCATGCTGGAATCCACGCCGGGGTTGTAGACGGTGTTCGTGGTCGCGCCCATCTGGCTGGCTTCGATGCAAACCTGCGGCGGATACTGATTGAACTGCTGGTGCGCCCAGATTGGCCCCGGAGGACGCCCTTCGCAGGGGCCCACGCCGCCGCCCAGCTCAGGGGCAACAGGAATCGGTGTCTGGTTTGATTCGGCCGTAGGAACCGGGTCCAGACCGCCAGTGAGCGGATTGTTTCCGCGCTGCAGCACATCAAAACGCGGCATCGGCTGGGAAAATTCCTGCGCTCCAAACAGCGGGCTGCGAGGTGCGCCGGTTGGAATGGTGCTGCTGTCTGCGTACGCGCTTTTGATGAACGGGTTTAAGCCGCTGATAGGCGCCAGTGCGCCGGCGCTGGTGATCAGACCCCATTTGACGAGGTCGCGTCGTGAAATTTGTCCGTGAGAATAGGCCTTCAGGATCTCTGCCCGGTTCTTGCGGGCGTTCTCGGCCTCTCTCACGCGGGCTTTCGATGCGTCTCCCGGAAGAAAGATAAAACTCATGTACGTGCGCTCCTTGTTCGTATGGCGTGCAAAAATCCGGACCGGTTCATGGCCGGCACGGCAATAACGGGCTGCCCTCTAACGGGGTTTTAAAAATGGAACTGTATCTGGCGGGAACGGCGGCGCTGGAGCACGATCAGTTGGCTTCCAGAACCGTATCGGCCCGCACCGATACGTCAGCCTCGTGCTCAAGCATGGAGTGCTGCGATTAGAAATTCTTAAAAGGGGGATTAAATGCCTTAATCCCAACTACTTAAGAACCAATTTCTGCCTTTGGCGGGCACGGCTCGAGGTCTTCAGGTCTGAAGAGTTCCAGGATTCGTATATAACTGAAACAAAGCACCTTTACTCCCAAGGAGAAGTTGATGTCCGTTGTGTCAACACCTGCCCCCGCCCCTGAATTGCAGCAGAAAACTGACCCTGCACAACTGCTCATGCAGCTGAGCACCGGCTATATGGCCTCCGCGTGTATACAGGTCGCCACAAAGTTGAAAATCCCCGATCTACTGGCCCATGGTCCCAGACCCATACATGAGCTGGCTGCGACCGCCGGTGCGAATGAAGACCGGCTTTATCGGGTCCTGCGCGTGCTGGCCAGCCTGGGCGTGTTCCATGAGAGTGCGCCACGTACCTTTGCCCTCACGCCGGCGGCTGACGGTTTGCGTTCTGACGTGCCTAACTCATTTCGTGATATGGCGCTGTGGATCACCAGCCCGTTTCATTTCCGTGTTTATTCTGAAATGCTGCACTCGGTAAAAACCGGCGAGATCACGATTGAACACGTCTACGGAAAACCTGTTTTCGAATTCTTTCCCGCGAATCCTGAGATCTCAGAACTTTTCAACAACGGCATGACCTGCCTGAGCAAGGTTGTGACTCCCGCATTGCTGGAAGCCTATGACTTCAGCGGCATTCACACGCTCATGGATGTGGCTGGCGGACATGGCGCCCTGCTTGGGGCGATTCTCAATAAGTATCCTGAAATGCGCGGCATTCTGATCGACTTGGAGCACGTGATTGAAGGCGCAAAGCGCTTGCCAGAGAACCGGGCGCTTTCCGGTCGCTGCCAATTTCTGGCTGCGGATTTCTTCGCCAATGTGCCCAGCGGCGCCGACGCCATCATCATGAAGCACATCATCCATGATTGGGAGGACGACAAGGCTGGCACCATCCTCAGGAATTGCTGCAAGGCGCTCGCGGGAAAGCCAAACGCGAGGATCCTGCTGGTGGAGAGCGTGCTTCCTGAGGGCAATGAGCCGCATCCCGGAAAATTTATTGACCTGGAAATGTTTGTGTTCCCGGGCGGGCGTGAGCGCACAGAACGAGAGTTCCGCAAGCTCTTTGAGTCAGCCGGCCTGCGGCTTACGCGCGTGATTCCCATGAAAGCGCCGCTCTGGCTGATCGAAGGCGTTCCGGCGTAAGCGGAATTATTGCGCTTTGCGCTTGCGCGAAGAGGTCTTTCGCGTCGATGCGGAGGCCATCCGTTGAATTCTGGCTTTGGTTGGGCGCACCGGTTCCATTGGTGCGCCCATCTGTTCAAGGTCCTCAATCCTGGGCAGGTGCTGCTTGAGTTTGAGCACCGGCTCAAACAGGTCGCCGTGCTTTTCCACGCGTCCAAGCGCCTGTTCTGATGTAAAGACCAAAAGCTCAGAATCCTGCTTTTTCAGGCAATTCTCCACTTCTTTCCAGGTCAGCGGCGTTGATACCGTCGGCTGGTCTTTGGCGCGCAGGGAGTAAACACAAACAGTGGTTTTGTAATCGTCGTTCTGGCTCCAGTCCACAAACACCTTGTTCCCGCGCAACGCCTTTTTCATTTCCGAGACCACTTGCTCCGGATATCGGTCCTCGAGCAGGCGGGCAATAGCACGCGCAAAGGGCTTGGTCTCGTTATAAGTGACCGCGGAGTTGAGCGGGACATAGACCTGCAATCCTTTGGATCCGGAAGTTTTCGGAAAGGACTTAAGCCCGAACTTGGCGAAGATATCGCGCACCCACAGCCCCACCTGGCAGCACTGCACAATGTTGGCTGGAGCGCCAGGATCAAGATCGAACGCGATCACCGTAGGCTGCTGCATCTCCGGCGCGCGCGACAGCGATACATGCAGCTCCAGGTCAGCCAGGTTGCCGAGCCAGACCAGCGTGGGCAGGTCCTCAACGACGCAATAATACATAAAGCGGTTGTTGCCGGGACTCCAGATTTTAGCGGTCTGCATCCATTCCGGGCGAAAACTGGGGCAGTTTTTCTCGTAGAAGTGAAAGCCCTCCACGCCTTCCGGATACCGCTTCAACGTCAATGGCCGGCCGCAAAGATGCGGCAGCAGTACTGGCGCAATCCGCACGTAGTAATCGATTACCTGGCCTTTGGTAAAGCCGGCCTTGGGAAAGAGGACCTTTTCCAGGTTGGACAGTTTAATTTGCCGGCCTTCCACTTCGATGGTCGATTCCTGCCGCGCCAATGTGTGCTCCTCCGCGCCTTTTTTGCGGTCCTCAAAAAATTAGATGCCGGAGATATTACGCCAGAGCTGCACGGCGGCTTGCAAATTCCACGCGATTCAACAACATGCAACAGGCATTTCGCCATCTAAGGGGTGATGCCGAATGAGCAGGACAAACCGCTGCCGGTAAGTTCTTCGCAGCCGCCTTGCTTTGCTCCGGAGCAGGAATCGCTCTTTCGTGAAGTGATTCAGCTCATGGAGGCCAAGCGCGTGCCCTTCGTGATTTCCGGCGCCTTCGCTCTGCACGAGCACACAGGGATTTGGCGCGACACCAAGGACCTGGACTTCTTTCTTCCCGCCGAGGAGGTAGGCCGCGCGCTTGAAGTGCTGGAGAACGACCATTTTCAAACTGAAGTGCTGGACCCAATCTGGCTGGCCAAAGCTCACCGCAACGGGTTCTTTGTAGACCTGATCACCGGCATGAGCAACGGGGTGGTGCGCGTTGACTACTCCTGGATTCGCCGGGCCAGCCGCTCGCACGTCTTCGGATTGTCCGTGCGTGTTTTGGCTCCGGAAGAGCTGATTGCCTCCAAGGTCTTCGTCACACGACGCGAGCGTTTTGATGGCGCCGATATCTGCCACATCATTTATGGAACGCGGGGCAGGTTTGACTGGCAGCGGCTGATGAACCTGATGGGAGAGAACTGGCAGATGCTGCTCTGGACGCTGATTCTTTATCAGTACGTTTATCCCGCCGAAACGGAATATGTCCCGCAGCAGATTTGGGACGAGCTGCTGCAGCGCTTTCGAGTTGAGTTGCAGCATCCTAATAAGGGAATCGGGTTTCGCGGCAGCCTGATTGACGACAAGATGTTCGCTATCGACGTGGTTGAGTGGGGCAAGCGCAACATTCTGGACGAGCATCGCGGGAAGGCGCAGGAGATACGGCCGCACCAGCAGCCGGGCTCCGAAGACGCCGCATAATTGCTGGATATGAGAATAGCAGCTACAGCCGACATTCACTTCTCGCCGCAAAGCTATGATCGCATCCGCGAACCGCTTTCGCGCGTGCGCGACGAAGCCGACGTGCTGGTCATCGCCGGCGACCTCACCAACTACGGCAAGCCGGAAGAGATGCACTCGCTGCTGAACGCGCTGGTGCGGCTGAGAATTCCCATTGTGGCCGTGCTGGGGAACCACGATTACGAGTCCAACCAGGAACAGGAACTCATCAAGCTGATGACGGCCGAGGGCATCAAGGTGCTTGACGGCAGCAGCTACGAGCGGGACAGCGTCGGCTTTGCCGGCGCAAAAGGATTTGTCGGCGGCTTCGGTCGCGGCGTCCTGACCGCATTCGGGGAAAAAGAGATCAAAGCCTTCGTGCAGGCATCGGTTGATGAAACCATGAAGCTGGAGCGCGCTCTCTCCATGCTTCGCACTCCCAAAATTGTGATCGTTACCCACTATGCGCCAATCGCTGAAACCGTGAACGGCGAGCCGATGGAGATCTGGCCTTATCTGGGCAGCTCGCGTCTGTCAGAAGTCATTGATCGCCACGGCGCAGTGCTGGCCCTCCATGGCCACGCTCATCACGGTAGACCCGATGGGAAAACCACAGGCGGCGTTCCCGTTCATAACGTGGCACTTTCGCTTCTTCTGCAACACAATGGCGGAAAGCCCTACCGGATTTTTGACGTTTAGAAGTTAGAACAAGCTGGCGGAGGAGTTGCTGGCCAGCTCCCGCATGCTCTCAAAGATGCAGGTGCGGGTGGGCGAATCTGGCGCTAGCGCCTGCAGCGGCAGCGTGACGCTGAAATGAGGAGAGCGTCGCTGGAATGTGATGCTGAGGAAATCATGGCTGCGTCCCTGGGCCAAAGAGCCTACCGCCAGCGAGACTTCCTTTTGCCAGTCTGAGCGTGTACTCAGTACCAGAGGAGCTGTTCTCTCAAAGGACCAGCCACTGTCCCGTTTTGGCGTTTTCCGGCTGCTGCGAGCGAACCAGCGGAAGTTTTGTACGTGGAGAGAAAATATGGGCGGCATGTCCAGGTCCGCCTGAAACGTCAGGATCTCCTGTTTTCCGTTGATCTTGCCCAGGAGCCAGTGCAGAGGAAACTCGCATGGCGACATATCCACCATCATGCTGGCGCGGCGGAAGATCCCGTGGGCCAGGCGCAACGGAAGCTGGAGCCGCGATGCGGTGACCCAGCGGATGCCGGTCACGTGCCCTTCGCCTCCCAGCGCTGATTCTACCCACTGAGAGATCTCAGCCGCTCGACGGCGGCTATAGCGCATGGCGAACCAATACCAGATCCCACATGCAGTGGCGGCAATGAGGAACGAGACACCCAGCAAAAGCATCCGGCAGATAGGATGCTCCCTTCGCCCTTCATAGATGTTCTTTCGCGATGCTTTTTGCAACCCTGCGGTTGCGCTCGGGAACCGGCCTTGACACTCTTCAGCACTGAAATCAGGGCAATTCACCCAGAACAGCGGCTAGAGACCCCGGTAAATGCCGCCATCAGCCAGAACTGTCTGCCCTGTGATGAATGCGGCCTTCTGGGAAGCCAGCCAGACGATCACGTCCGCGATCTCACCTGGTCCTCCCAGGCGCTTGAGCGGCGCCGCGGATGCCCATTGTTCATAGATTGTGTCCGGTGATGTTCCCTCCGCCAGCGCCCGTACTCCGGCCAATTCCTTCAGGCGCTCGGTAGCCGTGTAGCCAGGGGCGACATTGTTCACCGTGATTCCATCTTTCCCAAACTCGTTGGACAGGCTTTTGACCAGCCCGACAACGCCGGCGCGGACCGCGTTGGACATGACCAGCGCGTCTACCGGCTGCTTCACCGTGACGGACGTGATGGTGACAATGCGGCCCCACCGGTGCCGCTGCATATAGGGAATTACCGCCCTCGCGAAGTGGACCACGCTCATAAAATTCATCTCTACCGCTTTGCGCCATTCCTCGAGAGACACGGAGAGAAAGTTTTTTGCCGGAGGACCGCCCGCGTTCGTCACGCACACATCAATGCGCCCGAACTGCTTGGCCACGGTATCTGTAAACCGTTGAACCGCCGCCGCATCAGTTACATCGAGCGGTTCAGAGTAGACCTCGGCGCCAGTGGCGCTGCGAATCTTCTCCGCTGCGTCGCGCAAGGTCTTCTCTGTGCGCGCGCACATGGCAACCTGTGCGCCTTCACGCGCAAATGCTTCCGCCGTCGCCCGGCCAATGCCTTCGCTCGATGCCGCCACAATCACGCCACGGCCTTTGAGTCCCAGATCCATGTTTTATCCGTTCCTCCGTGTTTCCAAGGTTTTGGGTTACCCCGGCATCTGCCCGATATAGACCTGCGCCGGAGCGCCGGCCTTTATTTTCTGTTCCTGAAAGCAGCTCTTGATCCTGCGCCGCATTTCGCGTGCGACGGCATATTGCTTGCCAGGGCGCACCTTCACCGTCAGAAGATAGTCCACTTCCTGGCCGCGCACGCGCTCAATGCCGTGGACCTGTGGTTCGGCCACAATGTCCGGCTTGAATCCTGAATCGTTGTAAACCGCTTGAGTAACTTCATGGAGCAAGGCCATGATGCGGTCACTGCTCTCGCTGTAATCGACTGAGACATGCAGGGTTACCTGGGACCAGTCCCGGGTCATATTGCTGACGATCTGGATAGAACCGTTCGGCACGATATGCAGCGTTCCGTCCGCATCGCGGAGTATTGTCCGGCGCATGGTGATTTCTTCCACCGTACCGGAGACACCCGAAGCTTTGATTGTGTCTCCAACTTCAAACTGATTTTCCGCCAGGATAAAGAATCCGTTAATTACGTCCTTGACCAGGGTCTGCGCGCCGAAGCCAATGGCAAGTCCGGCAATGCCGGCGCTGGCGAGCAGGGGAGCGATGTTGAAGCTGAAGGCGTCCAGCACCTGCACAAAGGCAACAAAAACAATGACGAACACGCCCGCGCTGTGAATGACTCCAGCAACCGTTTTTACCTGCTGCGCCCGCACCGGAGCGCCGCGACGGCTGTTCCTTTCCGCCAGAGCAACCACTTTGCGCGTGATGATCCCCAGCAGCCGGACGAAGATAAACGCCAGCACCAGAATGAGCACGACCTTGGGCGC
>DATNDP010000093.1:0-3458 GCA_035553195.1 Candidatus Acidiferrales bacterium
GCGTGATTGTTTCCTGCCTGGACAACCTGATGAAGGGCGCGGCCGGACAGGCAGTGGAGAACATGAACCTGCTGTGCGGATGGGATGAAACGGAGGGACTGGCATGAAATTCGTCGTGAAGCTGGGAGGAGCCACCCTCGAAAATCGGGAAATTTTGCACCAGTGCGCACAGGCAATTGCGGAACTGGTTAAGGACGGCAATCACGTTGCGGTGGTCCACGGCGGCGGCGTGCAATTGACGCGGACCTTGAAGCAGTTGGGCAAGCAGAGCGAGTTTGTGGCGGGGCTTCGGGTGACAGATGCCGAGACGCGCGACGCCGCTCTGATGGTGCTGGGAGGGCGCGTAAATAAGTTTCTGGTTGCCTCATTGGGCGCGCTGGGACAGGCGGCGGTGGGGCTTTCCGGAGGAGACGGCTTAATCTTCAGGGCGCGCAAAAAGCGCACTGCGCCGGATCTTGGATTTGTTGGAGAAATTGTTGCCTCTGATCCGCGGTGGCTGGAAACGATCTGGAAGATGGGCGCGGTGCCGGTGATCTCCAGCATGGCGCTTGGCTTTGACGGCGAATACTACAACGTGAACGCCGATGAAATGGCTTCCGCCTGCGCCGCGGCGTGCAAGGCGGACGCCCTGGTGTTTTTAACCGATGTTCCCGGCGTACGCGGGGCGGACGGCGAAGTGATGCGCTGGTTGAGCGTTGATCAGATTGCCGCGCTCACTAGGGACGAGGTCATCAGCGGAGGAATGTTGCCGAAGCTGAGCGCGTGTCGCGAGGCCCTGCTGCAGGGAGTGAAGCGCGTGCGGATTCTTCCTGCCGATGCGGCCTCCGTTTTGCCTGATCTTTGCACGTCGCGCGTAACTCATGGGACAGAAGTGCTGGTTGCGTAAGCCACCTAAGAATTTGCTAGGAGACTGGAATTGAGACTTGATGAAATCCGGGCGGCAGAGGCGGACCTGCTGCTCAACACTTATGAGCGGAATCCGATCCTGTTCACCTCCGGCGAGGATGTGCACCTCATCGACGAAAGTGGCGCTCGCTATCTGGACCTGCTAAGCGGCATTGGCGTCAACGCGCTTGGGTATGGACATCCAGCGATTGCGAACACGATTGCGGAGCAGAGCCGCAAGCTCATCCACATTTCGAACCTCTACTTTCACGAGGGGCAGGCGGAGCTTGCGACGCGGCTGACCGCGGCCAGCGGCCTCGACCGCGCGTTCTTCTGCAACAGCGGGACTGAGGCTATCGAGGCTGCGCTGAAGATTGCGCGCGCTCACGCAGGACTGTGCAGCGAAGAGGGTCGGTCGCTGGGGACGAAGATTCTTGCGCTGGAACACAGCTTCCACGGGCGGACGATGGGTGCGGTCGCGACTACGCACAAGGCGAAATATCGCGAGCCCTTTGCTCCGGTGATGCCAGGCGTGGAGTTTGTACGCTTCAACGACGTAGATGATCTGAAGGCGAAGTTTTCGACGGATGTTTGCGCGGTGCTGGTCGAAGCTGTTCAGGGCGAAGGCGGGATCAATCCTGTTTCGGAGGCGTTTTTCTGCGCCGCGCGGGCACTTACGCAATCGACGGGCGCTCTGCTGATCTGCGATGAGATTCAAGCTGGCCTGGGGCGTACCGGGAAGTGGTTTGCTTATCAGCATTTCGGCGTGCAGCCCGATGTGGTGACGCTGGCGAAGCCGATTGCCGGAGGGCTCCCGCTGGGGGCCGTGCTGTGCAGCGAAGAGGCGGCGCGCGCGATTCATCCAGGCATGCATGGAACCACGTTCGGCGGGGGTCCGCTGGCCTGCGCGGTTGCGCTGGCTGTAATGGATACGATCGAGAAAGAGAACCTGCTGGAATACGTGACCGCAACGGGAGCGTATTTCCGCGAGCAGCTTGCCGGCCTTGCCAAGAAGCATCCGGCAATTGTGGACGTACGCGGCCTTGGCCTGATGCTGGCTGTTGAGCTTGATTCCGCTGATCTTGCAAAGCAGGTTGTGGCTGATATGCTGGCGCGACGCATACTGATCAACCGCACCAGCGAAACGGTCCTTCGTTTTCTTCCGCCTTACATTCTCAAAAAGGAAGACGTCGACCAGGCGATTGCCGCACTCGACGCGATTTTTACAGAACGCGCGCCGCAAACCGCAACTATATCCCCTACGGGAGCCCACAAGAATGGCTAGCAAAACTATTTCCTGGAACGCTCCGGAGACACCGTCCGGAACCATTCTCTCGCCCATTGAAGCGCTGGCCGGACGCGACCTTTGCTCCATTGCCGATTTTTCAACCGTCGAAATTGCGGCATTGATGAAGCTGGCGCACGAAGTGAAGGCTGATCCTGCGAAGTATCGCTGGGCCTTGGACGCGAAGCAGATGGTGATGTTTTTTGAGAAGGCGTCGCTGCGCACGCGCCTTACATTCGAGACGGCCATTAACACTCTCGGCGGCAATGCGATTTTTGTTGACCAGACGCAGTCTCCGCTGGGAGAGCGCGAGTCGCTGGCCGATATGGCGCGGAATCTGGAGCGCTGGGTTTCGGTGATTGTTCTGCGCACCTACGCGCATGACACCATCACGGAAATGGCGCAGTACGCGGCTTGTCCCGTGATTAATGCGCTTAGCGATCTGGAGCATCCATGTCAGGCGCTGGCGGATTTTATGACTCTGGAGCAGCGCTTCGGCACAGCAAAGGAATTGAAGTTTACCTACGTCGGCGATGGGAACAACGTTTGCCATTCGCTGATGCTGATGGCGGCGCAGCTTGGCGCGCACTGCACGATCGGGTCTCCGAAAAAGTACACGCCCAAGGTTGAGGTTGTTGCGCAGGCACGGGCCATTGCGAATGAAACCGGTGGCAGCGTGAATGTTGTGAACGATCCGGTTATTGCAGTCACGGGAGCCGATGCTGTTTACACCGATGTGTGCACGAGCATGGGGTTTGAGCATGAGGTCACGAAGCGCGCGCCGATCTTCAAGCCTTATCAGGTGAACGAACAGTTGATGGCGAATGCCGCGCCACATGCTGTCTTCATGCACTGTCTGCCTGCGCATCGCAACGCTGAAGTAACGGATGCCGTGCTGGATGGCCCGCAGTCGGTGGTATTCGACCAGGCCGAAAACCGCATGCACGCGCAGAAGGCGCTACTGCTGCTCTTACTGGGCGGCGCGGCGAAAAACACTGGATTGTCTTGAGGTCTTGAACGAAATGTCTGTCATTCTTGAACGTCTTCCGGTTGGCCGGAAAGTGGGTATCGCTTTTTCCGGGGGCCTCGATACCAGCGCTGCGCTTCTCTGGATGAAACAGAAGGGCGCGCTGCCATACGCCTATACCGCCAATCTTGGGCAGCCGGATGAGACCGACTACGATGCCATCCCTCGGAAAGCTCTCGAATACGGCGCGGAGAATGCCCGGCTGATTGATTGCCGCGAGCCTTTGGTGCGCGAAGGCATCGCTGCTCTGCAGTCAGGCGC
>DATNDP010000094.1:0-8456 GCA_035553195.1 Candidatus Acidiferrales bacterium
TTGCAGATGAATGTGGTCTCCCGGAACGCCCATGATCCGCTTGACCACGTACATTCCCGGTTCTTTGGGATGGAGGAAGACGATCACTTCGCCACGGTGAGGAGAACGATAGGGCACCAGCGGACCAACGTATCCTGCTGCTGGAGCCGGAGTGAGGCGGTCCACAAAAACATGGTCGCCGATCAGCAGCGTATCTTCCATTGAGCCTGAGGGAATTTCAAATGCCTGTACAACAAAGGTGATGATGAACAGTCCCGCCACAAACACTGAGGCGATGCTGGCAATGGATTCAGCCAGCGTTTCCTTGTGTTTTTCCGGTTTTTTTTGTTTCCTGGCTTTGGCTTGCAAACGCGCTTTCCTGGTCGAAAATTTCGGCTTACAGCACGCGACGGAAGATGCGGTCCCACCGGGCCAGATGAAGGAAATGGGCCAGCACTTGTCCGGAATAAATCAGTTTACCATCGCTTCCGGCGCGGGCAGGTTCTTTCGAAGTCCCATCATTGATCGATAGGTAAATGAGCAGCGGCCGACCCATGATATTGCCGCGGGGAACGAATCCCCAATAGCGGCTGTCCAGGCTTTGATCGCGGTTATCCCCCATGACGAAATACTGGCCCGGCGGTACCACCAACTCGCCTCGATCAACATGGCGCGCAAGCTCCCGTCGCCAGCGGCGATCCACGTCAGGCGGCATGCCGGCGTGCAAAGGAAAGTCATCACGATACATTTCCAGGTTCGGCATGGAATGAATGACGTAATTCTCCCGAAGCAGAGAGCCGTTCACGAATACCATCTTGTTTTCGAGCCGAATGCGGTCTCCCGGCAGGCCGATGACGCGCTTCACGAAGTATTGGGTTGGATCAACGGGATACCGGAAGACGACCACATCGCCACGCCGGATGGGACGATAAGGAAGAAGCCACCGGCCGATCCCGCTTGAATCGGCAAAGTGCAACTTGTCGGCCAGAAGGAAATCGCCGATCAGCAGCGTGTTTTCCATGGATTCTGAAGGCACGCGAAACGCCTGAATGACGAACGTGATCATAAAGACCACAATCACCAGCACGGACACGGCAAATTGAATTCCCTGCGGTCCTCGGACGGGCTGGGCCACGTGGGCGGAAGCGGATGAGGGCTGCTCAGCGGTGGGCGTCTCGGAAGTATCTGTGTTGATGTCGCCCAATTCTGGCTGGAGCGCCGGTTGAGGCGCAGCGGCCTGTTCGGTGCTTTCCTGGAAATCGCTCACTGCTCCACCGTTTCTCCGCGCAGATGTTCGAGCACCTGTTTGGCTGCCAGTTGTTCGGCTTTCTTTTTTGTCGCTCCTTCCGCACGCGACACATACTCCGGCTTGCTCTGGCCCTGGGAATAAATCCGGGCTTCCACCGTAAAGATCTTGCGATGGTCCGGTCCTTCTTCCTTCACAGTTGCATAGACAGGCTGAAGCCGCCCGGTGGACTGCAGCAATTCCTGCAGAGCGGATTTGTAATCCGCCAGGCTGAACTCGTTTGCTCTTTCCGTGCTGACGCGCTCAAGCTCCGGCACAAGGATCTCCCGGATGATGAAGGCGCGCGTTTTCTCCATGCCCGCGTCCAGATACATGGCTGCGATGACGGCTTCTAGCGCGTCAGAGAGAAGTGTGGATTTCGTGCGTCCGCCGCTGCGTTCTTCCCCGCGTCCAAGGCGCAGATAGTTTCCCAACTGCAGGCGGCTGGCGACGCTGACCAGGTGCCCGGCACTGACAAGGTGGGCCTTGAGCTTTGAGAGCTGGCCTTCTTGAAACGCCGGAAAACGCTCAAACAGGAGTTGGCTTGTGACCAGCCCGAGGACGGCATCCCCAAGGAACTCAAATTGCTCGTTGTCTTGAACCTCATCGGCCGCTGCGCCCCCCGCAGATTTAGCTTCTTCATGGGCGTGCGAACTGTGGGTCAGAGCACGATCCAAAAGCTCCGGGTGGCTGAAATGGTGGTCCAATGCGGTCTGCAGTTGTAGGAGGTCGGAATTCATAGCGGCTACTGCGGTGGTTCGGCTCCTGATTCGTCTACAGAACGCCGGCCCTGGCCCACCAGACCTGAAAGGCGGTCAAATTCGATTTCCGCGAGCCGCTGCAACTGTGGGTGGGAACTCGCAAGCTGCAGGGCCTGCTGCACCGAATTTAGAGCTGCTGCGTATTTTTTTCGATGATCCTGGGCCAGAGCAAGGTGGTACCAGATGTACGGATCGGGAGTGATTTTCTTGAGGATGGCCGCGCGAGTGAGGTCTCTTTCCGCGTTGGCGTCGTCACCGGTTTTCAACTCCATGATGCCCAGAGCGGAATACGCCATCGACTGGAGCGTCGTTTTGTAGACGGCGGCCTGCGCGGACGTTGCTCCGGCTGGCGGCACAAAGCCTGATCCGACGTTCTCAATGGCATGATTGGCGCTGGTTCGTATCTCGTCAATTTTTTTTGTGCGATCGCTATCACTTTTTTCAAGACCGTTGGCGAGGACGGTGGCTTTTAAAACAAGAGCAAGGCAATCATTCGGATCGAGGGCAATCACTTTCTGCGCCATGGCGAGAGTACCCGCAGGGTTATTCTCGAGCTCGTAGCTCTGCATGGCGCGCGAGTAGAGATACTGGCGCAGATGGCTGCCAGGATACGTCGCCGCAAAGTTATTGGCAGCTTCTTCGCTGGCCGTTGCTCCGGTCACCGCGAAGGCCGCATTGAAATCATTACGTTCCTGCTGACTTCTCGCGATCGGATGCAATGCCGGCTTCTCCGGCTGCAGACCGTCTCCATCGTCTGAATTTTGGGCAGCAAGAATCCGCGTTGGCACGAAAGCCAGAACGAGAATGGCCGCGAAGATTAGCAGGGTTCGATTCATCAAAAGTTTGGGTTTCCAGCGTCTGCCCTCAACCGAAATTGGTGGATGTCCAATAAAGTACTGCATTTCAGTGCGAAGATAGTGAATTATTTGGCTGTTTCCGGTCCGCGCGCGTTCAGCTTTACGAGCCGTTCATGCTCGCCTCTCGCAAGCTTATCCAGATCAGGATTGGCCGCGGTAAATCGCAGCGCCTCATTGATGGAGGCCAGTGCGGCCTGATATTTCATCTGATGATCCTGGGCCAGAGCGAGGTGATACCAGATATATGGATCGGCCTGCGTCTTGTTCAGTTCGGTCGCAAGTTTAAGCTCTCTTTCCGCGCCGGCATTGTCGTTGACCTTCAAATCCGTGATGCCGAGAGCAGAGTGCGCCATGGACTGAAGTGTGCTCTTGTACGCTGTAATCTGTTCCGGAGTGGCGTTTGCCGGAGGCACAAAAGAGCTATCAACCGTTTCCAAAGCATGATTGGCCTTTTTCCTGATTTGGACCACCTTCTCTTGCCGGTCCAGGTCCGAATCGCTGAGGCTATCAGAAAGCACCGTCGCTGTGAGCACCAGAGCGATTGAGTTATCGGGATCGAGCACCAGCACCTGTTCGCCCATGGCCAGCATCTTCGCGGGGTTGTTTTCGTTCTGGTACTCGTGCAAGGCCTTAGAGTAAAGATATGCACTCAGTTCGCTGGCCGGATATTTGGCGGCAAACTCATGGGCTGCCTTTTCCATGGCGGCCCCGCCCGTGGTGGCGTAGGCTGCGTTGTAATCCTTGAATTCAGCCTGTGTCTTTGCCTGTGGCGGACGCGTTGCAGTGGCGCTCGACTGAACGGTTGGTGACTGCTGTGTGCAGACAGCCGCGGGAACTATTGCGAGAGCTAATGCCAGTGTCAAAAGGTGTTTCATGCAACGTGATCCTAGTGCGGCTTTGTGGCCGGCTGATAAGGGGTGGCGATGCCTCGTTCCGCTGCAGCTTTGGTATCGGCGGCAGGGTCCCCTGCGACGAGCGCGGCGCGGTAGTGCTGCACCGCGGTGTCGCGGTTGTTCTGGATATCGTAGATCCTGCCCAGGTAAATGTGACTCCATGCCAGCGTTCGGGGATCGCGCGCAGACTGCACGGCCTGTTCGAAGTCAACACGTGCTTCTTCCATTTTGCCCGATAGCGTGGCAATCCGGGCAAGCAGGAATGCGGCCCGGCCGGGTTCGTCTCCGCCATGGTTGTGCTGCAACACCTGGGTAGCGATCTTCGCGGCGCCTTCCGTGTCGCCAGACGCAAACTTCTGCTCTGCCTCATTCAGCAGATTGGATTGCACAACCACACGGGCCGGGCTGATCACCTCGGGCTGCGCCTGTGCCGCAAAGGTTACTTCACGGGCGCGTTTGCGCTCGTGGTCTAAGTCGAGGCTATGCAGCAGATCGCCATACACCGTCCTGAACCCGCTGGACCCTTTTTCGAAGTTTCCAAGAGCGTCAAAGAAATACCGTGTGAGCACAAAGCCCTGTTCCACGGACCGTTGCACATATTCCTCGCGTGCGCGCTCGTTGGTTTTGGGGATTGAGGTTCTCGCCTCGATCGCACGAATTAAGCACTCGTTTACGAGAAGAGCTATGTCGTCCTTAAATGAGCGCGAAAGAGGGGCGTTGCGAATATCGAGCAGGATGGGCTCAAGCCTCTTCAGGCTGGTGCCGTGAGAAGCCGCGAGCGGGTCCAGCACAAAGTGCAGGTACGTGTGGCGGATCTCCTCCTTCGGTATCTTCCCATCCTTGCCGGGCGAAAAAACAATGTCGTAGCTGTTGCCATAATTCCGGGCGTGGACCTGGCCGGGGGAGAGAAGGGGATCCACATAGACTCCGAAGCGCTCGTTTGGATAGCTGACGAAGGGCAGCTTCAGGAAGACATCCGTCTGGTTGATCAGGCCTGAGATAGGATCATGCAATCGTCGCACAAGTGAGTTGTACTCGCCTGCGTGCTTCTCCCAGAGTGCGTGGATTCGCCCCGCCTGATAGTACCTTCGCAGTAGAGGAACCATTCCCAGAACATAGGAAGCATCCGGGGGCATGTCTGCGTCAGGCAGTTTCGTGGAGAACTCAGGAGGGTTATTCAACTCGAGCGCCAGAGAGACGTAGGGGGAAATGTCATCCTGGCTACCCGAGGACTGGTGCTCTTTCCAGAACTGGCAGATGGCATCGCGGGCACGGGCGGCATCTGGTAACTGTTGCACTTCAGCAAGGATTTCCGAGCGCACCGCGTCGCGGAGAGGCAGTGACTCCGCCATCCCGGCATCATAGCCGCAACTATTGAGGGCCGATGTAAGAGTGAAAAATGTTTCGCTCACCTCCAATTGCGCGCGGGTTTCCTGGGCAAAGGACAGTTGGAAAGCCCCAAGAACGGCGATAAGCAGAAAAACCAGAAGAGATGAAAGTTTCGGCCTCAGGGTCCCTCCAGAAATGTGCGGGAAATTCAAGTTTAGGCCAGAAAAACGAAGAGGGTCAAACCCGTTCAGGTTTGACCCTTTTGAATACCCTGTTTAGTTATCCTTTTACGTTTACGTGAGAAAAAGACATGATCGCTTTTCCTGGAACCGCCCTGCCAAAAGACTGCGCGGGCGCGAACACGGTGAACAGAAGAGCCCGGTTCAGTTCCATCCGAACCTGTGGGCTGTCCTGGCCGGAGATGATCCGGTAGGCCTCAACCCGGCCATTTACGCCTACATAGGTCTCAATCACCACGGGCGAATCCAGGTTCAACTGGCTGTCAACGTCGGACATTTCCAGCCGTGGCGGAGTATAGAGAAGCGTCGGGACATCGTCGTCGGCGCTGACCCTCGCGGGAACAAAGAACCCGGTTACTGCAGCAAAAAAGATGATGGCCGTCAGCACGCCCGCGGTGGCAGGAAACATGACCGCGTGAACAGCGTTTTCAAGGCGCACCCAATATCCACTCAGCAAGTTGCGCCGGCTGCGGGATTTCTCGCTGGCAATAGCAATACGAAGCTTCATTGCCAGATCAGCAGGCGCCTGCTTCCGTCCCAGTCCTGCAACGATTTCCCGCGTTTTCTCGAGCGACGCATACTCTGACCTGCATATTGAACACTGGTGCAGGTGCCCTGCAACCTGATGCATCTCCGTACCTGTTACGGCACCGTCAAGGTACAGGGAGAAGAGCGGTTTTACCTCTGTACATCTCATGACTACGCCTCCACTTGCGCTTGGCCGGGCAGAACGGTCTCAGGCTTTGCCGCCTGTGGCCGCTTGCCATCCCCCACTTCCGGTTCCAATTCACTGACGAATGATTCCAGGCGTCTTTTCAGCGCATCGCGGCCCCTGATGAGCCGGGATTTAACGGTGCCGAGCGAGACCTGTAATACGTCAGCGATTTCCTCATACGACAGTCCCTCGATGTCCCGCAGCACAACTGTAGTGCGATACGGTTCGGAGACCTGTTTCAGTTCGTTTTCTACCCGGGCGCGGATCTCTTCGTGCTCGAAGATCTCCAGGGGGGATTCGCCGCGGTCTACCAGCGTGTCACACAGACCAAAGGAGTTGCCTTCCCAGTCTTCATGGGCCTCCATGGAAGTTTCTTTGCTCTTGTGCCGGAACCACCAGCGCCTCTGGTTGGAGGCTTCATGGATGGCAATCCGGTACAACCAGGTTTTCAGGCTGCATTCGCCGTTAAAGCGCTTTATGCCACGAAATACCTTGAGAAAGACTTCCTGAGTTGTATCGGCCGCATCGGCTGGGTCGGTCAGGATGCGATAAACAAGGCTGTAGATCGGTTGGTGATAATGAGCAATCAGCCAGTTGTATGCCTCGTCAGAACCGGACTTGAGTTCTGCGACGATGGACGCTTCTTCCGCCCGTACTGCGATGGCGCTGGCTATGTTGCCCACTGCTGCTGCTGCTCCCGCCATTCGTTTCATGGCGTCACCTCAACGTTACCAAGAATATGGAGCCGCGACAACTTCTTCCCCGTAAGACGGCGTAACCAGCGTAACCTCCTGCTGGCACACAGTCCTTCCTTCATTCTTAACGTATTAGACCCCACACGTAAGTTGCGGGTTCCCAAAAAGTAGAGAGTTTAAAGGAGGGCAGATGAGGCGGCGGACTGCGGCCTATTTCGGGCTGGGCGATGGAGAGGGCGACGGCTTAGAAGCCTTTTTCTTTGTGTGAGTTGCGTGAGTTTCAGGCTGGTCATCTACTACAATCCGCTTTACCCCGTTCCGCTCAGTGATGATATGAACACCTTTGGGAAGCTTGGACTTAGCGTCGCTGGAGGATGCCACAGGAGCGGTCCCGTTGGGCAATGCCGGGGACCGCTTCCTGCTTTCAAGCTGCGATGCTGCCTGTTCGATGTAGGTGGAAAGGTTTTGCCGGGCGGAATCGAGGGCCGCAGCATCGTTGGCCAGGGGCTCGTATTCCTCGCGCTTGCCCAGCGCTCCGGCAGCGTCCGTGAGGGAACTCAGGTACTCGTAAACGATCGTGATATTGTGGTACAGCTTGAAGGTCGCGGACATACTGCCGCGGCTGTTTTCCACGTCGTTGATCAACCCGGGAATGGCATACGTTACGTTGCGCTGAATGGAATCCGCCATTTTCTGGAGCTGATCTTTCTGATCGCCGTCAGTCTTCCACTTTTCAATACGCAGCTTGCCAAGGTCTCCGTTGGTGGCTAGAGCCGCTTTCTGGATCTGTTCGATGATCAGGTTAAGGTTCGCTTGAACCGGTTGTGCGTTGGCCGGCGGCTGCGCCTGTTGCGGCGGCCCAACCGGCTGCCGCGCCTGTGGGCCGCTCCGCGGCAGAGCCACGGCAGCCAGCGCCACCAGACACACCAGTGGGACTGTTACAAGGGCCTTTGTCATTCTCCCTCCTACCACGTACTAGATGAGAGTAGCCGGTTGGCAGGTTACTCGGGGGGCTTACAATCTCTGGGAAAGCACATGCCGGCATCCAAATCACCCAGCCCAATAGGATACACAAAAGCCCGCCGTGCGCTCCGCGTGCATGCTAATCACACCCGCGCAAAGGTTTACCGCTGGTATTTCAAAGATCCAGGCTTGGACATTTTCCTGGGGGTAAGCACGAAAGAAATGCGGCGTGTCGCGCGCGATTTCCGGCAGCTTTCCATGCCGGATGTGCGCCGGCTGATGTGCTCTCGGGTTCATGAGGAGCGGTCACTGGCTCATGCGATCCTGCGTTGGAAGTTTGAAAAAGGCAGCGAAGCCGAACAGACGCGGATTTTCAACTTCTATATACGGCATCGCGGCGCCATCCATAGCTGGGATGGAGTGGATGACAGCGCGCCTTACATTGTCGGGCCTTACCTTCTGCAGCGTGACAAGGCGCCGCTTTACAAGCTGGCGCGGTCACGAAGGATATGGGACCGGCGTATCGCTATTGTGGCGACGTTGTCGTTTATCCGAAAAGGACACCTCGCGGACACTCTCCGATTGGCTGAGATCCTTCTCAACGATCAAGAAGATCTCATTCGCAAGGCATGTGGCTGGGCTTTGCGCGAGGTGGGTAAGCGAGACGTGACAGCACTAAAAGCGTTCCTCAGGCAGCATTGCCGCACAATGCCAAGAATCATGCTGAGGTACGCAATTGA
>DATNDP010000095.1:0-8892 GCA_035553195.1 Candidatus Acidiferrales bacterium
CCCGGTTCGCGACCACATGCCCCTGGTGCTGCTGGTTGCATTTGTGCTCATGCTGCCCGCCCTCGGCATTGCGCTGGTCAAGCCCTCTGTGGTGGGTACCACGGCGCGAGCGTCGAAAGACAACGTTCGCTCCATCGGATACTCCATTTATTACACGCTGGTAAACATCGGCGGCGCCGCAGGGCCGTACGTTGCTTCCTGGGTCCATCAGCACATGAGGGTTGAGAACGTGTTCCGCGTGGCGGCGCTGAGCGTGTTTGTGATGTTTTTTGCAGTGCTCGTCTTCTTTAAGGAGCCGAAGAAGGTCGGCGAGATTGAAACCACCAGCCTCAAACAGGCCGCCAGGAACTTCGGCACGGTGCTTTCCAATCCGCGATTCATGCTGTTCCTGCTGATCTTCTCGGGATACTGGATTGTCTATTGGCAGGAATTCATCACTCTGCCGCTGTATGTACACGACTACATCAATCCGAGTACGGACACGGAAATCATGCTGATCACCGGCCCGCTGGTGGTGATTGCGTTCACCGTGCTGGCCAGCCTGCTGACGCAGAAGATCCCGGCATTCAGCGCGGTAATATTGGGCGCTTTCATTTCCGGAGGCGCATGGATCCTATTGGCCCTGAAGCCTTCAGTCCCTATGGCGTACGCAACGCTCGTGGTTGTGGCAATCGGGGAACTTACCCAATCGCCGCGATATTACGAGTACATCTCCAGGCTGGCGCCTCCGGGTCAGCAAGGCACGTATATGGGATTTGCGTTTCTTCCGATCGGCATCGGCTCTCTTATCGCAGGCTGGTTCGGCGGAACGCTGATGCACCATTTCGGCGAGGTTCGACATCAGCCCACCGGAATGTGGTGGGCGCTTGCCGCTGTGGGCGTCCTGACCGCGATTCTGCTCTGGCTTTACGACCGGGTGGTCATGCCGTCAGGAAAGCCCGCTGGCGGAGCTGTAGCGAAGGTGGCGTAAGCAGCCGAGGTCGGATGAAACATAAGCATAGAGACGCGGCATGCCGCGTCTCCCTTTTTAGGAGCAAGAAGACAGCCGATCGCCTGCCTGCGAGGGCTTGAGTGTGGTTAAATAGAGTATTCACACCTCCATGGACCTGAAAGCAATCCAGGCAGCCCTGCACGAGCGCAACATTGACGCGTGGCTGTTCTACGACCACCATCATCGCGATCCCATAGCGTACAAAGTTCTTGGTCTGCCGGAGAGCCTGATGGTCAGCCGGCGCTGGTTCTATGTAATCCCTCGCGAAGGAGAGCCGGTGAAGCTGGTCAACCGCGTTGAGGTCCGGCACCTGGATTCACTGCCGGGCAGCAAGCGGCAATACTCTTCCTGGCGCGAGCTTTGGGACAATCTGCAAGCCATGCTGGTGCGCTATCGCACCGTGGCCATGCAGTACTCGCCCAACAATGTCATCCCTTACATCGGCCTGGTCGACGCCGGCACAGTGGAGCTGGTGCGCAGCTTTGGCAAGGAGATCGTGAGCTCAGGCGACCTGGTGGCTCGCTTTGAAGCGGCCTGGACCGAAGAACAGATTGCCAGCCACTATGCTGCTCGCGATGCGATTGATGCCATTGTTCCAGAGGCGTTCAAGGAGGTTGGCCGCCGCGTTCGCAATGGGCATGTGACTGAGTACGAAATTCAGCAGTGGATTGCCGAAGCCTTCCGGCGCGAAGGCATTGTCACCGAAGATTTGCCCATTGTGGCCGTGAATGCCAACAGCGGTAATCCCCATTACGAGCCCACAACGGAAGGCTCCGCACCGATCAAACCCGGCGATTTCGTGCTGCTCGACATCTGGGGCAAGAAGAACACACCAGGCGCGGTTTATTACGACATCACCTGGACGGGCGTGATCGGCACGCCGACGGACCGGCAAGTGGAAATTTTCAACATCGTCACCGGTGCTCGCGATGCAGGTGTGAAGAAAGTGCAGGAAGCATACGCCGGCAAGCGCCGCATCGCCGGGTGGGAGGTAGATCAGGCCACGCGAGAATTCATCAGTTCAGCCGGATTCGGCGAGTTCTTTGTGCATCGCACCGGGCATTCCATAGGCGAGCACGTGCACGGCAACGGTGCCAACATGGACAACCTGGAAACCAAGGACGAGCGCGAAATTATTCCCAACACCTGCTTTTCCATTGAGCCGGGAATCTATTTGCCGGAATTTGGCGTCCGCAGCGAAGTGAACGTGCTTACGCGGAATGGCGGCGCGGAAGTAACGGGTAAAATACAACGTGAGCTGGTTTTGATTTAATGGCAGATACACAGACAACCACTTCTCCATCGCAGGCTGCCGCGGTCCCAGCCGCTGCTCCTTCGGCCATGGCATTCGTTGCTCCGGCTGTTGCCTGGTTCATTCCCGGTGCCGGCCATCTGATTCAAAAACGCTGGCTTCGCGGATTGCTTTTGCTGATCTGCGTGGTCGCGATGTTTGTCTTCGGTCTGGCCATGGACGGGAAAATCTATAAATCCAATACCGGCGATCTGCTGGATATCCTTGGCTTTATCAGTGACCTGGGCACGGGCGTGCTCTACATCCTGGGAAGGACGCTGGACTGGGGCGCAAACGCCATCGTTATCGCCACTGCCGATTATGGGACAAAATTTATCGCTGTCGCCGGCCTTTTAAATATCATTGCCGCGGTTGACGCCTACCACATCGCTATTGGGAAAAAGCCTTGATTCTCGCTCTCGAACTCTCTCATTTCTCCGCTGCTTTCCTTTTCGCACTGTTCTCTTCCACGGTGTTCGGAATCTGCTTCCGCAATAACTCCCGCGAAATGCTGCGCTACGGCGCCTACTGTTTTGGTGTATTCATGGTGGGCATGTGGATCGCGGGTTGGGTGATGTGGTTGATCCATCACTGATGCAGAGGCGCTTGGCCGCGAATTAATACCTATGAACGTGTGGCACGGACACTCTTGTCTGGTGCATGAGCATACTCCCTGAAGGAAAGAAGCACCGGCAGGAGTGCCTGTGCCACATATTCATCTCAGATCTCCAGTCGTTCGTTATTCGCGTTCATTCGCGGCTTGCGCTGGCTAGGGCTGCTTTGGTGGTGGTTGTTGTTGCTGCGGCGCATTGTTCGGCACGGGCTTACCGTAAACAATGCGCGTGTTCACGCCGAAACGCTTGTAATTCGTGTACTTCAGAATTTCCCGCACATGCACGGGCCCGTTGCTGAAGTTCAGCGTGTCATCCGCCTTGGTGTAAGTCGGGAACCAGTACTGCCCGTCAATCTGCTGGCGATAAGTGACAAACTTGGGGGTCAGATTCTCATTGCCCTTCTTGTGAATGTCCGGGACGTTTCGGCCGCACGTCTTCACGATTTGCAGGTCGCGGTTGTCCACCCAGATGCGGCCGTCAAAGTAGCGCTTGTCCTTGTCGATCTTCTTGGGAGCAACATCGAAGACGTAGGTGTCCAGTTCGTCCACGTGCTGCTGGCCGACATACTCAATCTTGTATTGAGGCAGGTCCTCCGTCGTGAGCACAAACGGCAGCAGGTTGCGGAAGTCGTTCCAGTCCTGCGGGCTCAGACTGATGCGCGTAAGCGTCGGAGCGGGAGCATAGGTTACCTGCTCCATTCGATGTCCCTGGTCGTCGTAAAGAATATCCTGCTTCTGGCGGAACTCTCCGTCCACGGTATCGCCGTCGAGAGTCTGCACCACGATTTCCTGGGTGTAAGTGTAATGATTGCGCGCTTCCTTAAAGACGGCCTCTTTGGCCGCAAATTCCTGAATGATCTGCTGCGGACTGAGCTTGGCGGGCTGGGCTGTGTTTAACGGGCCATTGCCCTCATCGCAATTGGTTTCTGCATTGAGGTGAATGGGAATGAACGCAAGAACAGCAAGGAGGCAAGCGCGCGCGAAGAGTCGCTGATATTTCATTGCACAGGTCCGGAAGTTGTTTCTGGAGTTCTCGGGTGGTTGGATGCCCGAGCAGGACAGAGAGTTGCTGTCATGAGGTGAGCGCGCCTGGAGCTTAACAAATCGAAACAAAGAGCGGCCGCAGTCAAATGCGTCCGCGAGAGCCGCTCGCTTTTGTGCTAGCCAGTTATTTCCCGGGTTTCTTTGGCGCGTCTTGTGGCTGGTTGTTATCTGTGTCTTTGAAGGTCATCCGGGTCTTCACCCCGAAGCGTTTGTAGTTGGTGTACTTGATGACTTCGCGGATATGGACATCGTTGGTGCGGAAATGCAACACGTCATCTGCGGTGGTGTAGGTGGGGAACCAATACTGGCCGTCGATCTGCTCGCGATACGTGACGAACTTTGGCGTGAGGTTCTCCTCGACATTCTTTTTCTTTTTTTTGCCGGACGTGGACGCAATAGTCTCCGGGACAGTCTTGCCGCAGGTCTTTACGATCTGCATATCCTTATTGTCTACCCAGATGCGTCCCTGGAAATATCGCTGTCCTTTTTCAATCGTCTTGGGCGCTACATCGAAAACGAACGTATCGATTTCGTCCACGTGCTGCTGGCCGGCGTAAAGCAGGTTATATTTCGGGACATCTTCCGTGGTCATGACGAATGGCAATTTGTTGCGAAAGTCCTCGTAATCTTCGCGGGTGAGCGAAACCTGCCGCAGCGAAGATTGGGGAGCAAACTTCACGTTCTCAATACGGTTGCCCTGGTCGTCGTAGGTTATATCCTCTACCAGCCGAAACTCGCCGCTGACGGAGCTTCCGTCGAACTCCTGGACTGTGATGTCCTGTGTGAACGTGTAATTATTGCGGGCCTGTTTGAAGATGGCCTCGCGGGCCGCGAACTTATCAATGATCTGCTGCGTGGTTATGCCCTGGGGCTGGTCGGGACGGAGCGGGCCCGCGCCTTCATCACAGTTCGTCTCCGCTGACGCCATCAGCGGCATGATCATCAACAGAAGCGCAAGCGCGGCCAGTCTGGAGCAATTCATACAACCCCCTTCGTTCCCAACGATAGTGATAGCGCACTTCAGGCGAAACACTGCTGGTCTCAAGCCCAATCCCTCGTTTACACTGGCCTGCTTCTTCAGGAGGCCTGATGCGCCGTTTCATTCTGTCGATTTCTATTGTACTCACGCTGGCAAGCACCCCTTTGCCGGCGGCCCAGACTGCCCCGAGCGCCGCGAAGCACCCTTTCACCTTTAAGGACATGATGGACCTCAAGCGAATTGGCGCTCCCTCGCTTTCGCCTGACGGCAAATGGGTGCTGTTTACCGCCATGGACGTGAACCTAGCCGAGAATAAAAGGACCAACCACATCTGGGTGGTACCTAGCAATGGAGGAGACGCGCGTCCGCTCGCCTCTGACCCGGCCGGCGAGTCGGGGGCGCGCTGGTCACCGGACGGCAGGCAGTTCCTCTTCGTCAGCCCGCGGGGAGGAACCCAGCAGGTTTGGGTGGCAAACTTCAATTCTGCGACAGGTGACGTCGACGGCGCTCCGAAAGCGGTCACCAGCATTTCAACCGAAGCTGACGGAGCCATGTGGACGCCAGACGGAAAGAACATTGTTTTCACCTCAGAGGTATATCCCGGCTGTCGCGACGATCTGTGCAACAAGACGGGCGATGAGGCGCGCGCCAAATCCAAGGTGAAGGCCATGATCTTCACCCGGCTGTTCTATCGCCACTGGAACGCCTATACCCATTTCAAACGCAATCACCTGTTTGTTGTTCCGGCCGAAGGTGGGACTGCAAAAGACGTTACGCCCGGGGACCATGACGTTCCGCCCTTCAGCCTGGGCGGCCAGGATTTGTACACCGTGTCGCCTGACGGGCAGGAAGTCGCCTTTACCAGCAATATTGACGAAGTGGAAGCCACCAGCACGAATAACGATATCTTTGTTGTTCCGATCACCGGCGGCCAGCCGAAGAAGCTGAGCACCAGCCCAGGTGGCGATTCCACGCCCGTTTACTCGCCGGATGGCAAATGGCTGGCTTGGCGCATGCAGGTGCGTCCGGGCTATGAAAGTGACCGCTTCCGCCTGGTTATTTGCGATCGCAAAACCGGGAAGATCACGAACCTTACAGAGAACCTCGACCGCTGGGTGGAAGCCATAGCCTGGGCGCCTGATTCCCGCTCCATTTACATCACATCGGAAGACAAGGGCGAGATCCCGATCTACAGGATCGACATCAACAAACCGAATCAGATTCAGGAAGTTCTTCGCGGCGCGAATGATGAACTTCAAATCTCCGGTGACGGTAAAACACTGGTCTTCAGCCGCATGTCAGTTCGAGCACCCAACGAAATTTACAAGCTTGCCATCGGCAGCAAAGATCCGGTACAGCTCACGCATTTAAACGATCCTGTACTTTCCAAGATCGACATGCCGGTGATGGAGTCGTTCTGGTTCACCGGCGACGCTGCCACCAAGGTGCAGGGCTTCATCATCAAGCCACCGGACTTCAACTCGCGACGAAAGTATCCGGTAAAGTTCCTGATTCATGGCGGTCCGCAAGGGCAGTGGGGCGATGAGTGGAGCTATCGCTGGAACGCTGAGCTGTTTGCCGCCGATGGTTATGTGGTGATCATGATCAACCCGCGCGGATCTACCGGCTACGGGCAGCAATTCATTGACGGAATCAACGGCGACTGGGGTGGCAAGCCTTATGTAGACCTGATGAAGGGGCTTGACTACGTCGAGCAGAACTACTCATTCATTGATAAAAACCGCGAGTGCGCCCTGGGCGCCAGCTACGGCGGCTACATGATTGACTGGATCCTTGGGCACACCAATCGCTTCAAATGTCTGGTTTCCCACGATGGCATGTTCAATACAATCTCGGCTTATGGATCCACGGAAGAGCTGTGGTTCCCGGAATGGGAGTTCAAAGGAACACCCTGGACAAATCGCGAAATGTACCTCCGCTGGTCTCCCGAGATGTTTTCGGCGCAATTTAAGACGCCGACTCTGGTCGTCCACGGACAGCTCGATTACCGGCTTGACGTCTCAGAAGGTTTCCAGCTCTTTACCACGCTGCAGCGGCTCAAAGTTCCCTCGAAGATGCTCTACTTTCCGGATGAAGGTCACTGGGTGCTGAAGCCACAGAACAGCGAACTCTGGTACAAGACGGTAAACGACTGGGTAGGGGAGTGGACGCATTGAATCGCCGGAATCGCCGTGATCGGGTGATCTCAACTTGGGGCGTTCGGATCACCCGATCACCCGATTGCCAGATCACCCGATTCGGCCGTGCTGATTTGTTAAAATCGCAGCGTGCTTAAACCAGCGCTAATCTCAGCACTTTGCCTGCTCGGCGCCGCCATCGCGCAACAAAACAAGAAAGCGGGATCACCTCAACAGAATCAGCCGCCGATGAAGGTGAATGTGTTGAACGTATGCAGTCCTTCCTCTGACGAACAGGCAGTGCTCAGGGACGCGCTGGCGAAAGCGAAGGCCGCTACGCCGCTCGCGGCGGATTTCGAGATTGCGCGCGGGCGAGCGACGCTGAAGGACGCACCTCCTTCGAAATATGTGCGTCTGCGGCGCGACGTGGGACCACAGTCTCCTTGGGAAACAGCGCAGTATTCCATGAGCAGGGACCCGCAGAACACCGTTGAAACTCTAGTGCTACGTTTGCGGGACCCGAAGGAATTTCACGAGCTTTCAATAGAAGACCGTGTCTCGTCCGACGCCGCTTCAGCGGCCACCGTTTTGGGCTCAGACACGCCGGCCTCGCGCATTAGAGTCGAACGGTTGGGCAAGAGTTCGGTTGCTCTGGCACGCTGTCCTGACGCGAACCAAAGCGCGTATGAATCGTTGTTCGCGGAGGCTTCCGCCATCATGGCGAAATATCGCAAAGAGCTGGGATTGAGGAGCGAATTTCGTGAAGACGTTACCTGGTTGGACGGAGGGACAGTTCACAAAAATGCCAGGACCACGGCGCCCAAAAGCTCAAAGAAATGAATCCCCTCCTGGGTTGCCATCCTGAGCGACCGCGAACGACAGCGAGCGGGAGTCGAAGGATCTATGTATTGATTGGGACGCTCAGGGCGGGAAGATAGTGTGCCGTTAGCCCGGCGCTGAAACTAAATCGAAGGTGATGAATCCAATCAGGCCTATGGACAATTCCATTCGCGATACCGTGATTCTGGGTACCGGCTGTTCTGGGTTGACGGCGGCCATTTACGCGGCGCGCGCCAATCTAAAGCCGCTCGTCATTGAGGGGCACGAGCCCGGCGGGCAGCTTTCACTGACGACGCTGGTAGAAAATTTTCCCGGCTTTCCCGAGGGGATTCAAGGACCGGAGCTGATCGAGAACATGCGCAAGCAGGCGGCGCGGTTTGGCGCTGAATACATGGCCGGACATTTGGCGAAAGCCGATCTGCTCACCCGGCCTTTCTCACTCGATTTCGGCGGAGGAAAGACGATTCGCACACGGACCTTGATTATCGCCAGTGGCGCGTCGGCGCGTTGGCTGGGATTGCCAGGCGAACAGGCGCTGATCGGTCACGGCGTTTCCTCGTGCGCGACCTGCGACGGCTTCTTCTTCAACGGCAAGCCGATCACTGTGATTGGCGGCGGCGATTCCGCCATGGAAGAAGCGCTGTTCCTCACGCGTTTTGCTACCAAGGTCACCGTCATCCATCGCCGCGATCATTTCCGCGCTTCCAAAATCATGCTGGAGCGCGCCCGCAAGCACGAGAAGATCGAGTTCCTGACGGATACGGTAGTGGAAGACGTTCTTGATGTGAACAAGAAGGAGGTTACAGCACTTAAATTGCGCAACGCGAAATCCGGCAAAACCTGGGACTTCCCCACCAGCGCCATGTTTCTGGGTATCGGTCACGAGCCCAACGCCAGGATGTTTACCGGCGTGCTGGACATGGACCAGGACGGTTACCTGAAAACGCGCGACTTCGTTTTCACCAACGTGCCCGGCGTTTTTGCCTGCGGCGACGT
>DATNDP010000096.1:0-2261 GCA_035553195.1 Candidatus Acidiferrales bacterium
GACCACATCCTGGGGGTTGGTATCAGAGAAGCGATCAAGATTGGTCCGCAGGGTAATGTGGTTGGCGGCATTCAGGTCGTGGTCAATGCGGCCGAACATGAGCGTCTGGCCGAAGTTGCCGGTAAATAAAGAGCGCGGCTGTATGGGGCTGTTGATCACGGCGTCGCGCTGCTGGCTGCTGTATTCCAGCGAGCCGAAATAATAGGTATGCGTATTGAAGATGGGCCCGGAAAGAGCGCCGCTACCCTGGGCAAGAGTATTGGCGGTTTTTTGCGGAGCAAGCGGGAGATTCGCCTGTGAGAACGCGGGGCGTCCCATGCCGGCGAAGTCGCCGTGCAGGTTGTCGGTACCGGACTTGGTGACCAGGTTGACCGCGGCTGAGGTCGTACGGCCGTATTCAGCCGACGAGGCACTGGTGAGGACAGTAAATTCCTGTACCGCCGCAAAAGGCAGGGCGGTGAAGATGGTCTGCCGTCCCCAACTGTCGTCCGCCGTGGCGTTGTCAATGGAATAAGTGGTTTGGCGGCGTCCGCTGCCGTTTGCAGCTACCAGCGTCTCATTCAGGAAAAGGTCTCCCGTGGTCTGGGCCAGACGAACCGACGAATCGAGCAATTGGAGCGAAGTAAGCCGGCTATTAAGGATGGGAGCGCTTTCAATTTTTGCGAGATCAAGGTGCGTTCCAATCTCATTGGAATCGGTGGTGATGCCAGACGCTGTGCCGTAAACATCTACATTCAGCGTATCTGCGGCGACCGTGAGAGTGAAATTGAAAATGGCGGTGACATCAGCACGCAGGTTAATGTCGTGCTGTTCAATGTTGCGAAAATTCGGAGCCTGCACGGTGAGGACGTAGCTTCCTGTGAGGGGCACGCCGGTAAAGGCATAGTTGCCCGCGGCGTCAGTGGGGTGGGAGCGGATGAACCCGGTCGCGGCATTACGCAGTTCGACTTTTGCGCCCTGTACCGCTGCTCCCTGGGAATCCTGAATGTGTCCCTTCACGGCCCCGAGATCCCGGGTTTGCGCCAGGGACAAAGCGGCGAGAGCTATGACCACTCCCAGAACACGAACAGCGTGCTTCATGAATTTCCTCAGCGGTGAATCCAGAAACTTACAGATGGGCGAGCCAGACAGATTACGAAAAATCAGCCACTTACTACCATGAGTGGTAGCAAGCGATCTGTGGCGCAGTTACGGACTAGCCTGACTTTGCCGCCATTGCGGCAGCAGCAGTAGATTCTGGGTTCATGCCTTCAGTTATGTGCTCCGGCGCCAGCGGCTGAAGCATTTTCCACAGCCATTTCTTTCAGTTTGCGCAGATCAAGTTTTCCCGTCCCGAGGTATGGCAGTTGTTCGACGCGGACAAACTGGTCTGGGCGGGGCTTCCACAGCGCAGGGAGATCACAGCGGGTGAGCCGTTCCAGCACAGGCTTCAGATGATCGTCAGGCAAGGTGTGCAAGACGATCAGGCGCTCTCCTTTTTTCTCGTCAGGCACGGCTGTGACGGCAAATTTTTGCTCGGTCAACTCAGCCAGTTCGTGCAGCTTGTCTTCAACCTTGATATGGGGAACCATCTCTCCGCCGATTTTGCTGAAGCGGCTCAGGCGGTCAGTGATGCGCAGGAAACCATCTTCATCCACCATCGCCATATCGCCGGTGTTGTACCAGCCGTCTTGCAAAACCTCGGCCGTTTTCTCCGGACGATTGAGATATCCCTGCATCACGTTGGGACCGCGCACCAGGAGCAGGCCGGACTCTCCGGGCTTGACCGGTTGTTTTGTCTCGGAATCAACAATGCGGATGCTCATGCCGGGCAATGGATGGCCAATGCTCCCGCGTTTTGCTCCAACCTGGCGGAAATCGGCAGCGCGAAATCCCGGCGTGTTGACGGCGACCACCGGAGAGCACTCGGTGCATCCGTATCCTTCCATCGGACGGATGCCGAAGTGATCTTCAAAAGCCAGGGCCAGTCGCTCCGGCAATTTTTCTGCTCCGGCAACAACATACTGCAGGCTGCCAAACTCTTCAGGCGAGCAGCGCCGCATGTAAGCCTGAAGGAACGTAGGCGTAGCCAGGAGCATGGTGATGTTGTAGTTGCGCACCAGTCCGCCGATCACGCGCGAATCGAGCGGGTTGGGATGAAACACCGCGCCGATTCCCGCCAGCGCAGGCAGAGCCAGCGTCCCGGTAAATCCAAAGGAGTGGAAGAAAGGCAGAATGCCCAGAATTTTCTGCTGACCGCTGAGCAGAAATACCTGATTGAG
>DATNDP010000097.1:0-15947 GCA_035553195.1 Candidatus Acidiferrales bacterium
CTGAGATTGTCAAGATCCTGAATGCAAAAAGTTGAGCATACTTCACTAAAGATGCTGCCCTGCGCAGACCATGAGCTTGCAAAAGTTTTGAAAGCAAACACTTAGGCAAAGCCTTCTCCCCACCATTGATCGTCGCGGCTGCGTCACTGCGACGATCTTGTGCATCGTCTGGAGACCAATTAACTCCCACTGCTTCTCTGGATTGTGCTTTCGCAGCTTCTTTCGATTTGCCTTGCAGGGAGTAGATGATTGGCGCATACTCCGTGACCAACATGGGCCAGTGCTGTTTCCTTGAACAGCAGATCTGGCCGGCGTGTTCGTCCAGAGCCGATCCCGTTTGCCCGTCACGGCTCGGACCGGGGAGTTTTCCTAATGCCGCCCTCGACCCTTGCCCCGACTCACGGGAAGATTTCACACCGCATTTCGTTTCGCTTGAGCTTGCTCGCTCTCTGCACGTGGTTTGCAGGTGCAGTGCCGGGCTTCGGCCAGTCTTCATTGCCTGCTGTCTCCATCGTGCCTCGCAAGGAGCCGGTGCGTGCTCTTACTGCAAAGGACCAACCTCCTGCCGCGCCCAGGAGCGCGAATGCGCCGCAGAAGCCCACGAATGAAAAGCCGGGAAAATATGACGTGACCCGCATTGGGGAGCGGCGCGTCGACAAGGGCTTCAACATGTACTCCATCGAGCAGGAGCAGGAGATCGGCAGAAGAATGGCGGAACAGGTTGAGAGGCACAACCCTCTGCTCAAGGACGCGGTGGTCACTCATTACGTTCAACAATTGGGTGAGCGGTTGGCGCGAAACTCTGATGCGAGGATCCCGTTTGTCATCAAGGTGATTGACAGTGACCAAGTGAATGCATTCGCCCTTCCCGGCGGATACCTGTATGTGGATACGGGCCTCATTATGGCCGCACAGAATGAATCTGAGCTGGCCGCGGTGATGGCCCACGAAATTGCGCACGTTGCCGCTCGCCACACCACCAGGAACATGAGCAAAGTGAGGCTATGGAATATGGCTTCTATTCCGTTCATCTTCCTGGGCGGGCCTGTAAGCATGGCCGTACATCAGGTGTCCGGCCTGGCATTTCCCTTTAGCGTGAGGAAATTCAGCCGGGACGCAGAACGCGAGGCGGACCTGCTTGGGATTGAATATGAGTACGCTGCCGGCTACGATCCGGCCGCGTTCGTCAATTTTCTTGAGCGCCTGAAGTCCGATCCCTTAAGCAAGCATTTCATGGCCAGGGTATTTGCTACTCATCCCATGAACTATGACCGCATAGAGCGCGCGCAGAAAGAAATTGCAACCATGCTGCCGGCGCGTGCCGAGTATGTCGTGGATACAAGTGATTTCGAAGAGGCCCGCCAGCGGCTGCTCAAAGATTCAGGTGAAGCACTCGTTCTGCGGCGTAACAGGGCCGGCAATGATGGCCCGGTTTTGCGGCGTCGTACCATGGATGATGTGCCACCCGCGGTTCAGCATTTTGGAATCTTGAGAGATGATGCGCGGGACCTGCGGCACTAACCCGGATATTGATGCAATCTTGCCGCAGTCAGGTCATGACTAAATCTGCGCACAAGCCCCTGCTTCCATGGGGCTGACCAGAGGGCGCGCTGTTTCAGATAATTCTCCATGAACAGGAGCGGATCGTGCCTGCGATCAAGCAGGCATTCAATCAACGACGGGCCCAATCCCTGCCGCGCGCGCCGCGTGCTTTCCTCCGCGACACGGGAGACCGCGACAGCATCGTTGCCATCCACGGTGATGGCCGGCGCAAGCTTCTGAGCGCGAATTCGGAGACCGCCGGCGTCACGCGGTTGCTTCTCAATTGCATGCGCCAGGACGAACACTACGGGCAATTTATGGCCAGCGGAAAAGCGAACAGCGTTCCACCAGCAATCCGGTTCTTCGTCTGAAATTGCCAGACAAAGAACAACGGAATCTTTCTTCATCAGCTTGCAAGCAAGCGCCATGCCCGCCGCGAGATGAAGCTGTTCTCCTATTGCAGTTGAGCCGTCTTTGCTGGCACTCTTGCCGGGCTTTGTTGTGCACTCCGCAAAGATGTCTGCGAAGGGCGTGCCCTGTACCAGGCGAGCCAAGGCTCTGTAAGGAGAAGGTGCGATCAGATCGTTCGCATTCAGGTGGACAGCGGGTCCTGCGATGATAGCTTCCAGCCCAGTACCATGAGCCGCGTCCGCGTCGTTCTTGCGCAAAAGAGCGTTTGTCATGCGAGACTGCAACATGGAGCTGTAGAGCCGCTTCAGGCGTGCAGCGCTCATGGGAGATGCGTGGTTGTTTTTGCTGCTTGTGGTGTGGCGACCTTGCTGCCTGGATGAGTCGGCGTCTCGGTTGTTATTTGCAGGCATGGATGAACGGTATCCGAATGATACTTAAATCGGATTACCATCATAAACGGGCTGGCTTGTGCGGGTTGACGCCTTAAGTATGAATCTCTTTTGCCTGGTGAAAAGAGGATCGCAAGTTTGCTTCCATTTCTTCAGCCTGATTTTCAACAGGAAAGTGAAAAACAATGTGGAAAATGCCTTTGTGACGAAGGTAACCATCCGTAAACCGGCATCTTTTTACTGTTTGCACTGGATCGAGTGCGAAGCCGAATCTAGGAAAAATTTTTGTTCAGGCGCTGATTTAAATTGCACAATTGGGCAAACCGAAACTGAAGGCAGCCCAGCAGATTTGATGTTGATGAAGACTCGTGTCGACAAATTGATGGTGGAGCGCGGACTGGTGCCGTCCCGCGAACGCGCCCAAGCCCTGCTTCTGGCTGGTCGCGTGTTGGTTGACGGCCAGAAGGTGGAGAAGGCGGGAACAAATGTCGAGCACGATGCTGAGCTTCGACTGCTGGGTGAAGACCTGCGTTATGTCAGTCGGGGAGGGCTGAAGCTTGAAGCAGCGCTTCAATATTGGGAGATCGACTTGCATCAGCGCACATGTCTGGACGTCGGGGCTTCCACAGGCGGCTTCACCGATTGCATGTTACAGCATGATGCTGCCCAGGTGATTGCAGTTGACACCGGTTACGGCCAGATCTCGCTGCGGCTGCGAAATGACGGGCGTGTGAAGCTGCTGGAAAACACCAACGCGCGCTATTTGGACCGGGAGCAGCTTTACAACACGGGTGCTCAATTGCCCGTTACTTTTATCGCCGTCGACGTGTCATTCATCTCTGTTACACTCATCCTCCCCAGCGTGTTGCAAGCAGCCTTTACAGAGCCGGACGTGACGGGGCGCGCGATGGTGGTGTTGGTCAAGCCGCAATTTGAAGTCGGAAGAGAACGTGTCGCCAAGGGCGGAATCGTACGCGATGAGCAGGCGCAGATGGGCGCCATCGACAAAGTCCGCGACAGCGTGGAAAAGCTGGGAGGCCGTAAACTGGATGTAATCGAATCGCCCATTCTGGGCGGCGAGGGAAACCGGGAGTTTCTGCTGCACGCGGAATTCTGATGAAACGAGCCTCCATTATCTCCAAGCAGGGTAAGCCGGAACTGCGACGCATGGTGCCGGAGGTGGCCGGATGGCTTACCTCACACGAATATCAAATCACGGCCGATGCGGTCGCGCGAGAATTCTGGCCCGCTGCCGAGCCCGCCGAACGTGAGGAACTGATCGACAAGAAGCCTGATTTTGTGGTCGTGCTGGGCGGTGATGGAACGCTGCTGGCCACGGCTCGGAATGTGGCTCGCGCGGGCATCCCAATCCTGGGAGTAAATCTTGGATCGCTGGGTTTTTTGACGGAAATCAGACAGGATGAAATCAAGAAAGCGCTGGAGGCCATTGACGCCGGAAACTGCGAGTTGAGCCAGCGCGGCATGCTGCAGTGCAGAGTGTGCCGCAACGGCAAGTGCATGGCCGAGTATAACGCGCTTAACGACATTGTGATGAACCAGCGCGCGGTGGCGCGAATCACTGATTTTGAAGTGATGGTCAACGGCAGGTTTGTTTCCCAGTACAAGGCGGATGGACTTATCATCGCAACGCCTACTGGTTCCACCGCTTATTCTTTGGCTGCCGGCGGTCCGATCGTGTCGCCGGAAGTATCCGGTTTCCTCATTACTCCAGTGGCATCGCACGCTCTCACAAACCGTCCTCTGGTCGTACGGGACACTGCTGTGATCCACGTCAAAATGATTGTCACTCGCGAGCAGGCCTATCTTACGGTGGACGGCCAACAAGGTGAACCGCTGGAAGAGGGCGATATCGTGGAGTGCCGCAAATCCGAGTTCAAGGTGAAGCTGTTCAAATTCCCGGAAAGATCGTTTTTTGACGTGCTGCGCACGAAACTCAAATGGGGTGAAAGGTAGCGGTAATGACATTTGGCACGCTGCGCCTCTGCTGGCTCGGCCCGATTGCGCTGTTCTGCGCGGCAGGTTTTGCGCAGTCGAAACCGGCGGCTGATCTGATCGTAACCAACGCGAAAGTTTGGACGGTGGACAAGGTGCGCCCACAAGCTGAAGCCTTTGCCGTGGTTGGCGACAGGATCGTTGCGGTCGGCTCAGCGGCGGAGATGGATGTATGGCACGGGCCACAGACCAAACTGGTGGATGCGCAGGGAAGACTCGTGCTGCCCGGGTTCAATGACGCGCATGTGCATTTTGTGGACGGCGGAGACCATCTGCAAGAGGTGCAATTGAAAGATGCCCCCACCCCGCAGGAGTTCGCGCACCGCATTGCGCAACGGGTGCCAAAAACGCCGAAAGGCGAGTGGATTAGGGGCGGGGACTGGGATGAGCAGAAATGGTCGCCCCCAAATTTGCCGACCAGGGAGTTGATCGATGCGGTTACGCCGGAGACTCCTGTTTTTGTAAATCGCTACGATGGACACGAGTCGCTGGCCAATTCCGTCGCGCTGCGCATTGCCAACATTACCGCAAAAACACCGGATCCCCCCGGTGGACAGATCGTCCATGACGCGAATGGCGAGCCTACCGGAATCCTGCGTGATGCGGCCCAGGAACTCATGGAGAAAGTGATTCCGCCTATGTCTGCTGCGCACCGCATGCGGGCTATTCATCAGGCGATGGAATATGCCGCTTCGCTAGGCGTGACCAGCGTGCAGGACATGAATCCCTCCTACGACGATGTAAAGGCCTATTCCGAACTGCAGGAGAACGGGGACCTGACGCTTCGGATTTATGTGGCCCCAATTGAGACCGACTGGAAGGACCAGGCGAAAATTGGAATCCGGCACGCTTTTGGCACACCTATGCTCCGCATGGGAGCAGTGAAGGGCTACGCCGATGGGTCGTTGGGATCAGAGACAGCATATTTTTTTGATGCGTACACTGATAACCCCAAAAGCCACGGACTCCTGAGCACTGAAATGCACCCGCCTTCGGGCATGCTGCAGCGGCTGAAGGCAGCCGATGCGGCGGACCTGCAGATTTGTATTCATGCCATTGGCGACCGCGCCATTTCCATGGTGCTCGATATGTTCCAGCAGATTGAGAAAGCCAATGGAAAGAAAGACCGGCGGTGGCGCATCGAGCATTCCCAGCACATGGCAGCAAAAGATTTCGCGCGGTACGCGCAACTGGGCGTCATTGCTTCGGTGCAGCCGTATCACGCCATTGATGATGGACGCTGGGCGGAAAAGAGAATCGGCCCCGCGCGTATTCAGCGAACCTACGCTTTCCGCACCTTCCTCGAGAACGGAGTGCGGTTAGCGTTCGGGACCGATTGGTCGGTGGCCCCCTTGAGTCCCATGTGGACCATCTATGCTGCTGTGACTCGGGCGACGCTCGATGGCAAGAATCCTGACGGCTGGATCCCTGAGCAGAAGCTCACGGTGGCCGAATCTGTTGAGGCTTATACGATGGGCTCCGCCTATGCGGAGTTCCAGGAAAAGGACAAGGGCTCAATTTCGCCTGGAAAGCTGGCTGACTTTGTAGTCTTAAGCGATGACATCTTTCACATTCCGCCGGCACAGATAAAAAACGTGAAAGTCGAGGCCACCTATGTAGGCGGGAAGCTGGTCTACGGAGGCCTGGAGTAAGGCTTATCTCAGACAATTTACTCCCGCGCTTCGGCTCCCGGTCCGGCGATCACCTTCATTGATTGCGCCGTGTACTGACTGCCTTCAAAAATGGCGACAAGATTCACGCGAGTTCCCACTGTGAGGCTGTTAACTTCCGGTAACTGTGTCCGAGAAAAGTGGATATCGTAAGTTCTTCCATCCGCGTTCTGTATGGCCAGAATGCCACGATGCACATCAAGAAAAGTAACTTTACCGACAAACGTGAATGCTGCGCCCGGCATGGCGATCACCGTTATCTCGCGCGCAATGCCTCTATATCCGCTCTGCGCAGAAAACTTCACGTGGACCAGCGCCCCCGGCTTGAGCGCCCCTAGATTGATCGGCGTATTCCCATTAGTGATTTGTGTTTCTTTATCCACGCCAAAGTGGACGGGAACAGAGTTGATGTTGTCGCGGAGGGCGACCTCACCATGAGCTGTGTCGACGGAAGTGATCTGCCCGCTGGCGTCCGCAGGGGGTGCGGCTACGCCCAGACGGATGTTGCGCGCGAAAATGTCGTGATTGTTATTATCCGACATGGTATCCACGTAAACCCGCTCACCTTTTTTGAGAGCCAGTTCTGTGGTTTCGGCTCCGTTACGAAAGATGTGCGTGCGCTCGTCAAATGCAATCTTCCACCGCCCGCCGCCGAAGACATTGATCACCATTCGGTTTCGAATCCGATCCACGTTGCGAATGATACCCCCGACCAGTGTTGTGCTTCCCGAGGGGAAGGGCGGTGGATCCAAGATGGGGTCGTGTCCGTTCGTCGCCAGCCCACCGGATGTTGCCGAGCTGTCAAGAATCTCAGTTTTGGGCTGTGATGGGGGAGGCGGCGGTGCACTGTTGTTTGTGGATGCCGGCGCCTTGCCGTTGGACGCGCTGTTCGTGGCATTCTGCGCGGCCATGGTCGCGGATGAATCTGTTGGCGTACGTGGCGCAGGGGACGAGGCCGCTGGCTGAGTTGCCGCAGGAGTCGCAACCGAGGGCTGCGATTGTGGCGTTGTCGCCGGAGGCTGCGGTGTCGCAAGTGGTGTTTGCGGCGTTCCGGAAGAATCTTTCGGCTCTGAAGTCGACGGCTGCTGTTGCGCCCACAGGCAGGCGGCCACCAGCAGAAGCGTTACAGCAAGCAATGGGGAACGATGCATAATGGTTATTCAGCAGAACCGGACGGACCCAGTTCAATTCCGGTTGGATGCAGCAGGCAGCAGCTCAGATGGCAGGCTCCTATCAGGAAGGTGAAAAAGCTGGGGCCACGTAACCCAACCCAAAGATCACGATCCCCATCCAACAGCAAAGCAGAGCTACTGCCTCTGACGACGCCGCTGAGGTGCACATATCCGCATGCGCTATTTTCTGCTGATCAGTTTGCTTCTTTCATTCGGGCTCATATCGAGCCAGGCGCAGCAGTTGCGCCTTCCGTTGCCCAAAAAAAGCAAGTTCACCCCGGTGCAGCAGCTCAACCGTGATGGCGTGAAGGCGCTGCAGAAACACGATGTCGACAAGGCCAAGCGCTACTTCTACAAGGCATATCTCATTGACCCGAACGATCCCTTTACTCTGAATAATTTGGGCTATGTAGCGGAATTGGAAGGCGATATCGACCGCGCGCAGCGCTATTACGATCAGGCAGAAGCGAACACCTCAGACGCAATTGTTGATCGTTCCACGGAACCGCAGGACCTTGGCAAGCCTGTGGACAAGATCGCGGGACGCACCGCCGAAGGTCCAATGAAAGTTAACCAGTTGAACAGCCGGGCTTTGCGTTTGCTCAACCAGGATCGCGCTCCCGAGGCGGACCTTATGTTACAGCAAGCTCTCAAAATTGAGCCGAACAACCCCTTCTCGCTGAACAATATGGGCTTTGCCAAGGAAAAAGAGGGCGAACTGGAAGATGCGATCGCGTCCTATAGCAAGGCAGCTCAAACCGGTTCCCATGAGCCCGTGGTTGTGACCCTTAATAAGGAGTGGCGCGGGCGACCCATCAGCGAAGTCGCTGCTGAGAATGCGGAGAAGGCCCGCAAAGAACTGGCCCGAGCCAGCAATGTTGAAGATCAGGTGGCTAGACTGAACTTGCGCGGCGTCTCGGCCATGAACCGGAATGATCGCAAGGCCGCTCGCGAGTATTTCCAGCAGGCCTATAAGCTGGATCCAAGGAATTCTTTCACCATCAACAACATGGGTTATCTGGCAGAGCTTGAAGGCGATAAAGAGACGGCCGGTTCCTATTACGAACAGGCGGAGAGGGCGCGTCGCGCGAACGCGAGAGTAGCAGTATCAACCCGTCCGGAAGCGGAAGGTAAGCCCGTAGGACGAGTAGCCGAGCAAAGCGGCGCTCTGGTTGACTCGGAAATGCAAGCCATCGCCCAAAGCAGACGCCAGGGCGGAGCGCCTCCGGCGCTGCGCACGCGAGATAATCGAGTGATCATTGATAAGGCTCGACCGGCAAACAACAATCCTGATGTCAATCAGCCTCCAAACCAGGAAGAACCGTCGGAGCAAGCAGCGCCCCAATCCGATCAGCCTCCGCAGTTAAAGCAGCGTACGCCACAGCAGAATCAGCCGAGCCAGACGCCTCCGAACGCCGGGAGTTCCCAGCAGCCGCCGCAGGTTTGAACAGGGATCAGACGACTGGTCCAACTCCGGCGCCGATCATCTTGGGCTTTTGCAGTTCGGTTTCCACGTAATGTTTGGCTGCGCGGGCAGCCTCTATCACAGATTTTCCTTTTGCCAGACCGCATGCAATCGCGGTAGAGAATGCGCAGCCAGTTCCGTGTGTTGATGCGCTCGAGATTTTTGTGCCCTCCAGCAGAGTGGCAGGTCGGCCTCTTGTCAGAACAAGGTCAACGGGAAGGTCGAGATGCCCTCCGGTGATGATGACAGTACGTGCTCCCATCTGCTGCAGGCGCTCGGCCGCGTGTTGCATTTGCTCGCGGTTCCTTACATCTAGTCCTGTAAGCGCGCCCGCTTCATCCAGATTCGGCGTCATTACAGTGGATTGATTCAAGAGCTTCTGTTTCAGGACTTCCAGCCCATCTTTCTCGATCAGTTCAGCACCCGAAGAGGATTTGAGGATGGGATCAAGCACCACATGAGATGGCACATGCCGTTTGAGAAACGCGGCTACCGCCCTGGCAGCTTCGGCCGAGCCGAGCATGCCAATTTTCACCGCGGCGATATCGACGTCAATGGCCAGTTCTTCGAGCGTCTCAGTAATAATTCTGCCTTCCACAGGATCCACGCGAAGTACTCCCCGCGTTGACTGGACAGTGAGCGCCGTGATGCAGGTGATCCCGTAGCAGCCCTGAGCGGCAATTGTCTTGATGTCGGCTGTGATCCCGGCGCCTGATGAGGGATCGTAGCCGGCAATGGAGAGTACTACAGGCTTGTGCCTGATTTTCTGTTTTGCCATGAGATAAGGGTTCAAGTGTATTGTAAACACGCGGAACGAACGCGATGGGTTTTTCAACGAGCATGAGCAGGGAAGCGTCGGCACGCATAGGGCTGAATGCAGTCGACCGGCTTTACCTCATCTATTTGTCGCTTGTCCTGGTCCTGGCTATCGCAACTCGCCAGGCGACGTTCACGATCATGGTTGGGCACGTGGTGATCGGCGTTTCTATCTGGCTGGCTGCAGCGAATAGGGACCGCTCCGCCACGCTTACGTTCCTGCACGACTGGTATCCACTGGCCATGTTCATCTTCACCTTTGAAGAGGTGTCGCGGTTTTCCTTGCTCTTAACTCCTCAATGGCAGGATCTGCATATCATCGCGTTTGAGCAACATTTGTTTGGTGCTTCCCCAAATCTGTTCTTTTCACGGCTTGCCTCCCGCCCACTCTCTGATTTGATGGACATCGGATACTTTTCCTACTATCCGCTTTTCCCGGTTGTGGGCGGATTGCTGTATTTTCGAAAGGACAAGCGGCCATTTCGAGCTCTTCTGGTCTCGTCGGTGGTGATGTACTTCATTTCCTTTGTCGTATATCTCGGGTTCCCCACAGAAGGGCCGCGCCATGCATTAACGGACTATCACACGCCACCCGCCGGATGGGTCTTCAGCCGGATGGTTCGTTTCATTCAGGCTGGAGCAGGCGTGCATGGAAACGCGCTACCGAGCAGTCATGTGGCTCTTGGGTTGCTGTGCGCGATGGCCGCCCAGCGTTGGCTGCCACGGGTTGCGCCTTTTGCCTGGGCGTCTGTGTGCCTGATCTGCTTTGGATCTGTTTACGATGGATACCACTATGCTTCCGATGTGGTGGCCGGCATACTGGTGGCGCTAACGTCTGCCCAGATCGGTGGTCTAATGGTCAGCCAGAGTAGTAGAATCGACCGACCAACTGCGCTGACAAAATCTTGAACACCAGCGTTCCAGCTCGCTCAACCTGGAGGTTTGCATGATGTATTCCTGCCGGCTGCTTCTTTGCCTGGTCCTGCTCGCGTCGTTTTCGAGCATGCAGGCCCAGACCAGCAAACGCGCCTCGTCAACCGCGAATCGAGGCCAGGCTTCAACATTTCAGGTTCCAGTTGAATACTACAAATTGCCCAACGGCCTGCGAGTGGCGCTTTCGTCGGACCACACCGCGCCCACGGTGACAGTTGCCGTGTATTACCGGATTGGCTTCCGAGTTGAGCCACGTGACCGCACCGGTTTTGCTCATCTCTTTGAGCACATGATGTTTCAGGGTTCACAAAATCTGGGCAAGATGGAATTCATCAAGTTGGTACAGAAGAATGGCGGCGTGTTGAACGGCTCCACGCGCTTCGATTTCACCAACTACTTCGAGGTGCTTCCATCGAACAAGCTGGAAACCGCCCTATGGGCGGAAGCGGACCGCATGCGTGGCTTGAACATCACCGAAGAGAACCTCAAAAACCAGCAGGGCGTGGTGGGAAATGAAGTTAAGGTCAACGTGCTCAACCGGCCGTATGGTGGATTTCCGTGGGTCGATATGCCGCAGTATGCAAATACCAACTGGTATAACGCCCACAATTTCTACGGCGACCTGAAGGACATTGAAGCGGCCAAGCTGGAGGATGTTCAGAAATTTTTCAAAACATACTACGTCCCCAGCAACGCTGCGCTGGCAGTGGTCGGCGACTTTGAACCGGCACAAGCGAAGAAGTGGATTGAGAAATACTTTGGCGGCATATCCTCGCCACCCCAGCCCAAGCTCCCTGATCTCTCTGAGCCGCGGCAGGAAAAGGAGAAGCACGCCACCAAGACGGACGCACAAGCGAAACGCCCGGCCATCGCCCTGGCTTATCACATGCCGGAAAGGAACACTCCCGAGTACTACGCCATGGGTATTCTCAATCAGCTCCTGCTCGAAGGCGATGACAGCCTGCTTTATCAGGAGCTGGTTAAGAAGCGCGCGCTTACGGCGGAAGTGAACGGCGGCATCAACCTGCTTGGCAACATGTACGACTACAACGGTCCCATGCTGTGGACGGCTTATTTGTTCTATGACAACAATGTAAAGCCGGAAACCATTGTTTCAGCTTTCGATTCCGTCATGCAAAGGCTCCAGGAAAAGCCGATTGACCAGCAGACGCTTGATCGCTCGCTGATCAAGCTGCGCTCTGACCTCTATGACAATGAAGGCGGGTTCTTCGGAGTCGGATTGGCTGATCTGCTTTGCAGTTTCTCTTTGTTTGACGATAATCCGGCGCGCGTGAACTCCATTGAAGCGCAGTTCCGCAAGGTCACCCCGGCACTGGTTCAAAAAACTGCTCGCGAATACCTGCGGAATGGCAACCGCACCATCCTGGAAGTCGAACCGAAAAACGCTCAAGCTGCAGCGCCGCCCAAGCCCGCTCAACCGGGAAATTAGGAGGGAGCCATGACGAAGAAGAATTTGCTTGAATCATTTTGTATTGCAGTTCTGGCTCTCACCTGGAGCCTTTCAGGTGTGGCGCAAACAGCCGCGCCGTCGCACAAGCAGTCGCCCCCGGAAGGAGGTCCTCCGAAAACCTTTCATCTTCCTGCAAAGCAGACATTCACATTGCCAAATGGGCTGAATGTCACCATGGTGCCCTATGGAAGACTGCCCAAAGTCACGATTGCGGTTTTTGTGCGGGCCGGTAGCCTGAACGAAGGGCCTGATGAAACATGGATGTCAGACTTTGTGGGCCGCATGATTAAGGAGGGTGGCACCACCACCCAGAGCGCCGAGGCGGTAGCGCAGCAGGCCGCTTCCATGGGAGGCTCTCTTGACGTAAATGCCGGCGCCGATCAGACTCAGGTTGCGCTCGACGTTCTTTCCGATTTTGGCCCCAGGGCAGTTGCCCTGCTGGCCGATGTCCTCGAGCATCCGCTGTTTCCTGAACCGGACCTGCAGCGCATGAAGCAGGATGCCGAGCGCAGGCTGGCCATTGCCAAATCGCAGTCGCAGCCGCTGGCGCGTGAGCAGTTCATGAAGGCGCTCTACCCGGATCATCCGTATGGCCGCGTTTTTCCCACCGAGGAAATGATCAGCAAGTACAGCATCGCCGACGTGAAGAAGTTTTACACCAGCAACTTCGGGGCGGCCCGAAGCCACATTTACGTCGCGGGCAAGTTCGATCCCGCTGCGATGAAGAAAGCGATCACAGAATCTTTCTCTGGCTGGGCGAAGGGCCCCGATCCCGCAATCAATATCCCCAAGCCGGTCAGTAAGCGCGAGTTCAGTCTGGTCGATCGTCCAAATGCGACGCAATCCACAGTGTACGTGGGATTGCCCACCGTCTATCCTGGCGAGCCGGACTACATTCCTCTTTCGGTCACGAACACGCTGCTGGGCGGCTCGTTCGCCTCGCGCATTACCTCAAATATTCGCGAGCAGAAAGGCTATACGTATTCACCGTTTAGCCAGCTCTCCAGCCGGTATCATGACGCGTTCTGGGCAGAAATTGCTGATGTAACCACCGCGGTCACGGGACCTTCCCTCAAGGAGATTTTCTACGAGATAAATCGCCTTCAGAAGGAAGCACCCTCAGAAGCGGAGTTGAAGGGCATACAGGATTACATCGCCGGCCTTTTTATCCTGCAGAACTCATCGCGGCAGGGAATCATTGCCCAACTTGCTTTCGCCGATCTAAATAACCTGGGTGACGACTATCTGGAAACGTATGTCAAAAAGGTGTACGCCGTCACTCCGGAGCAGGTTCAGCAGATGGCGCAAAAGCATCTTTCGACGGACAAGATGACAATTGTGATCGTCGGAGACAAATCAAAGATCGCCGACCAAATTGCTCCTTACGAGCACAGTGGCGACTAAAGCACTCTCTAGTTGCTAAAGAAGGGAGCCAGCAAATGGCTCCCTTTTTTACTGTGTGCCCATCAGCTCAGTTGCCGTGTACTTGCTGCCCCGGCACTTAGCTGCGAAACTAACTCCTTCATGGCAAGCGAAGTGATCTTTGGCATTCACGCAGTCGAAGAAGCTTTGGCCGCGCGAGGGCGGCGGTTTGAGTACGTGGCCGTTGCTCCGGGACGAGGAGACGCACGTATTCAAAAGCTCGCGGAGCTCTGCCGCGGGATGGGAGTGGCCGTCAGGACCATGCCACGCGACCAGCTCACGCGATTGGCAAAAACAGCTGGCCATCAGGGAGTGGTGGCGGTAACGGCGGAAAAGCAATATTCGGATCTGGATGATCTCCTGACAAAACAACGCGGCCAATACCGATTTTTGGGAGTGCTGGATGGAGTGGAAGACCCGCACAACCTGGGCGCTATCATCCGCGCCGCTGAAGGCGCAGGTGTGGATGGGCTGATCATTCCGGAACGCCGCGCCAGCGGCGTGACAGCCACGGTGGTAAAAGCTTCAGCGGGCGCTTCTGAGTATCTCCCCATTGCAAAAGTCACAAACATAGGCCGTACCCTGGAAGAATTGAAAGAGCGGAATATCTGGACAGTGGGGCTGGATGAGCGCGGCGAGAAAGCCTATCACGACCTCGATTACAAGATGGACTGCGCCATTGTTCTGGGCGCGGAAGGGCACGGCCTGCACGAACAAATTCGCAGGAAGTGTGATTTCCTGGTATCAATCCCCATGCTTGGCCGAATTGCATCTCTTAACGTCTCAGTCGCAGCCGGTGTAGTGATGTATGAAATCGCCCGGCAGAGATTGTTTCAGCAGACGCCGGAGAGTCGATGAGCGGTGCTTTATGCCAAACAGATGCCGGCTTCACGGATAGCCACGTCTCAACAAATCCGTTTGTTACAATCGCGCTCATGTCCAGCAGGCCCCCTGGGTTTATTTACAGGAGCAATTCGCTCAAGTGCGAAGACGTCCCAGTTAGCGCCCTCGCAAAAAAGTACGGAACACCTTTGTACGTGTATTCCGCGGCTGCAATTCAACAGCGCTACCATGTCATGCACGCAGCGTTCCGGGGCATGCCGCACACCATCTGCTATTCTGTGAAAGCAAATTCAAACCTCAGCATCCTGCGCATGCTGGGCAAAATGGGCGCAGGTTTTGACATTGTTTCCGGGGGAGAGCTCGAGAGAGTAAAGGCCGCCCGGAGGAATTCATTAAAGAAGGTAGTTTTTTCTGGCGTCGGTAAAACTCAAGAGGAACTGGAGGCTGCTCTTCGCAGCCACATTCTACTTTTCAATGTGGAGAGCGAAGGCGAGTTGGACGCGCTCGCGGCGTCCGCGGCGCGATTGCGAAAATGCGCAGAGATCGCGGTGCGTGTAAATCCGGATGTCCTCGCAGAAACACACCCTTACATCTCCACCGGTCTCCGCGAACACAAGTTTGGCGTGCCCATAACCGCCGCTCGCGCGCTGTATCAACAGGCTGCTCGCTGCAAATACCTGCGCGTCACCGGCGTGAGCCTTCATATTGGTTCGCAGATACGCGATATGGCGCCCTTTTGCATGGCTGTGGAGCGAGCGGTAGGGCTGGCTGAACAGCTCACAGCGGAAGGGCACGACATCCAGTTTCTCGACGCCGGAGGCGGACTCGGCATCTCATACCAGAGCGAACCGCCGATGGATTTCCAGGAACAGACGCGGAAGTATGCTGATGCGATCCTCTCACCGATAACGAAAGCGAAGCGCCTCTCCCGCCTGCACCTTCTGCTGGAGCCGGGGAGATCGATCGTGGCTCCGGCGGGCGCGCTCGTCACGCGCATCCTCTATCAGAAGCAGAATGCTGTAAAGCGCTTCACCATCGTGGATGCCGCAATGAATGACCTCATCCGGCCGTCACTTTACCAGGCGCGGCACGAGATTGTCCCCGTTGACCTTGATTTGAGTACAGGGACGAGCAACACAACGGATGTTTGTGGTCCGATTTGCGAAAGCGGAGACTTTCTTGCTCGCGATGCTTCGCTCCCAGAGCTTAGCCCCGGTTCGCTGTTGTGCGTTTACGATGCCGGCGCGTATGGTATGTCTCTGGCCTCCAACTACAACACGCGGCCGCGCGCCGCGGAGGTGCTGGTGGAGGGCTCGCGCGCGCGGCTTATCCGCCGGCGCGAGACCGTAAAAGACTTGCTCGCTTCCGAGGTGGCATGTCTATGACAGACCTCAAGGCGCTTGCGTACGAACTGCTCGGCGAGGCGCGCTCTATCCTGCAAAATCAGGGGTTCGTCAATCCCGCCGCCGTGGTCATCACTCCCAGCGAGAACCTGATCTTTGATCTGGAGTTTGAGGATGACGATGAGCGTGAAGAGCTCTATGCAGAGATGATGGACGTTGCCAGGCAAAAGAGTGCCAGCGCGATCCTCACCGTCAACGACGTTTATCTGAACGACGAGGCAGCTGCTCGAGTGCAACTGCAAGGAGACGGTTGGGGCAAGCTGGCCGAAGCCGCGCATGAAGCCCTTGTGGTTACGATTTCTGGCAGCGGTTTTGAAACATGGAGCTTGGTGAATCCTTACTATCAGCGCGACGAGCAAGTGGTTTTTGAGCCAGCGCGGGAAACTCCAGATCCCGG
>DATNDP010000098.1:0-4517 GCA_035553195.1 Candidatus Acidiferrales bacterium
AGCTGTGTCGCGATTTCAGAATCCTAGTTGTCCAGATCAGAATAATGCTTCAATTGCGCTCGCGGCGCTGATTGGGTCGGCGCGCTTACGGGCGTTCCGAAATGGCGGATGACCACATCATCGCCAATCCGTTCGCTGTTACCAGCCCGATGTGGAGTCGGCTTATGGGCAGCCGCAACGTTTCGTATCGTCACGTCAGTTACGCGAGCACTCTGCGTTGGTGTGGGTTTCTGCGGCGCTACGCCGGATACCGGCGCACTCGGCCGCAAGGTGACGCCGGAGGATGCGGGTTCACCCGCCTTCAACGTTACTCCTCCACCTTTAACCGTAACTCCGGGAGAAGCAGGCTGCGTGCTGCTTGACGTCTGCACCGTACCCGAAATCGCCGGCCGCGCGTGGAATGAAGCCACCACCAGCCCCACAACAAACAGCGCGCATGCTGCAGCAACACCCATGGCTACCGCTTCAACCTGTGGCCGGTGAGTCTGGCTGAAAGGGATCCTGAATCTTGGGACGAAGACCTTTTGTTCACTCGGGACCACAGGAGCCGGCATTGGAGCCGGTTCCACTGTTTTTTGCGGAGGCACAGGCTGCGAGTCCGTGAGTCCACCACGTTCGCGCAGCAACTGCTGCAGGCGGGTGGCGGCTGCCTCGCGGGCGGCCTCCAGTTCGGCGGCCCGTTTTTGAGCCAGCGCCTGCTTCCTCTCGAATTCCAGCACCTTCTGCTGACGCTGCACCTTGAATTGTTCTTTGCGACGGTTCAGTTGCTCACGGCCTTGCTCGGCAATACGCTGCGCGGAGATCCATCCGGTGCGAGTCCACTTCTCGAGCCTGTGCCAGATCTGCTGTCCCGCTTCGGTGGCAGCGTGCTTGAGCGTTGCAGATCTCTTTCCCAATTCAGCCAGAAGCTCGGTTGCACTTTGGTCCCGCGCTTCAGATGCCGGAGCGGCGCGCATGAGATCAATTTCATCATCAAGGGGTGTGTTCTGCTGAGCCTGTTCAGGTTGCAAAGCCGAAAACTGAGGCGGCATGGCGGGTTCGGCCAGCAAATCCACCGGCATTGAAATCACATTCGGAGGGAGCGGCTCCGGCTCCGCGCCCTGTTGTGATAATTCAATAGCCGCTTCGTGAATATGATCTTCTTCTTGTCGGGGGATATCGAGTGAACTGATGGCGGCGGGCTCTAAGTTTGTTTCCTGGGCGGAAGCCGGCAAGACCGGCTCCCCCACCTCGCTCGCTGCTTGGCGGGCGACTGGGAACTCCTTCAGGACTCCGGGAGAAATGGCCACGTCGGCATGGAACTCGTCAGCCAACTCGGTTGCGCGCTCCAGCGCATCAGGTTCAGCGCAGATTTCAAAGTCAATTTCCAGGTCAGCGGGAAGCGTTCCGGCCGCTTCGGGTTTCGAGAATTCAACGGTATATCCGTGTTGCCGCAGCTCCTGGGAAAGAGCGTTTGCCTGCTCCGGGAAACGGGTAAGAATTCGTGCCAGGGGCATAAACCAGCTCCGCGTGACCAAATTTATAAGACGAACATCGAATCGGTCTTCAACCGGTCATTGATGTGTCCTGTGCCATGACAGGAGTGGCGTTTGTATTTAGACGCAGATTATACGCACGGAGGTGGCCAATGCAATAACAGAGTGAGGTTCTTGGGGGTTTGCTAGGCTGGCTTTCGGCGGGAATTCGGAGGGTTCAGTTCACTTCGGCAAAATCCATGCCGTCAGCAAACTGCAGCCCGGCAATCTGCCGCGCGTGGAATTGCACTTCCAGGTAAGCCTTGAGGATGGCGATGTGGAGAGATTCGCGCTCCGCGGGGCTTGAGCACTGAGTGCGGACCCGGTCGAGCTCCATGTAGCGGTCATGAGCTTCTACAAATTTATTTACGATCGTGTTCATGGCTGATGATTCTTATAGCCCCCAAGCGTTTCACGAATCGCTCAAAGACCTTAGAACCCCTCCTTTGTTGCTGTAGCCCGGTAACGTTACCTGGATAACGTTACTGTTCCATGAACATAGCGTTCCTAGAGCTGGGCTGGCTGTGAGTACGGTCACACCGCCTTCCCGCCGAGCCGCCGATCGAATTCATCCAGTTCACGAACCGGCAGAGCGCGAACGTCGCTGTTCAAGCTGCTTGCAGAGATAGATGATTTGGCCGGTATGGTGGGAAAGGTGAGCTGCGCAGGTCAGGAAGGCGTAAAAGCGGTCGCCGGCCTGTTCCATTCCTTTAGCTGAGTAAGGAGCAGCCCAGTCTTTTTCCTGCTGCCTTTCCAGCGTGGTGCGGACGATTCTGATGGCATCGCGCAAGCCATTGAGGAGTGATTCCTTGGAATGGCCTCCGGGATCGCCGAACTCGAGCGGCCGGTTCCGAACATATCCTGTCCCGGCGATTTCCGCGCCGATATAGTAGTTCAAATTCCCGGCAAGGTGGAGGAGCAAGTGGCCGATGCTGTTCCCGTAGGGATAAGGCCGGCTCCAGATCTCGTCGACCGTTAGAGGCTCGACCAGCACCATGATCGTGTCATACCTCTCCTGGTAATAGCGACTGAGGTCGCGTGCAATGGTAAGAACTGGGCTTGTCATTTTCTTCTTGTTAAACCCTTACAAGTTCGAGTGGACGGCCCTCTTACAGCATAAACCCGGACTGGCCTTCAGCCGGGCTCTGGGGATGGCCTTTTTCTCGTGTTGCATCGGGCTAAGCAGTTGGATATATTGGCGCGAGCAGAGATTGCCAGCCCGGCCGTGGCACGGTTTTGTCCCCCACAACCTGTCGAGCGGAATGTGCGGGCATTACGGGCCAGAGCGATCTCACTTTAGGGCAAATAGCAAACGTATTCCCCGCTGCCTGAGCAGCGGGGTTTTTGTTTCCGGATAGAATCGAGAGCAAATGCCTCCAGCAGGACAGGGACTTCCAGCCGCTTCCGACCGTAATGCTCTGCTTAAGAACACGCGGCGGGTGGTGGTAAAGGTTGGCACCGCCGTGGTGTGCGACCGAAATGGCGAATTTGATCTGCAGCGGGTGCGCGCGCTGGCTGACGGAATTGCCGGACTGGTAAAGCATGGGCGCCAGGTCGTGGTGGTCAGCTCCGGAGCAGTGACTCTGGGAGCAGCCCAGCTCAAACTGCACCGTAGCCGTCTCCGCGATGCCGCCATGACACGCGCCTGTGCCGCCGTTGGCCAATGCAAGCTGATGCAAGCCTGGGCCGAAGCTCTGCAGCCGAATAGGCTCACGCCTGCCCAGGTTCTGGTTACGGAAGATGACTTTACTGACCTCAACCGCTACAGGATCCTGCGCCAAACCTTCGAAAAACTGCTCAAGGTCGGGTCTGTTCCAGTGGTCAACGAAAACGATACCGTCACCAACATCTGGACGGAACAGCCGGCGATTTTCCGCGATAACGACCGGCTGGCCGCATTAGTCTTAAGCAAGCTGGACGCGGATCTGCTCATCCTGCTCTCAAACGTCGAGGGCCTTCTGCGCGATCCGGAACGGGGAGCGGAGCCAGACAACGTTATCCCTCTCGTGACCGTCCTTTCCCCGGAAATAAGGGAAAGCGCACAGGGCAAGTCCGCCGTCGGGCGGGGTGGGATGACAGCCAAGCTCGATGCGGCACAGATCGCAATGCATGCTGGAGGTATGGTGATTATCGCCAACGGGCAAACGCCGGGAATCCTGAACCAGATTTTTTCCGGCGAGAACGTCGGCACAATGTTTCTGCCCGGCTCTCGCATGACAGGCAAAAAACGCTGGCTTGCCTTTGCTACCAGCGCACGCGGGCGCGTCTCCATCAATGCTAATGCCGCCAAGGCTATCCTGCACGGCCATGCCAGCCTGTTAATTTCCGGGGTGACCGGCTGCAAAGGCGAGTTTTCATCGGGTCAGGTGATCTCGGTCGTCGACGCGGACGGGCGGGCTATAGGACGTGGGATTGCGGAGTGTGGCAGCCAGGAGCTTTCTCAAATGCTTTCCTCAAACGACGGTCCGCTTCGTGGTGTGCTGGTGCGGCGTGACAATTTCATTATCCTGAGCGGAGAGGAGAAAGGTAATGGCCAGCAGGACTAAAATCCCTCCCGCTTCGCTGAAACAACAGGTGATGAACACGCGGCGAGCGGCTCGCTCCCTGGCTCGCCTTTCTGGCGAAGATCGCAATCGCATACTGCTGGCTGCCTCTGAGGGCATTGAAAGTCGCACGGCCGAAATTTTGTCGGCCAACCGCGAGGATTGCGAAATCCTGGCTGCCTCCGCGCAGCAGACCTCTCAGGCTTTAATGAAGCGATTGAAAACCAGCGAAGCAGGCGTGCGGGAAATGGCCACGCGGATTCGCGACGTTGCCGCGCTAGAAGACCCACTCAGCCACACACTGGGAACGACCCAACTCGATGACGGTCTCACGCTCTACAAAGTCCCTTGTCCTCTGGGCGTGATTGCCGTCATTTTTGAATCGCGTCCTGATGTGGTGCCGCAGGTAGGCTCGCTGGCAATAAAAACCGGCAATGGCCTGGTGCTCAAGGGAGGCGCA
>DATNDP010000099.1:0-7136 GCA_035553195.1 Candidatus Acidiferrales bacterium
CCAGAGCGACATTGACTGGATGGACCTGGATGCGCCGCTCGACATCACCTTCGGACCGTACGAAACCTACAACGATGAGCTGTTCGGCTACAAAGCTGCTTTTGAAGCCTACATCAACCTGCGCGATGAAAAAGAAAGCGCGCGGCTCGCGTTTCTGGGCCAACACCTGCAGGATATTGAAAACAATCTTCCCGAAGATCCCCAGTATCGCGTTGCCAAGCTGGGCGCGGCAGCGCCGATTCGCGTCGTGAATGAGGTCTTCGCCGCGGGCGACGGCAATCACGGCGTCCAAACTGCCGCTTACAACCTGCCCAACGACGACAAGGTGGTTCAGCTCAAGGGTAGCAAACGCGTGATGCTCAAGAACGTCCAGGAGGCGAAGTTCAAATCCACGCTGGTGCCGATTTCCAGGATGGTGCTGCAACCAGCGGCGCAGAAAGATCTCAGTTTTGATCTGTTCTTCACCCATATCGTCGCGCACGAGCTGTGTCACGGTCTGGGGCCGCATCAGATCAAGGTGAGCGGCCGCGAGACCAACCCCCGCCTCGAATTGAAAGAACTTTACAGCGCGATCGAAGAGGCCAAAGCCGACGTGACCGGGCTGTTTGCGCTGCAGCACCTGATGAGCCAGGCCGACCAGGGCAAAATTCAGATGCCGATTCCGCACGGAGCAGCGGCGGAGCGCCAGCTTTACACCACATATCTGGCATCTTCATTCCGCACCTTGCGCTTCGGGCTGCAGGATGCCCATGCCCGAGGCATGGCGATCCAGTTCAACTACTTCCTCGACAAAGGCTCGTACAAGGAAAACGCTGATGGCACGTACAGCGTGGACGTGAGCAAGATGAAGGATGCGGTCAACTCGCTCGATCACGAGTTCCTGACCATCGAAGCAACCGGCGATTACAACGGCGCAAAGAAGATGTTGACCGAGCTCAGTGTGGTCCGTCCGCAGACGCAGAAAACGCTGGACCGGCTGAAATCTCTGCCCACAGATATTGAGCCGGTGTTTGTGACAGCGGAGACGATCCTTCATTCCCACGGGCCTGCGCACGCCAAAAGCAAGTGAGTTTGTACCGCGGATCAACGCGGACGATCGCGGATCAAGAGCCACCACGGCTGGAAAAACCAGAGGACCCTTATATAACCGATTGCCCAGCCACATTCGTCGGGATAGCGGTTACAGATGTGAGACTCGACCTCTCTGCAGCAATCTTAAATACTCGTGTGGCACAGGCACTCCTGCCTGTGCTGATGTCGTCGAAGAGAGGTTGTTTTTGGGAACAACTTCAGTTGGGAGCGAAGGTCTTTGGATTTCTGGTGGGCTGCCGCGAAACACCAGCGGAGCGGTCCTTCACCCGCGCGCATAAATTTTTGCCTGGTCAGCCAGAATTGAGTGCGCGGGGTCAGGATGGAATTCTTGATTGGGAAAAGGCCTTCTCCTACCGTGGTTGCATCGAGAGGGGCGGACTCACAGGCGCGGGCGCCTGTGCCACACCTTCAACGAGCTGCTGCTTGTGCTCTTGATGCTTGCCGCGCTGTGCCACACAACTATGGACCTGGACGGCAAGAGCGTCTGCGTCACATGTCCGTCGTTGCGTCCGAGTCGCGCATCGGAGATTTCAATAGCTTCGCCACCACCATCAACTCGCACTTCCGAAGCAACCCGGAAAAAAATCGGTCTCACCGTAAAATCTCCTAACAAAAACGGGAAGAAACAGGTATATTGAGGTTGGCGAAAACTCCGCAGGCCTGATTGCTTTAATGGCGCGCGAGCTGATTGAAGTCAATCCCAACGACGAACCTGCCGTCCCGCCACGGATTAGGACCGACCGTGGCCGCGAATTTGCTGTTCGCAACTCCGCGGATGACCGCGCGAGCCGCCCTGCGCGCAGTTCCGATTCCTCCGATTCACCTTCATCCGGATTCCGCAGAAGTGCGGAACGTTCCCGGAAACGTGCCCCTGTAAGTGACGATCTGGATGACGCGATAGCGCTCGATCTCGAAGATGACGATGAAGTGCAATTTCTGCGCGCTCAGCGTCGCGTCCCAGTCAAGCGCAACGTGCTGCCGAAAAAACTGGCCCAGAAGATCAAGCTGGCAGCGGTGCTTGTCGGTGGCGCGCTGGTGGTGGGCGGCGTCACTGCCACAGCTTACGGCTATGCCATGCATTCCTGGCGCTTCCGCATCAACTCCAGCGACAACGTTGAGATCACCGGCGTTCGCAATGCGTCGCGCTCGCACGTGATGGAAATCGCCGGCGCAGATATTGGCCGCAACATCTTTTATGTCCCGCTGGAAGAACGGCAGCGCCAGCTTGAAAAGATTCCATGGGTGGAATCCGCGACCGTGATGCGCCTCCTGCCCAATCGCGTCGCCGTCGATATCAAGGAGCGCACGCCTGTCGCATTTGTCGAGATCGGGCCGCGCATCAGCCTGATTGACGCGAACGGCGTCATCATGGGCATGCCCGCCGACCGGCACAGCAAATATTCCTTCCCGGTAATTCACGGAATCAGCGACACCGAGCCGCTTTCCTCTCGCGCGGCGGCCATGAAGATCTACAACCATATGGCTGCGGAGCTTGACTCGGGCGGCGCCGATGGCGCGCGCTATACCCGCCAACTGAGCGAGGTAGATCTCTCCGACCCGGAAGACGTAAAGGTCCTGGCGGATGAAGGCGGCGGAGCGCTGTTGATCCATCTGGGATCGTCGAATTTTCTGGACCGCTACAAGCTGTATCTGGCGCACATCGCCGAATGGCGACGCCAGTTTCCGGATCTGCAGTCAGTGGATTTGCGGTATGACGGGCAGATCATTGTTAATCCGGACAAAGCGCCTGTCGCAACGACCCAGGCGAAGCCCGTGCCCGCAGTTGCTCCCGCAAAACCGGTTCACCGCGGAGCCGCGCAGTCGCGGAGAAAACATTGGAGAAAGAAGAGGTAAGAAGCAATTGATTCAGAGCTTCCATGTGAGCAGTGCAGGGAGCAAGCGCGAATAGCCAAAAGCTAAGAGCCAATAGCTAAAGCCAGCAGCAAGCAGCCAGGAGCCAAGAATGAGCAGTACGCCAATGAACGGAAACGGCAGTGGCAGTCAGAACACGATTACCGTGCTGGACGTGGGCAGCGCCAAGACGGTGGCATTGATTTGCCATGCCAGTGAATCCGGGCTGCGCTATGCCGGACACTCGGTTGTAGATAGCCGCGGCTCGCGCAAGGGCATCATTGTTGAACTCGATCGGGCCGTACACAGCGTTCAAAAGGCGCTTGAAGAGGCGGAAAAGCTCGCTGGGTGCACGGTAGAGAGCGCCATGGTTGCTGTCGGCGGATCACATATAAAAGGTGTGACCAGCCGCGGTGGCGTGACTCTCGGAAATCGACCTCGCGACGTGAAGCGCGAGGACATCCGCAGCGCCGTGGAGAAGGCGCGTTCCGTCATTTTGCCGGCCGACCGTGAAATCCTTCATCTGCTGCCGCAGGAATTCATTCTGGATGATCAGGGCAGCCTGCGCGATCCCGTTGGAATGATGGGGCGCCGGCTGGAAGTGAATTTGCACATGGTCACGGCCTCCGCCAGCGCCACGCAGAATGTGGTCACCGCTGTGAACCGTGCCGGGCTGCACGTGGATAACGTGGTCTATGAGGCGCTCATGTCAGCCGACGCCGTCCTGCGGGCCGACGAAAAAGAGCTGGGCGTCTGCCTGGCCGATATCGGCGCAGGCTCGACAGACTTGATTGTGTACTACGAAGGCATGGTCGCCCACACAGGCGTGGTTCCCATTGGCGGCGATCACTTCACCAACGACGTCGCCGTTGGACTCAGAACTCCGGTGGCCGCAGCGGAGAAGATCAAAAAAGCATTCGGCCACACCGTCAGCAGCGAGGTCCCTGAAGCTGACGAGATTGAAGTCCCCGCGGTCGGCGATCGGCCGTCGCGCCTGATGCCCCGCCGTTTCATGGCGGAAATCCTTGAGCCGCGCGCCGACGAGCTGTGCGAGCTGACGCGCGAGCATCTGGCGCAGGCGGGAGTGCTTGAGCTGTGTAATGCAGGCGTGGTGCTCACGGGCGGCGGGTCGCGTCTGGAGGGGTTATACGACGTTTTTGAAAAAGTCCTGGACAAACCGGTGCGGCTGGCTTCACCGCAGCCAATTTCGAGCATGCCGCCTGAGCTGGCGGAGCCGGAGTTTGCGACCGTGATCGGGCTGGCCATGTATGCCCATCGCACGACGGCGGCGAAGATGATCCAGGAACAAGGCTTTGGCGCGAAGGTGCGCACTCTTCTGGCCAAATTGGGTGCGTAAAGAAAAACTCTTCCTGCCGGGAGTCGCAGCAGGCTTCCGGGAATTAAGGATGGAGAAGGGATGCAGTCAATTTGCATCCCGGATCAGGTGACGGTCCGGATAAGGATCAGGAGTGTGATGCATGAACGACGAAAAGAAGAGGACGCAGCCGGACAGCGAGATCCGGATCAGCTTCAATGAGGACCCGCGCAATAACGCCAAAATCAAGGTGATCGGCGTAGGCGGGGGTGGCGGCAACGCAGTCAATCGCATGATCTGCGCAGGCATGGAGGGAGTGGAGTTTGTAGTGGCCAATACGGACCTGCAAGCTCTGCAGATGTCGCGTGCGCCGGTCAAAATTCAGCTTGGCACCAAACTGACCACAGGCCTGGGCGCGGGCGCTAATCCCGAAGTTGGGCGCCGTGGGGCGCTGGAAGATGCCGACAAAATCATTGAAGCCCTTGAAGGCGCGGACATGGTCTTTGTAACCGCCGGACTGGGTGGTGGCACAGGCACCGGTGCTGCGCCGATCATTGCTTCGTTGGCCAGCGAGATGGGCGCGCTCACAGTGGGCGTAGTGACCAAGCCATTCGCTTTTGAAGGCAAACGGCGCATGAATCAGGCCGAACGCGGCATGGCCGAACTGGTGGACAGCGTGGACACGATGATCGTCATCCCCAACGAGCGACTGCTCGCTGTGGCCCAGAATGCAGGCTTTTTTGAGTCGTTCCGGGTGGCCGATGACATTCTGCGCCAGGCTGTCCAGGGCATTTCCGACATCATCACCATTCCCGGCATCATCAATCGCGATTTCGCTGACGTGAAGACGATCATGCAGGGCATGGGCCATGCTGTGATGGGAACGGCAATCGCCAAAGGCGAACGCCGGGCTACTGAAGCAGCACAGGCGGCCATCTCGTCGCCGTTGCTCGAGGAAGGCGCGATAGACGGCGCTCGCGGCATCCTGATCAACATTACCGGCTCAAGCTCGCTGAAGCTGGCGGAAGTGAATGAGGCTTCCACCATTATTCAATCGGCTGCGCATGAGGACGCAAACATCATCTTCGGCGCCGTACAGGACGAGAAGATGAAGGACGAGGTCAAGATCACGGTGATCGCCACCGGGTTCAAGAGCGACTTCCAGCAGCGCAGCCAGCGCGGTGTTACCGTCGCACAGCAGGCAATTGCGTCAGCGCGCACGGCCAATACTTATCAGCAACCGACGCCTGCGCAACCGGAAGCGCGCGTAGTCAACGCAGCGCCAGCGCATAGCTCGAATGGAAACGGCAATGGCATGCCGGCGCGCGTAATGGCGGCGCCGGTACGTGAAACTCCGACTCTAGCTACGGTCACCGAATCCATTCGTACCACTGTGGAACGGGACGACCTGGATGTGCCCGCGTTCATTCGCAAACGCGGCGAAATCAATTAACCGGCGGCGGGCCAGTTAAGCAGTACAACTTGGCTTCCGACTTAGGGTTTAGCTGGAACCAGGAGAGTTCTTCCCCGTTTCGCAGCAGGTGCCGGGCAGCTCAGGCGTACAAACCGCGCCAGAGCTGCCGCATCTTCTTTTTAGTGCGCCGGAACGAAGCCGGGAAACACCTAGCCCGCATTCAGGTGAATTCGGGATGTAACACATGCGGCTGCTCTCGTAACATGCACGTAGCGGCTCAAATTAATACAGCGCAGCCCGGTGTTCCGTTGTGGACGCCGGTTATCCATCAACACTTCGTCTCCCCAGGAAATTACAAGGTATAAGTGACCCCATGAAGTCCCGGTTCAGAATTGTCTTTCTGGTAGTTACGGCCTTTGTCATGGCGCTCGTCTCCACCGTCTGCTTTGCCGCTGCAGACTCAACCAGTAAAGTGAAAAAAGACGGTACAGTCGCGAAGACTGTGCACAAGACCAGGAAGAGGAGCGTCCACAAACGAAAGGTAAGCGCGCACAAACGAGCGGTGCGCAGCCGGCGCACTACTGCCAAACGGCGAGTTGCGCGCGTACGCCATCGTCGCCACCGCTACGTTGAGCATTTCCATACCAGCTCGTACGCCACCGACATCACCAATGGGGATGAGACCGCCGGTGAAGATGCCATGGTTCGTCAGGCCGCGCTGGATGCCCTGGGGAACATGAACGGGACGATGGTAGCCATCGATCCGACAGACGGCCGAATCCTCGCCATGGTCAACCAGACGCTGGCGCTCTCAGGAGGCGCACAGCCGTGCTCGACGATCAAACTTTCAGTGGCGCTCGCGGCGTTGAGTGAAGGCATCATCTCGCGCGAGACAGAGGTTTCACTCGGCGGCCGCTGGAAAATGAACCTCACGCAGGCGCTGGCGCACTCGAATAATGCGTATTTTGAAGCGCTGGGACGCCGCCTGGGCTTTGCCAAGGTCAGCTATTATGCGCACCAGTTTGGGCTGGGCGAACTCGCGGGATATCACATTGAGGGCGAGCACCGGGGCGTGTACCCTACCACAGAAATTCCAGCGAAACTTGGCGGCGTAGGCAGGATGTGCTCGTTTGGTGAAGGCATCTCCATGACGCCACTGCAACTGGGCGCGCTGGTTTCCGCCATTGCCAATGGAGGAACGCTTTATTACCTCCAGCATCCGACTTCGCCGGACGAGGTGCAGAATTTTGAGCCCAGGGTCAAGCGTGAGCTTGCAATCGCCGACGTGATCCCCGAAATGCAGGATGGCATGATGGGCGCGGTAGAGTACGGGACTGCGCGAAGCTTGCGCGTTAACTTCGATGAAGAGCAGATCCTTGGCAAGACAGGCACCTGCTCCAAAGATGGAACGCGCTTTGGCTGGTTCGCTTCGTACGCCAAGACCGAATACGGCCACATTGTGAC
>DATNDP010000100.1:0-5180 GCA_035553195.1 Candidatus Acidiferrales bacterium
TGCCCCGCCCGCAAAGCAACTTTCTATGCGGACAATTCCTAAAAATTTTGACGGAAATTATTCCGAACGGTGAATGACCAAAACCGTCCCCGGGCGAAGCGAAGCCACATCCACGATGCGGTTGTCGTGTTGCAACGCAGAAACCGTGGTGTTGTAGCTGGTGGCGATGGAGTAAAGTGTTTCTCCGGCCTGAACCTTGTGCCGCACGGTAGCAGCCTTGACGCTCTCTTTGGCAGCTAATTCTTTTGTTTCCTTGTGCTTAACAGACTTATGCCGTGAGGTCTCACTGGCTTCTGACAATAGACGCGGGCTCACCGGAAGGTGCACATACAGGATGCGTCGCCCGGCCACGCTGTCGCCCCGCAGATGGTTCCAGCGGCGCACCATAAGCGCAGGTACGCCAAAGTTTTCCGCCACGCTTTGCACGGTATCGCCGCGATGTACGTGGTAGCGGGTAATGCGGCGAGCATAGCTGCCCGCATCGGCCAGCGATCTCCGCCCAGGCGCTACCGGGATCACTAACTGCCCATCGGAAGCGACGATGGCATCTTCCATGTGGTTCGCCTTCTCAATGGCTTGCGGCGTCACGCGGTAAGTGCGTGCAATGGAAGAAAGCGTCTCGCCCGGCTCAACCTTGTGCAGCCGCCACCAGACCCGCATGTTTTCCGGGATCTCGCTGATCGCTGTCTCGTACTGATCTTCGGTGCCTTTGGGAAGATGGAGTGCAAAGGTGCCGTCTTTGGGAGTGCTCCACCGCAATAGGCTGGGATTCAAGTCCTGCAGCGTGGTTACCGGAGCGTTCACGCACTCGGCCACTAAGCGCAGATCCACGGGATATCCAATTGTGACGCTGTCGTACGGAATCGGCTGGTCGCGGACAATGTTCTGTAAGCCATATTGCGCCGGGTTCTTGGCCATAATCGTCATGGCCAGAATAATGGGCACATAGTTCCGCGTTTCCTTTGGCAGGACGTTGCGGTTATACAACTCCCAAAAATCCGCATAGCCCGTACGCCGCACAGCCTGCTGCACCGTCCCCGGACCGGAGTTGTAAGCCGCCATGGCCAAATACCAATCGCCAAACTGGTTGTAGAGATCTTTCAAATGGTGGGCAGCAGCGCGGGTGGATTTCTCTGGGTCTTGGCGATCGTCTTCCCACGCGTCTTTCTTGAGGCCGTAAGCGCGTCCACGCACCGACATGAATTGCCACATGCCCCGCGCTCCCACCCGCGAAACAGCCATCGGATGGAACCCGGATTCAGCCTGCGCCAGGAAGATGAGGTCCTGCGGCACCCCTTCCTGCTTGAAGATCGTCCGAATCATGTCTTGATAACGCCCGCCACGCTCCAGCGCGTGCTCTAAAGTCCCGCGACCGCGATTGGAAAAGTAGTTAATGTATCCGGCCACGGGATCGGTCATCATCAGCGGCAGATCGGAGTGCGTGGCCTTGATCTCGGCTTCGGCCTTGGCTTTCAGGTTCGGATCAACCGCAGGCGTGGTCTCGTTGATTTCGTCAATCGGCGCGGGCTCGGACTTCTGGGCGTCGGAACTGTCGGACGATGCCGGTTCCTGCTGAACGGCCTGCAATTCAAGGCTGTTCTCTCCTGCCAGAACTTTGTTGTATTCCTGCTCCAGTCGCGGATCGGAGTGGATGTCCAGTTTGCTGTTCATCAGCAGATCAAAGGCATTGTCAAAGCTCTCTTTGGCGGCGTCCTGCTCGCCGGCCTTAAAGTGCTGTTGCCCGGCAATATATTGCTTTTCAGCCGCCGCAATTAGTTCCACGACGGGATCAGGTTTTGTTTCGGGCTTTGAAGCTTCCTGAAATTTAGGCTGCGCGGTGGCTTTGGAGGCCGCTGGAGGCTTCTGTGCGGCTGAAATAGAGGGCGCGGTAGCTTGTGGCAGCAGTGGCGCTGCATGCGGCGAAGAGCCACAGGAGGCTACTCCCAAAGCAAGCACGGCAAACGCCGCGATCAGAAGATAGAGTTTTATAACCTTCATAGTTCTCTATGACTTACCGTGACGCCATGGCCTTTCCAGCCTGTGCGTGAGTCTCTATGGTATTCGTGCTTCCTTGGATGGGTCAACCTTCCAAAGGGTTCGCTGGTGGTTACTTTAGTGACCGGGCCGGAATCTTACTCGGGCAACTTGGCTTATGCAAGAACTTTCACAGGCTAACGCTGGATTCCGCTTTCGTCTCGGCTGGAAGTTTTGAGCGCCCAGGCCATTCTGGGGGTGTTATGGGCGATTCCGACGCGGCCCTGCGCGTCCAACGCAATAACTCCGCCCTGTCCCTGTAATCGTCGTTGCAGATAACTCATGGCCTCTTTGGCGGCCCACTCAGGCAAGTTGCCGGTGGCCACCCGATCGGCGGTCCATTTGGCCAGCACCAGTTTCATAATCGGCTCACCCCATCCAGTCATGGAAACGGCGGCCGAATCGTTGTCGGCATAGCAGCCACAGCCAATCAGCGAAGAATCGCCTAACCGGCCCGGGGTTTTGTTCAACGTTCCGCCCGTGGAAGTCGCGGCTGCGATGTTTCCCCGGCTATCCAAAGCCACCGCCCCGACTGTGTCATGCGAAAAGTACGTGGGATCGAGCTTTTTGTTGCTGTTTTGGAATTCCCGCAGGCGCTCCATCTCGCGCGGAATCACCAAATCTTCGTTCCTGCAAAGCTCGATTCCGTGCTCGGCGGCAAAGCGCTCCGCGCCCTCGGCTACAAAATAAACGTGCGGGCTGTCACTAAGGATTTTCCGCGCCGCGCGCACGGGGTTCGCAATTCTTTCCACGCCGCCCACGCCGCCCGCGCGAAGCGTCGCCCCGTCCATGATGAGTGCGTCGAGTTGGACTTTGCCATCTGAATTGAGAAAGCTGCCGCGCCCGGCATCGAAAATCTCGTCGTCTTCCATCACGACGACGGATTCTTCCACCGCGTCGAGTGCCGTACCGCCGCGCTCCAGCGCGTGCCATCCGGCGGCAATCGCGTTGCGGACACCATTCAGGTGGGCCTCCACCATGGTGTCGGGAATTGCCCATGCGCCGCCGTGAACAAGAAGAACCGGATTGGTTGGCAAGTTCTCCCTCGAAAAGAAAAGCTAGTCTAGCATCGGGAGGAGACGATAATTCTGGGGAGACCGAGCGAACCTACGCGGCTTGTCCGGCTTGGTTGGCTTCCGCTTCCAGAATTTGCGTCTGCCGCCAAGTGTGCACCGTGCGATGAATCACGGTAATGGTGGACAATACCGCGATCAGCCACAACACTGGCGCCATGCGATTAAACAGCGCGCCCAGAATGATGAGAACTAGCCGTTCCGGGCGTTCCATGAATCCAACCTTGCAGGAGCCGATCAGCGATTCCGCGCGGGCGCGAGTGTAGCTCACCATAATCGCGCTCACCATGACGAACGCGGTGAGCACGATGTAAAACGTGCGGTCGCCGCGAGCAAAGAAGACCAGCAATCCGAAATATTGGGAGGCGTCGCTGTAGCGATCCACCACAGAATCAAAGAAGCCACCGAAGCGCGTTACCTGGTTGCTGGCGCGGGCCACGCGGCCATCCACCAGATCGAAGAAGCCCGAGCCGATGATGACCAGGCCGGCGTAAAAAAACATCTTCCGCTGATTGTCGGCGTCGGCATAACCAAACAAAAACGCTGCCCAAATGTTCACCACAAATCCCATAAACGTCAGCACATTGGGATTGATGTGCGCGAGCGCGAGCATGCGCACGATAAAGTCGAGCAGAACCCCGCAGGCGCGCCCAAAGGCGCTCGTCCATGTCATGAAGCTTCAGCCTCATCATGGATGGTCTTGAGACTTAGAACTTCCAATTCGCGGCTGCCGTTAGGAGTGACCACGGTGGCGCTGTCGCCAACTTTTTTGTTAAGTAGAGCGCGTCCAATCGGAGACGTGGTGGAGATTTTTCCGGCGGTGACGTCAGATTCTTCACTGGTCACCAACTTGTATTCCATCTCCTCTTCCTTGGTGTTGTCGTAAACTTTCACCTTCGAGCCCAAGCCCACTTTGTCTTTGGGAATGTTGTTCATGTTGATGAGAGACAAATCTGCAATACGCTTGCCTAGCTGACGGAGGCGCGCCTTCACAAACTCCTGGCGCTGTTTCGCCATGTGATATTCGGCATTCTCGCTTAAGTCTCCAAGAGCCACGGCTTTTTTCAATTCGGCAGGCAGTTCGTGGGCGAGTTCGTGCTCCAGCGCGTTGATCTCGTCCTGCAACTTCTTCTTGATTTGCTCAGTCATTTGATTTCATTGGGATTATAAACTGAGTTTGCGGCCCCCGAACGGACATGTTGCCATATCCGCGGGATTGTCAAGATGGCTTTAACGCTATATATATCAATAACTTTCCAATAAGAGCAAGAACCCGGCGCGGAACGCGGGCCGCGGCCCAGCGCTTTGCGGTAGAATGGAAGTAGCAGTTCCTCGGGTCGCCTGCGTCTTAGGATTTTTGATGATCAGTAACCGAATGAGTTTTCGCATCGGCGACAAAGTAGTCTATCCCAATCACGGCGTAGCGGTTATCGAGCAGATCAGCTCGCGCACTGTGGGGCAGACGGTCGAGCAGTTTTACCTCCTCAACATCAAAACCAGCAACCTTAAGGTGATGGTCCCATTCCAGAATGTCTCCAATATTGGACTGCGCCGGGTAATAAAAAACGGCGACGTGCAGAAAATTGTGGACTTTCTAGGGGGCGGAGAGTGCGAGAGCAATGTGGACTGGAAAGACCGCTTCAAGGAAAATTCAGACAAGATGCGCACCGGCGCATTGATGGATGTGGCCAACGTGCTTAAAGGTCTGCTGGTTCTTCATCAGAACAAGCCATTGTCCTTTCGCGAAAAGAAAATGCTGGAGCGGGCGCGCTATCTTCTGGTAAGCGAGGTGGCCATTGCGAAAGAGTGCGACGAAGTGCAGGTGGAAGAGTTGTTTGCCGCGGCGCTCGCCAAATCGCAACTCCGTTTGCCCGAAGCAGAAGAATTGAAAGCCTGACTCCTATTTTGACGGCGGCACTGTTGCCGCTTCTCCTGCTGAAGCCTCCACCAATTTTCTGATTGCCGGAACGATCGCCAGGGTCACCTGCGCCCGCGTCTGACTTGCCGCGTCCAGTACGGCAAGTTGCTGGGCCCTCCTTTCCTGGGCGGCAGGGGTGTTCTCTCCAAAATGCA
>DATNDP010000101.1:0-25194 GCA_035553195.1 Candidatus Acidiferrales bacterium
CTGGACCCGCAGGGCCGTGCTACGTCCAAATCACTGGGAAACGGCATTGATCCCACCAAGATCGCAGACAACAAAGGCGGCGAGATCATCCGCCTCTGGGTGGCCTCAGTGGATTTCCAGGAAGACGTTACAGTCTCTGACGAGCTGATGGACCGCATCAGCGATGACTATCGCAATATCCGCAACACGTTGCGTTACATCGTGAACAACCTGTTCGATTTCAATCCGGAGCGCGATGCGGTGAAGTTCGCTGACATGCAGGCGCTGGACCAGTACGAGCTGATACTAGCGGCCGATTTCTGCCGGCGCGTCCGCGAATGGTATGACCGGTTTGAGTTCCACCGCATCTACCAGCAATTGAACGAGTACTGCAATGCTACGCTGAGCAACATTTATTTTGCCGCCATCAAAGACCGGCTTTATACCGCGGCGCCGGGTTCGCTGGCGCGGCGCTCGGCGCAGACAGCGGTTTGGAAAATTGGCGAGGCACTGGTGCGTCTCATCGCTCCGCTCGCGTCATTTACCGCAGATGAAGTCTGGCAATGGCTGCCCAAGACGAGCGGTAAGACTCCGAGCGTTCATATGGCATACTTCCCGGCGCCTGAAGAACTTTGCGCGGAGCTTGAGTCGCCGCAGGTCAGAAGCCTCAGGGCAGATTTTGAGTCGCTCCTGAAGGTCCGGGATGAAGTGCTGAAGGCCATGGAGATCGCGCGACAGGAAAAACTTATCCGCCGGACAGAGGAGGCGAGCATTACGATTGTTGACGCCCCGCCGGACATCCAAACATTGCTGGAACGGTATCGCACCGATTTTCGTTTCCTGCTGGTAGTTTCCGGACTGGAAGTCAAAGGAACTGCTGGGGGGAGCGATCAGACTGCCTTGCGCGTAGAAGTCCAGAGGGCCGCTGGCCAGAAGTGCGAGCGCTGCTGGTTTTATTCTGCTGAGGTTGGCAAGAGTGCGAGGTATCCTACTGTTTGTGAGCGGTGTCTGCCGGTATTGGAGGAACTGGAGACGGTGACGGCCGCAAGCCACTGATGAAATTATGCGTAAGTATCACATTCTGATAGCGTCCCTGGTGGTCTTGCTGGACCGCTTGACCAAATGGGTGATCTCACAAAATATCACCCCCAACGACAGCGTGGACGTGATACCCGGACTCTTCCGGCTGACCCACGTGCAGAACCAGGGCGCGGCGTTTGGACTGTTTTCCGACTCACCTTCCGAATGGAAGGTGGCGATGCTGATCCTGTTCTCAGTGGCTGCTCTGGCCGTAGTTTCCGCCCTGCTCTGGAAGAACGGCAATGCCATGAATACCACGGCCATCGCGCTGTCACTCGTGTTTGGCGGCGCGCTTGGCAATCTGTGGGACCGCATTGCCAGTGGCCGTGTCATAGATTTTCTCGATTTCTATGTCGGCAGCCATCACTGGCCGGCCTTCAACATTGCTGATAGCGCCATTGTGGTGGGCGCCTTGCTTCTGCTAAGTGAAATTTTCCTGGCGCCGCAGGAAGAGAAGGTCGTCAGCCAGCCGTGACGTCATCGGGTGATCGGGTGATCGGGTGATCTGTTCTTTTTGAGAGTAAGCAGCTTGAATTCTGCTGAGTGATACCGGAACCCTCAAGTCCTCCATGCGAAAATACCAACTCCTGATCGTCGCAGCAGTGGTCCTGCTGGACAGAGCCACAAAGTTGCTGATCATCCGGCAGCTACCCGTCGCGCATGAAGTCCCGATCATTCCGGGTTTGTTTCAGCTCTCCCACTGGGAGAATACCGGGGCAGCTTTCAGCATGTTTGCTGATGCGACGACTCCCTGGCGCACTTTTGGGTTGATTGCATTCTCAGTTCTGGCTTGTGTGGTGGTCAGCTATCTGCTCTGGCATCACAGGCCTGTGCTGGACGCTACCTCCGTTTCGCTCTGCCTGATTTTCGGCGGAGCTCTAGGCAATCTTTGGGACCGGCTGGGCAAGGGCACGGTGACTGACTTTCTTGATTTCTACATTGGTCCTCACCACTGGCCGCCTTTCAACATAGCTGACAGCGCCATTGTGGTCGGGGCCTTGCTGCTGATCGTGACCATTCTGTTCCCGCACAACCCCGGATCCAGATACAGCGCCCGCTGATCGGAACCGCTGCTCCCGCTCCTGATTCGTCGCGCGCTGATTGTGAGCGCATAATTCGCGTGCTGCTACGCAAGAGACGCATCTTCCCCCGATTGTCCGCACATCCTATTGCACAACTGCGGGGCAACCGCACTTTTCCGATGGGGAGCCACTTCACACATGTCACTCAAGAAAATCTGCATACTCATTCTTTGCTTCGGATTGCTGGGCACGCTGGGCGCAGCAGCACAGACGCGCGATCCTGACAGGCGCGACCTGAACGGCATCAGCCCGAAGAGCCACAAATACATTTACACCGTGCTGGCCGGCGCAGCCGCCGGGGCCGGACTGGGATTTGTCCTGCCGGGCGACAAAACGCCGCTAAAACTCATGCTGATGGGAAGCGGCGCCGGGAGCACATGGTACCTGCACTTTCATCGCAATGCGTTGGGAAGCTTCCATGATATGGCCATGATCGGCGGCAACACCGCTTTGGGCTGGGGCATCGGCTGGCTGGGTTGCAACTGCCGCGATGGCGCTTATGCCGGATCGCTGCTCGGTGGCGGATTGACCGCCGGATACGAAGCCCTGAAGAACGATCGTGCCGCTCAGAACAGCTTCCGCCGAGCCAGGAGCCAGGTGGAACGCAAGAAGGAAGAGAGTGCACGGCAAAATGCGCGGCCTCGCAGCAACAAGCAACAGCCCGCCACGACCAGCCCAGGAACGGAACCGCAAGACTGACATTGCTGAGGAGAGCCCATTCAGGGGAGTGGGCCTCTTCATTTCCTTTCTCCTATCTGAATCTCGGAGCTTGTATCTCCGAGCTTCTATTTGCGCGGCTTGTGAGGACAGCTCTCCGCGTTCAGGCAGGAATCGGAAATGATGAGCCTCTGGACAGGGCTTCCGCCGGCAATGTGGGCATCAAGGATTTCATCCACATCGGCGGCAGTGACTCCACCGTACCATGTGGCTTCTGGATAAACCACCACAGTCGGACCGTGCTCGCATTGATCGAGACAACCAGATTTGTTGGCGCGGACCCGCCCTTTCAAGCCGCGTTTGGCAAGTCCTGCCTTAAAGAGCTGGTGCAGCTCGCCTTTGCCGTCAGGGTTACATGAACCTTTGGCGTGTCCTTGCGGCCGCTGGTTGGTGCAGATGAAGATGTGCTTCTCGAATTTCGGCATCTGGAGTGGAGGCCCTGGGCAGATTCGAACTGCCGACCTGCGGTTTAGGAAACCGTCGCTCTATCCATCTGAGCTACAGGGCCGTGCTTCTATTTTACCTGTAGATAGGACGTGAGCGCCGCTCCGCGGGCTCAAGTGGAATGCTTTCCAAGGTTGAGATCGCGGCAGAGAATGAACGCGGCCTGGATGCGCACCAGGCCGGTTCTGAATGTTCTTTGCCGGGGTTTTTTTGTGGGATGGCCTTTTGACTTCGGCCTATGCTGCGTAATCAAGGCGCCGCGCGTTGCGATCACCAGCATCCCAGTCCGTCATGGCGACTACGCCGACTTCGCTGCCGGCCTGAGAATAGAAGAACGAGGCTGCGGCGTCGGCAGGAAAACCAAACATCAGCGGCGCTGTACCCGCGGTCGCGGCCTGCATGATATCGAGGAAGCCATGCATTTTGAAGCTGATGGGCTTGCGGCCATCACCGTCATAGTCGGTAAACATTGAGACGCCTGCGACCATGCCTGCGTTGATGAACGCAGCCGTGGCCGCCCGCTTGTTTCTGCGGCTTAGAAATATTCCGCCCATCACAGCGAATGCTGAAGTAACTGCCACGTCCAGCCAGCGATGTACCTGGGGTGAAATGGGTTTGGGAGCGCGCTCAAAAATATCGACGGTCTTCTCGGGTTCAAAGTTCATGAATCTCTCCTCCCTTGGGAAAGATGCCCCGCCGCACATCACGGTTGGCAATCTCCAGGAGGCGAACCTGCAAGCGGTAGAGAGTGGCTGCAATCGAACTGCTGCGCCGCAAGCGTCAAGATGCGGCATGGGAGCGCTGCAATGCAGTTAGCTGCAGGTAAACGACCCCACACTTCACAATTTCGTAATACGATATGAATTCTCCTCGAAACAGTCGGGTTACTCAGTGTGGCTATGACATTGCAGATTGCAACAGTTGCGATTTATGTAGAAAACCAAAAAGAGGCATTGAAATTCTGGACGGAGCAGGTTGGCCTCTCTGTGCTGCGCAGCCATCCCATTGGCCTGGATCTGAGCTGGGTGGAGCTAAGTGCCGACGGGCCAGGTTCCTGCCTTGTGCTCTATCCTCGCTCGATGATGGAAGATTGGGCCCAGCGCAAGCCTTCCATCGTCTTCGAATGCGATGACCTTCAGAAGAAATATGCGGAGCTCTCTTCCCGCGGCGTCGTATTTACGCAGCCTCCCAAGGAGCTGCCTTGGGGACCCTTTGCCATCTTTGCAGACAACGAGGGGAACTGGTTTGGGCTGAGAGAGAAAAAGTGAGATATAGGATTGCCAAAAATGCCAAAATTGCCAAAGAATCCAAAGTGGAAAACACGCTGCTGCAGCGGTTCGTTTACTGAATCATGATTAGCTTCGGAGGGATTCGCTTTCACGGTGATCCGACCTTAGCTCATAACGCTGACTTTTATTCCACAGCCAAGATCTGTGACCACTTAGTCAACTTAAGAGTGGCACACAAGCAAGCCGTGGGCCACGACCAGAGCCTCGGTTTTTAACTTTGAATCTTTGGCAATTTTGGCATTTCTGGCAGTTGCTTGTCTCAGCTCAAGTGTAAGAGCCACACCGTATAGCCACCGATCTCATGGAATGCCGACTCCTGCCTTTTCCAGAAAGTTTGCGGATGGGAGTTGGGCCGCGGCGAACCATAGACAGTCACGCCCTCGCGGCCCAGCATTTTCTTGATGCGAAAAAGATGGTACGCATCGCTCACAGCCACACAGGTCTTCAGCCCATTCACGCGCATGATGTTGGCCACGCGCCGCGACGATTGGGCGGTATCCATGCTTTGCGTTTCGGCAATTAAGTGACTGTCCGGAACGCCCAGACGCTTCAAATACTCGCGGCCCACGATTCCTTCATTAAAGCGCGAGTCTCCGGGACCGCCGGTAGTAATCACAAACCTCGCCAGTCCCCTGCGGTACAGCTCAGCGGCGTGATCGAGCCTGGCTTTGTACACCGGGGAAGGATGCCCCGAATACTCGGCAGCACCGAAGACAACAATAGCGTCTGCGGGACGCGCCTCATCGATATTCGACTGCCGAACAATCCCCCGGTAGACTGCCGCCACGTAGCAGATGATGGCCAGCACCAGCCACAGCAGCCAGGTTTTGCGGGATTTAGCCGCCATGAATCAGTTCAGGAACCCTGCCAGCTCGCTTTCCGGAATCGCGCCATGGCGCAGAACGGTGATCTTGCCTGCAACGCTCATGTCCAGAATGGTGGAGGCGACTTCGCGCGGGCTGGTTCCGCCGTCCACAATCAAAGGTATTTTTGTTCCGAGTTGCTGCCGTACACCGTCCGCCGTTGTGCACTCGCTTGCACCGCTGATATTGGCGGAGGTGGCGGTGACAGGGACGCCGGCCGCCCGGATCACTTCCACCGGAATGCGCGCCGCTGGAACACGCAGTGCCACGTTGCCCGTGTTCGCGGTTACTTTCAAGGGCAGGCGCGACGACGCTTTCACGATGATGGTTAAAGGCCCGGGCCAGAACTTCTCAGTAATATCGTAGAAAACGTCAGGCAAGGGACGCGCAAGATATTCCGCCTGCTCCACGCTCTCAATGAGCAGAGAAAGCGGCTTGTGGCGGCTGCGTGACTTTACCTCGTAAATCAGGTCAACCGCATGCAGGTTCAGCGGATCAGCGGCTAGCCCGTAGAACGTATCAGTCGGCATGCCGGCCACACGGCCTTTTTTGATCTGTTCGGCTACGTAGGACACCATGCGCGGGTCCGGACTGTCAGGATTGATCTTGATGATTTCCGGCGTCAAAGCTACTCCTGTTGTTCATGAATGGCTTTCTTTTCCTGAGACAAACGGTTAAGAATAAACCAGTTGCTGGAAAAAGACTAACTCTAGCCGCTGTATTATGGAGCCCGATGCCTGTGCAGAACGAATTTGACGCCCGCTTGCGCCGGATCACCAGCAGGCAGAACCCAGTTATCAAGGAGCTGCGCAAAGCCTTCGCTCACGCCGAACCCACGTCTGAGGGTGCGTTGGCGATTGAAGGCGTGCGAATGATTGAGGAAGCCATTCGCAGCGGCCTGCGCCTCCACGCGGTCGTTTTCAGCGACAGCGGCCTCAAGCACGCGGTGCGAATCCTCCCGCAAATCTCCGCTCACACGCAAGCTCTGGTGCTCCCCGATGAAGCTTTTGCCAGCGCCGTCAGCACCGAGAAACCGCAAGGCATCGCCGCGCTGGTCAAGCTCAAATCGGCACAACTGGAGGATGTGATTCAACATGGCCGCAACGATTTGTTGCTGGTGGGAATTGCCGGCCTTCAGGACCCCGGCAATCTTGGAACCATCATTCGTTCCGCGGAAGCATTTGCTGTACATGGAGTGCTGCTGGGCGAGAATACGGTAAGCCACTTCAATGCCAAGGCAGCGCGGGCCAGCGCGGGGTCTTTATTCAGGGAGCCGCTCGTGCGCGTGAAAATGGCCGAGACACTTCAGCTCCTGAAACAGTCTGGCGTGAGTGTGCTGGCCACTTCGTCACGCAAAGGCACGCCGCTGCCGGAAGTGAATTTTTCCTGCCCATGCATGATCGTGATCGGCAATGAAGGCGCCGGCGTTCCTGCGGAAATCCTCTCCGCCGCGGATGGGTTGATCACGGTCCCGCATTCATTGCGTGTGGAGTCACTCAATGCAGGCATCGCGACGTCGATCATTCTTTATGAAGCCGCAAGGCAAAAACAGAAATCGGGTGATCGCCGCGATCGGGTGATCGGGTGATCGGAATACAAGAAGGAGCTATAGCGTGAGCATAGACAAACATCAGGAGTTGAAAAACAGGACTAAGATGTTTGCATTGCGGATCATCAAAATGTCAGAGGCGCTGCCCAAGACGAGAGCAGCCAATGTAATTTCCAACCAGATACTCAGGTCTGCGACTTCGATGGCCGCAAATTACAGGGCTGTAGGACGTGCGCGCTCGAAGGCAGAGTTTGTGTCCAAGCTCGGCGTCGTGCTTGAGGAGGCTGACGAGACTGTCTTTTGGCTTGAAATGCTGGTCGACAGTGAAATAGTTCGAAAAGAAAAAATGGTCGAGCTGCTCGGCGAAGCCAGCCAACCGGTTCTTATCTTCTCCGCATCACGAAGCACCGCGAAAGCGTGTTTATGAGTCAAGTATCTACGTCGCTGAACCAGATCACCCGATCACCGGATCACCCGATCACCCGATGAGTTTATTTGCACAACTCCCCGAATCTCCCCAGTCCAAGGGCGCGCGCCCGCTGGCCGATCGCATGCGTCCGCGGACGCTGGATGAATTCGTCGGGCAGGAGCATATCCTCGCGCCGGGGAAGCCGCTGCGGTTGCAGATTGAGCGCGATGATCCCGGTTCGCTGATTTTCTGGGGACCACCCGGTTCGGGCAAGACCACTCTGGCGCAGATCATCGCCCACATGACCAGGGCTGAGTTCATTGAGTTCTCGGCCGTGCTTTCCGGCATAAAAGAAATTAAGCAGGTGATGGCGGAGGCAGAGAAGGCTCGCACATACGGCACCCGGACAATCCTGTTCGTAGATGAGATCCACCGGTTCAACCGCGCCCAGCAGGACGCGTTTCTGCCCCATGTGGAGCGTGGCAACATCCGCTTGATCGGAGCCACTACGGAAAACCCGTCCTTCGAGATCAACGGCGCTCTACTTTCCCGCACGCGCGTTTACATCCTGAAGCAGCTTACTGAAGCGCAAATCGTTACGCTGCTGGAAAGGGCACTTGCAGATAACGAGCGCGGCCTTGGGCGCCTGCATTTGCGGGCCAGTGACGAGGTTTTGCAGCAAATCGCGAGTTACTCAAGCGGCGACGCGCGCGTGGCTTACAACATCCTGGAAGTTGCCGCCGGCACAGCCGGCGAGAATGGCGGAATTTCTGAGCAGATCATCAAGGACACGCTGCAGAAACGCGTGCTCCTGTATGACAAGGCGGGTGAAGAGCACTATAACCTGATCTCCGCGTTGCACAAGTCAGTGCGCAACAGTGACGTTGATGCATCTCTGTACTGGCTGGGCCGTATGCTGGAATCAGGCGAGGACCCGCTATATGTCGCTCGGCGTGTCGTCAGGATGGCGTCAGAAGATATCGGCCTGGCGGCACCGGAAGCACTGGGTCTATGTCTTGCCGCTAAAGACGCAATTGATTTTCTTGGCATGCCGGAAGGCGCGCTGGCGCTGGCTCAAGCCGTTGCCTATCTGGCTCTCGCGCCTAAATCCAATGCGTTGTACACCGCATACGGCGCGGTACTGGAGGAAGTGGAAAAAAGCTCGGCAGAACCCGTGCCGCTCCACATCCGCAATGCTGTGACCAAATTAATGAAGCAAGTCGGCTACGGGAAGGGGTACCAGTACGCTCATGACCTGGAATCGAAGGTCGCCGATATGGAATGTTTGCCCGATAATTTACGGGGGCGCGAATACTACCATCCCACACAGGAAGGCCGGGAAAAACTTCTTGGGCAACGCATCGAGGAGATCAGACGCCTGAAAAAACAGGCGCGCGAAACGGAACCTGACTCATCCAACTTAGAAAAGGAGAGAAAACCGCGGCATGATCCCCGTAAGCAAACTTAACTCTCAAATGGCTGCCAGCGCACCTCATCAGCCACTAGAGACGATCTTGATTGGAAGTTATTCTTAGATAGTTAAGTGCTCGAAACCTTGGGGCATGTCTTGGTCACGAACCTTCTCATGGCAGGCTTTCACGACCAGGAGTTAGAAATGGCGGAAGATTACGCACGGACGGCGCGAGCAGCCAATGGAGAAGCCCGGCTTCTTGAGCGCCGTATCAAGCAACTCTCCTGGGCGCTGGCGGTTCTTGCAGCTTTCTTTCTTGTATGCGTTTCCGTGCTGGGATGGCTTGCATGGCGCCAATCGCGCTCGCTCAGCACCACCCGCCAGGATATGATTTTTGGCCGCTTCGTCCATTATGACTACGACAGCGATGACTATGTAGCCCCGGTCCTGAATACGATCCAGTTTTTTCACGACGGCTATTCACTCCAGTTCACCAAGGTGGAATACACGCCCGCAGGCCTGTTGTTGAGCGGAGAAATTGGAAATCCGAACCAGTTCCGTATTCTCGATCTCACTCTGACCTTTGCAGTTCGCCCTTATCCGGAAAAGATCAGGGACAAATGGGCCCAGTCCGGCGGCAAGCTCTTTGGATGGTCGCCCGATTGGGACCTGGGCCGCTCCCAAACGCATATCGGCGATCTGGATCAAGGTCAGACTGTGAAGTTCAACGTGACGATTCCAAACATGAAGCAAACGTCCGATCCGATTCGAATCGCCGTCCTGTTCTCAGGCGAACATTACATGTACCCCGAATCGTCGCGACACTGATTTGTGTCCGGTCGATTGTGACTGCAAATCAATGCCAGTGGAAGCGAGGAGTGTCTGGTTGTATTTGCTTTTACTGTGAGGCGTTGCTGCGGTTTGTGCGGTATTGGCGTATAACAGCTTCCAATTCCTCCAACTCCGATTCCTTGATCGAGTTGGTTTCGATTACGCCCACCATCATGTTTCTCAGAGATCCCGCGAAGGTATGTTCCAGAAGGTTTTGCACTGAAAGCCTGGCCACCTGCTCACGGCTTACACAAGGCGAGAAGACAAAAACCCGGCCACGGGTGGTGTGCTGCGCCAGCCCCTTCTCTTCCATGATGCGGAGAAGCGTCTGAGTTGTCTTGTAATTTGGAGCAGTGCCAAAGCTGGGATGTTTAATAACCTCATCCACGGTGGCCTGGCCCAAGTCCCAAAGTACGTTAAGAATGCGCATCTCGCCGCGGGTGGGCAACATCACGTTTATATTAGGTTGGTCAGACATGGATTCTCAAAAGAGTCATCATATCGTGAATCCCAAGCGTCTCAGACAGGAAAGCCGTTATCCACTAAGACTGGCACGTGACTATGGTACATGTACTGTTTTCAGGTGATATCCTCGACTGGCAATGTCCACATCCGCGAGTCACGATCTGGCGCTGCTCGATTTAACCCGGGCAAGCCAGGCTGTCCAGACGAAAGAAGTTTCGCCCGTTGACCTCACAGAGGCGTGCCTGGCTCGGATTGAGAAGCTGGACAGCCGTTTGAAAGCCTACATCACGGTGACCGCTGAATCCGCAATGGAAGAGGCGCATCGCGCTGAAAAAGAAATTGCGCGCGGAGAATGGAAAGGGCCACTGCATGGCATTCCGCTCGCGGTCAAAGATCTCGCCGAGACGGCGGGCGTTCGCACCACGGCAGCGAGCGCAGTATTGCAGCATTACACACCGTCAGAAGATGCTGAAGTGGTCAGAAGGCTACGCCAGGCCGGGGCGGTTTTGCTGGGCAAACTCAACCTGCACGAGTTCGCCTATGGCGGCAGTGGAGTCATCAGCCACTTCGGTGCGGCGCGCAATCCGTGGAACGCAGGCCACATCACCGGTGGATCATCTTCAGGTTCGGCAGCGGCTGTGGCGGCAGGGCTTTGCTACGGCGCGATTGGGACAGACACGGCTGGCTCCATTCGTCTTCCATCCGCGTTCTGCGGAATTGTAGGTCTCAAGCCAAGCTATGGCCTGGTCAGCACGCGGGGAATCATTCCGCTTTCGTGGACGCTCGACCACGTGGGCCCGATGGCGCGCACGGTATCTGATACGGCGCTCATCCTGCAGGCCATTGCGCACTATGACACGCATGACGTGTATTGTCAGAAATTCCCGCCCGTGTACTACCCTTCAGCGCTGGCAGAGCCTGTGTCCGCTCTGCGCCTGGCCACTCCACGCGAGTTCTGGCAGGACGCTGATGCAGAAATTGTTAAGGCTGTGGATGTAGCCATTGGCCTGCTGGCTCAAATGACAGCCGGCGTGCACCAGATCAGCATCTCGACAGATTCCGATCGCACCGTCGTTCGTTGCGAGCCCTGGGTTTACCACCAGAGATACCTGCCGGCGCACGAGAAGGAATACGACCCCGAGACTTTGCGTCGCATCCGCAGCGGTTCCGATGTTCCCGCCACCGGCTACATTGAGAAATACCGTGAGCTTCTCCACCAGCGGCGGGAGATTCTCCACGTCTTTGAGGAAGCGGACCTGCTGCTCACACCGACTTGTCCGGTCTTGCCACCCAGCTTTGCGGAACTGGAGCAGCAGCCGGCTGAACTGCGCAACCGCGAACTGCTCATGCTGCGCAACACACGTCCCTGGAACGCCTACGGGCTGCCCGCTATCTCTGTGCCTTGCGGGTTTTCTACGTCTGGATTGCCGATCGGACTACAGATTGTCGGCGCACCTGGATCGGAAGGTATGGTGCTATCCCTGGCCCGCGCTTTTGAATCGCAGACGGAGTGGCACAAACGCCGGCCTGAAATCTAAGCAGCTTCCTCCAGCGCTCATACTTCATTCGTGCAATCCATGCTCCTGGATCGCTCAGTTGCGTTGGACCTGAGGGATTTCCGTGAACACCGGCATCAGCTCGGAGTTGGATTGGCATCCATGCAATCGCGACAAGCACTCGCCATTCACCGCCTCCGGCATGTGATTGCGAATATTAGAGAGGCTGTTGAAGCTGATCCGTGTGCCGTGCTTTACGTGGTTCGGGGTAATCAGGTCTTTAATGCAAGGGCTGTGATCGCAATCTGTCACCTGCTCCACCTGGTTCAACACGAGTCCCGGAGTGCCGGCCCGCCAGGCGATTACCGATACTCCGGTCACAATTCCATCGCGTACATTGACCACTGTCCAGAGGCTGGTGCGCGGGGCAAGATGCAATCTCGCCAGGAAGGAATTCTCAGCCGCCATCTGGTAAATACAGTCAGCCCCGAAGCAAGTTCTTTCGAGCTTTTGAAATTCCGGGCGGCGCAGCAGGTCTGCCTCTGTTGTCCGGCCAACCGTGATGTTGTTAATTGCCGTAAGGTTCGCAACGGCTGTTCTGGCTGGCGCGTTGATCTCGTACCGGACGACCACAATGGCAGCCAAAACCAGTAGAACACCTGTGGCCGCGAACGTGGATTTCTTGTTCATGTCAATCCGCGATCAAAGAACGCTTGCCCTCTTTGTTTTTTGCAGTAAGCCATAACCAATTCATCAGTGAGCGGTTGCAGGCTTCGAGCTCTTCTTTGGTTCCGATTGTGGCGCTTTTATGACCGGCGGACCGATCATCTCGGACAAGCGATGCTCAAGCTCAGGGCGCTTCAGGGCGCCCACACTCTTAGCAACGAGCTTGCCGTCCGAATCGAAGAACATCGTGTCCGGCAGAGAGCCCAAATGCAAGTCGGAGAGCGTATCCAGCGTGGGGCCTACCATCAGCGTCAGATTACCCGCCTTGTGCTTTACCAGAAACGGTTTGAGTTTGGGCCGGTCCACCGGATCGTCAATGGACGCGGCGAGTATAACCAGCTTGTCTTTATATCGTTTCTGCATTTCTCCCAACAGCGGCATTTCAGCGGCGCAGGGGACGCAATATGTGGCCCAGAAGTTAAGCAGGACGACTTTCCCCTTGTAGTCTTCCAACTTGTGGTGGCCCCCGTTGATGTCCTGGAGATCGATGGAAGCAGGCGTTTGCGCCCCGGCCTGGATGGCTGCTAAACAAATCGAGAATATAAATATCTTTAAAACGGCGCGAGACATGCTGCCAATATACATCGTTTAGAATTGCCTTTCAGCGCAACACTTTTCAAAAATGTTGGTTGCACTTTTTTTTCTTGCTCTCGCCATCGGCAGTGGAACGCTGCTGACGTTTCTCTTCGACAAAACGATTCCGTTCCCCGCCCGCATGTGCATGGGCGCTGCGATCGGGACGGCGATTGCATCCATGACGGGCTACCTGCTCGCCTGCGCACTCGGACTCGGCGCCGCGTGCCTGTGGGTTTCCGCCGCAGTCCTCTTGCTGCCTTTGCTAACGCTTCTCAATCATAATTTCCGTAGTCAGATTCGGAACGAGTGCAGCCGGGCGGCGCTCGCCGCTGCGGCTGTATTCAAACATCCGACACGCAAGCAGCTTGCAGTCATCGGCCTCTATGCGGCTCTTGCCATCCTGCTTTCCGCTCTGTTTTCCTTTGCGTTCTACCAAGGTAATGACGGCCTCTACACCGGAGTTACCAACAACCTCGGCGACCTCACGTTACACCTTCAAGTGATCAACAGCTTTGTCCATAGCCAGAACTTTCCGCCGCAGGACCCCACGTTTGCCGGAGTGCGCTTTGCTTATCCTTTCTTGTGCGACGTGCTGACGGCCATGCTGGTGCGCGCGGGAGCGTCAATGACTTCTGCCATGTGGCTCCAGGGGTGGGTGCTGGCGCTCGCTCTTGCCGGGCTGATGCATTACTGGACACGGCTGCTCACGCGCAGCCATCTTGCCGGTGTGATCGCGGTAGCGCTGGTTCTTTTCAGCGGCGGTCTGGGCTGGTCGTGGCTGTTTCTGGATCTGCATAACAGCGAGAATGGACTGATCCCGCTGCTGGGACACCTCACGCACGACTACACCATCAACCTCGATGGCCTGTTTCGCTGGGGCAACTCATTGACGACTCTGTTCATTCCGCAGCGCAGCATTTTGCTAGGCGTGCCCCTCGTGATCGTCATCTTCTGCCAGTGGTGGATCGTAGTCACCGCTCAGGCCGATTACGTTGAACCTAAGAACTCCCGCGACCGAATGCTTGCGGCAGGCGTGCTGGCCGGATTGCTGCCGCTGATTCATGCTCATTCCTATCTGGTCGTCATGGTGATGGGCGGATGCATGGCGCTCATCTTTCGACGGACATGGCGAGCCTGGGTGTGGTTCGTTGTTCCGGCCATTGCCGTGGCGCTTCCGCAGGCGTTGTGGCTTGCCGGCAGCGGCACCCTGCATGCGCGCGACTACATCTCCTGGCACTTTGGCTGGGACCACGGGAACCTCAACGTCGTTCAATTTTGGATCTTGAACCTGGGCTTTTTTCTCTTTGCCTTAGTGATGGCGCTGGTGTGGCGCAGCTCTGAGTTTTCTACGCCCAGGCCGCTGCTCAAGTATTACCTTCCTTTTCTTCTCTGCTTTATTGTCCCGAACCTGATCTCTCTGGCGCCCTGGATTTGGGACAACATCAAGGTTCTTTTCTATTGGTATCTAGCCTCGGCGCCGCTGGTCGCCTTGCTGCTGGCTAAAGGTCTGCGACAGAAGTCCGGCTGGCGCTGGATTACCGCCGGAGCTCTGGTTGGAATGCTGCTGGCCGGCGGGCTGGACGTTCTGCGCGTGGTAACCGATGCTTCACCAAACCGCGAATTCACGAATGCCGATATGGTTGCCGCTGGAGCTGTTCTCGCCCACACCGGCCCGCGCGCTGTGGTGCTGAACGCGCCTACATGGCAATCTGCGGTTTACTTGACCGGAAGGCTGTCACTACTCGGCTATACAGGGTGGATCGCTTCACGAGGGCTGGATTACACGCAACGCCAGGCTGACATCCAACAGATTTATGCAGGCGCACCCGGCACACCGGCACTGCTGAAGCAATATCATGTTGACTATGTATTGATTGGTCCGCCGGAGCTGGCTTCACTTCCGGTAAACGAGCAATTCTGGGCGCAGCAGAATAAGGTTGCGGAAGCAGGCGGTTACAGGCTCTATCGAACACGGTCAGCATCAGAAAGGGCAAGAAAATGAAGATCGGAATCTTGACGGGTGGGGGTGATTGTCCGGGGTTGAATGCCGTGATACGGGCAATTGTCCGCAAAGGGATCTTTCATTACAACGATGAATTTGTTGGTTTTCTTGAAGGATGGCGCGGCGTGCTGGAAAACATAACACGTCCGCTTGACCTGGAAGCGGTGAAAGGGATCTTGCCGCAAGGCGGCACCATTCTGCGGACTTCGCGCACCAATCCGGCCAAGAAGGAAAATGGGCTGGAGAGCTGCATGGAAACGCTCAGAAATCATGGCATTGAGGTCCTGATCGCGCTTGGCGGCGATGATACGCAGTCAGTCTCGCTTAAGCTGTTCGAGCGCGGCGTGAAGGTAATCGCCGTCCCGAAGACGATTGACAATGACCTGAGCGGCACAGACTTGTGTTTCGGCTTTGATACTGCGGTGAGTATCGCCACGGAAGCTATTGACCGCGTACACACCACGGCGGAGGCGCACAACCGCGTGATCGTAGTCGAGGTCATGGGTCGCGACTCAGGCTGGATCGCGATTTACAGCGGCGTGGCCGGTGGAGCAGACGTAATCCTGATTCCCGAGCAGCCATTCGACATTGAAGAAATTGCCGAGACACTGAAGCACAGGCATGACCGTGGGCGTTATTTCAGCATCGTGGTTGTGGCCGAAGGCGCAAGGCTGGCCAACGTAAGTAACGAGATGGAGCGGCGGAAAAAAGACGAGTTCGGTCACGTGCGCCTGGGCGGCATTGGCACTACGCTGGCGGCGGAAATTGAGAGTCGCACCGGCTTTGAGACCCGGGCAGTGGTTCTGGGGCACACGCAGCGTGGAGGGTCTCCTACACCATTTGACCGCATGCTGGCCACGCGCTACGGCATTGGCGCAATCGATCTGGCGCACGCGGGCAAATTCGGCTGCATGGTTTCCCTGAAAGGCAATGACATTGTTTCCGTTCCCATCGCGGATGCCATTGCACGCACCCGTTATGTGCCTCAGGAGCTGATCGATGTTGCCAACAGCCTCCATGAAAAGCACGCCACGCCAGTGGGAAAGAGTTAAGTAGAACCACGCTCCCCTCAAGCCGCGCCACACGCGCTGACGGAGAGCGCTGCACTCGGATTTGTGGCAATATTGGCTATATCTCCCAATCTGGCGGTCTGGGCAAATTCCCAAATGTCGGCGGCTCCCGCAGAAATCAGAAAACGCAGATCGAACGTGATCAAGGCAACGCCGCCGTCTGTCTCTGCTCCTTCGATCCTTGAAAGTCGACAAATTGGGCGCCTGACGATCTGGCAATGGACGGCACTGGTCATTTTGATTGCGGCTTCGCTTCTACGCGGGTGGGATTTGAGCGCGAAGGTCCTGCACCACGATGAAGGCGTGAACGGCAACTTCATGGTCAGCCTTTATCGCACCGGGTACTACCATTACGATCCCGCGAACTACCATGGCCCCTCACTTTATTACATCGCCGAGATCACAACCACGATTGGCAGTCTGTTTCTGGGCAAGGACGGATTGAACACATGGACCATACGGCTGGTTCCCGCGTTGTTTGGCGTCGGAGTTGTATGGCTGATGCTCTGCCTGAGGCGCCAATTAGGGGTTTTCGGATCGCTCGCAGCTGCTGCCCTGGCCGCAGTTTCGCCCGGATTCGTCTTCTTCTCGCGCTACTTCATTCACGAGATCCTTTTCATCTTTTTCAGCCTCGGAACGCTTGTGGCGCTGCTCCGTTATGCCGAAAGCCGCCGGCCGGTGTACTTCATGTTGGCATCGGCTTCTCTGGCGTTGCTGGGAACGACGAAGGAAACATGGATCATCACAGTGATGGTGTGGGTGCTTTCGGTCGCATGCATGATTGCGTGGTTGCGAATCGTCCACTCTGAACCGCAAGCAGCGCCGTTGTCAGGGCTCCTGCCATCGTCAGCCTCCTATGGAAGCGAGCGCGGCTGGAGCCGCAATCAATTGATCGTCAACGCGGCCGTGTTGTTTCTGGCCATCTGGGTGGTGCTGTATTCATCGTTGTTCACGAATTTCCCGCAAGGCGTGATCGACTCCGTGCGCACCTACACCTACTGGTTCCAGACCAGCGGCAACGCGAACGTCTATCCCTGGACAAAATATCTGGAATGGCTCTGCGGCTGGCGCGGAGGTGGACTCTCACTGCGAGCTGATGCCGAACTGCCGATCATGGTTCTGGGAGCTGTTGGAACCATTGTGGCGCTCTTCCGGGCACGCAGCCGGTTTCCGGTTTTTGCAGCGTTCTGGTCCATGGGGATCTTTGCCGCCTACTGCCTCATTCCCTACAAGACACCGTGGCTGCAACTGAGCATTGTTCTGCCTTTTGTCGTTATGGCCGGCTACGGACTGGAGCAGATGTTCGCGCGCTGGCGACAGCGCATCCTGGCCGTCGGGTTGCTGGTCGTGGCGGTTGTGATCGGAGCAGCGCAGGCCATCGATCTCAGCTTCAACAGTTACGACGATGAGAGCCAGCCCTACAGCTACGCGCACACGCGGCGTGACTTTCTGAACCTGATCAATGAGATTGAAACAATTGCCGCCGGGAATCCGCAGGGGCAAAACATCGGCATCACCGTAATGTCGCCCGAGCATTGGCCTTTGCCCTGGTATCTGCGCGACTATCCCAACGTCGGCTACTGGGGCAAAGTGGTGGACACGGACCAGCCCATCATCATCGCGCATGAAGACCAGAAGGGCGAAGTGGACCAGCGCTTCGGCAACAAATACCGCGTCATCAGCGAAAATGATCTGCGTCCTGGAAACCGGCTGGTGTTGTATTTAAGGAAGGATCTGCAGCCGTGAACCTTGCCACGCAAACAGGATTTTCACCACGGAGGCACGTAGACACGGAGAAAAACAAAGTCCTACCGCTGAAGAACGCGGATAAACGCGGATTTGGGTTTCAATTTTCAATCTTTGGCAATTTGGATTTCCGGCAATTGTTACCTTCCCCGAGCGCCGATGAGGATTTTGATTTCCTCAATCCTCCGTGGTGAGTGACACTCTATAATCCTTCCATGTCATCATTCCTGCAGGACCTTCGTTTCGGCGCGCGCACGCTGCGCAGGAATCCTGGATTCACGCTGGCTGCCATCCTGACTCTCGCGCTCGGGATTGGCGCGAATAGCGCAATCTTCACCGTAACCAGTTCGGTCCTGATTAAGCCGTTGCCGTACCGCGATCCCGGACGGCTGGCCTTTCTGGCGACGCAGCGGCGTGGCGATACCGTCGCGGCTCAGGGTGGAATTTCGCTGAACCGGTATGACATGCTGCGCGCGCGCAGCAAGTCGTTCTCAGGAATTGCCATGTTCGCCAACGATTCATTCAACCTCACCGGGCGCGGTGAACCCGCGCAGGTGCCGATCGCTCGCGTCTCCCCGAACTTCTTTTCGGTGCTGGGATTGAAGCCTCAGCTCGGCCGGGCTTTTAACGAGGAGGAAGGCCGTCCTGAAGGCAAGTTTGTGGTGATGATCTCCGATGCGCTCTGGCATTCGCGGTTCGGCGGCGATCCGGCAATTCTAGGCCAGACGGTGAACCTCGATGCCACGACGTACACGATCATTGGGGTGCTCCCCGCGGACATTGAGTTTCCCTTCATCGGCCAGGCGGAAGTGTGGACGCCGAGGTATTTCGAACTCACGTTCATGACGCCACAACACCTACGCTCGGGCGTCGCTTACCTTCAGGGCGTTGCGCGACTGAACCCGGGAGCAACGTTCAAGTCAGCCATGGCGGAGCTGAAGGTTTTGGACCAGCAGTACAACCAGGAAAATCCCAAGGCTCCCGATGGCGGCCCGGATGTCTCCATGGTGGCGGGAAACCTGCAGGCACTAACGGTAGCGGATTTACGCACACGCCTGCTGTTTCTTTCCGGCGCTGTAGGCCTGTTGCTTCTGATCGCGTGCGCGAACGTCGCCAGCCTGCTGCTCTCGCGGGCGCTGGCGCGGCGCAAAGAGATTGCCGTGCGAACGGCACTCGGCGCCAAGCGCGGCGTGATCGTTCGTCAACTTCTCACAGAGAGTGTTCTTTTGGCGGTGGTGGCTGGAGCCGTGGGACTGGGCCTGAGCTGGGCGGCAACCCGATCCCTCACCGCTTTCGGCGCCAACAACCTTCCTCCGGGAATTTCCGTAGGCATTGATTGGAGAGTGTTGACGTTCATTGTAGCCGTATCAGTGTTGACCGGGCTTATCTTTGGGTTGTTCCCTGCCCTGCAGCTTTCAGGAACAGACATGAACTCCACTCTGCGCGATGAAGGACGTGGATCATCAGTGAGCCACGCTCGCGTGCAGGTCAAGAGCATGCTGGTGATCGGGCAGGTAGCCTTTTCCATACTGCTGCTGATCGGCGCCGGCCTGCTTGTACACAGCTTCGCCCGGCTGCTGACGATCGACCCTGGTTTCGACGCACACAATGTGCTCACCATGTACGTTCCCCTGCCCACAGTGAAATACGCCAAAACAGATCAGCAAGTAATGTTCTTTGATGAACTGGTGCGGCGTGTGTCGGCGCTCCCCGGTGTGCAATCGGCTTCGGTCTCAGCCGCGCGCCCCCTTTCGCCAATTCGCATCACACCCATGCTGCCGGAAGGGCAGCCGGAGGTCCCGCTGGCGCAGCGGCCCTTCATGATTATTGAGGCGACCAGCCCGCGATACCTTGAGACGATGCACATTCCTCTACAATCCGGACGCGCTTTCACAGACGCGGACAATGCCCAGGCGCCGAAGGTTTTGATTGTGAACCAGGCATTTGCGCGGCGCTTCTGGCCCAATGAAAATCCCATTGGCAAGCACGTGGTGCTGGGACGGGGAGTGGACACTGAGGTGGTGGGGGTTGCGGCCGACGTGCGTAACCAGGGCCTTGCTCAAGACCCGCAGCCGCAAGTCTATATTCCCTATCCCCAGCTTCCCTGGCCCAACATGAACCTCTTTGTGCGCACCAGCACCGACCCGCACGCCATGGTATCGGCAGTGCGGGCGCAACTGGCGTCTGTGGATCCTGATCAACCCGTAACCAAAATCCAGACTGTGGACGAATTGATGGATGGCGCACGCGCGCAGCCTCGCTTCACCATGTTCCTGCTGGGCACGTTCTCCGCGACTGCCCTGGTGCTTGCGATCATTGGACTTTACGGCGTACTCGCTTACTCGGTGGCGCAGCGGCGTCAGGAACTGGGCATCCGCATGGCCTTGGGAGCGGAACGCGCACACATTGTGCGTCTGGTGGTCCGGCAAGGTATGGTGCTGGCGATTGCGGGCATCGGCGTTGGATTGCTTGCGGCACTGCTGCTCACCAAGCTCATGTCGAGCTTCCTCTACCATGTCAGCGCGTACGATCTGGCCACGTTCGCTACGGCCCCGTTGGTTTTCGCCGCCATAGCTCTGGTGGCAAGTTACATCCCCGCGCGCAGAGCCACCGCTGTGGATCCGACGGAGGCGCTGCGGCACGGTTAATCGCAGATGAAACAACGAACCGCCGCGGCGCGAGTCTGTGCGGGAAAAGCGTGCATTTGTCCGCTGAACTGGCCGCGCGCAATGCTCGCGAAGGTTGGAAACTCGCCGCTCTTTGGAGTATAAAAGAAGGTTGGCCGCAGCTGCGCTTCCTGCGCAGTACAGCAAGCTCGAAATCGGATAAAGGAATATGTCAACCACTACAGTTACGCCCAAGGGCTTAGAAGGTGTTGTAGCAGCAAATTCTTCCATTTGTTTCATTGACGGCGACGCCGGAATTCTGGCCTACCGCGGCGTTGATATTCATGAATTGGCGCAAAAATCCACGTTTGAAGAGACCTGCTACCTGCTGTGGTATGGCAAACTGCCCACCCGGGCCGAACTGGCTGATCTGAATAAGAGACTTGGGGCCGAACGGAAGATGGATCCGGCCATTTTTGAGAGAATGCGGATCACCCCCAAATCAGCCATCCCGATGGAGGTGCTTCGCACCGCCGTTTCCGCCCTTTCCTTCTATGACAAAGAAGCCGAGGCGATGGACCACGACGCCAACGTCCGCAAGGCGATCCGGCTGACTTCGCAGCTTGCCATGATCGTGGCCGGTTACGATCGCATCCGCAAGGGCAAACCGGTGGTCGAGGCCGACCCTTCACTTTCACACGCGGCTAATTTCCTCCTGATGCTGAACGGCGAGAAGCCTTCTCCCACAGCGGAAAAGGCGCTTGACGTAGCGCTGATTCTCCACGCCGATCACGAGCTGAACGCTTCCACGTTCGCCGCTCGCGTGATTGCGGCCACCATGTCAGATATGCACTCCGCCATCACCGGAGCGATTGGAGCGCTCAAGGGCCCGCTGCATGGCGGCGCCAATGAAGCGGTGATGCGGATGCTGTTCGAGATCGATAAGAAAGGCGCAGACCCTGTGGAACATGTGAAGAACATGCTGGCTCTAAAGAAAAAGGTCTCGGGATTCGGGCACCGCGTGTACCACACTGAAGATCCGCGGGCCACGCATCTGCGGAAGATGTCGCACGATCTCGGGCAGGATGCCAATCCCAAGTGGTATGACATGTCGGCGGCAATTGAGAAATACATCAAGACCGAAAAGCGCCTGAACGCGAACGTGGACTTCTACTCGGCTTCTACCTATACCACGCTGGGCCTGGATGTGGACCTGTTCACTCCGGTGTTTGCGCTGTCACGCATCAGCGGCTGGGCCGCGCATGTGATCGAACAGCTCGATGATAACCGCCTGATCCGCCCGCGCGCTGAATACGTGGGGCCGCGGTATCCGAACCGGTACATTCCAATCGAGCAGCGATAGCCGGACTAACAAACCAACCACAAAGGACACAAAGGAACACGAGAGAGATGACTTCGTGGTTCTTCGTGTCCTTTGTGGTTAAAGCAGTAAAATAGACCCATGCACCGCGTTTATCTCGATAACAACGCCACCACGCCGGTCCTGCCGGAGGTGTTCGAGGCCTTGAAGCCGTTTTATCTGGAACGGTTCGGCAATGCCTCGTCCATCCACCAGTACGGGCAGCATGCGCGGGCAGCGGTGGAGAAGGCGCGTGCTTCGGTCGCTGGGCTGTTCAACTGCCGGCCCGCAGAAGTGATTTTCACCGGCGGCGGCACCGAGGGCGACAATACGGCCATTTTCGGCCTGGTGCGCAGCGGTGATCACATTGTCACATCGGCCATCGAGCACCACGCGGTGCTGAACACCTGCAAGCGTCTGGAGCAGATGGGCTGCGAAGTGACCTATGTCCCGGTGAACGGACGCGGACAGATTGAGCCCGATGACGTCCGCAAGGCGCTGCGGCCCAATACGCGCCTGATCAGCATCATGATGGCCAACAATGAGACCGGTGTGCTTCAACCGGTGGAGGAGATTGGAAAGATCGCCCGCGAAGCCGATGTCTTCTTTCACACCGATGCCGTGCAGGCCGCGGGCAAAGTGCCGATTGACGTAGAGAAGATTGGCTGCGATGTCCTCTCGATCTCCGGCCACAAGCTGCACGCCCCGCAAGGAACCGGAGCCATGTACATCCGCAAGGGTACGCTGATCCAGCCGCTGCTGTATGGCGGCAGCCATGAGCGGCAGAGGCGCGCCGGCACGGAAAACCTTCCCGGAATTGTGGGCTTGGGCAAGGCGGCTGAGTTGGCTGCAGAGTGGCTCAAAAACGGCGGAGCGACGGAGATGGCCGCCATGCGCGACCGACTGCAGCAGCGCGTGCTGGCCGAAGTGGAGGCGGCAGGCGTGAACGGCGAAGGCGCTGCGCGCGTTCCCAACACCACGAATCTCTGGTTTGACTACATTGAAGGGGAGGCGCTGGTGATTGCGCTCGACCTGAAAGGGCTGGCTGTCTCAAGCGGCGCAGCCTGCTCTTCAGGAGCTATTGAGCCTTCGCACGTGCTGCTGTCGATGGGCCTGCCACACGAGCGAGCGCGCGCCAGCCTGCGCATTAGCCTGGGCAAGCAGACCACAGCGGAAGACGTTGAGTTTGCCATCAACGTGATTCCCGAGACGGTGGGCCGGCTGCGTGAGATCTCGCCGCTCTACAAAAAAGAAGCAGTTGGCCATTAGCTCTGGAGAAAAACCTTACCGCTGAGGAACGCTGAAAACGGTGATCAAAGCAACTTCAAGTTGGTTCTGAATGCCTCCCGGTCATCGATTGCGTCCACCATATGGACAACTTGCATCGGCTTTCTCGATAATCGATGGCCTATGAACGCGCCATCCTATTTTGAAATTCAGGCTGACGATCCCAGCCGAGCCGTGCGCTTCTATCGCGAGGTGTTCGGCTGGAAGTTCGACAAAGTTGAAGGGCTTCCTATCGAGTACTGGCGGATTGAAACTGAAGGCCCGCGCGGCGGATTGCTGAAGCGTCCGGTGAAAACACCACCAGCGGAGCACGGGACGAATGCCTTCGTGTGCTCGATGGAGGTGACGAACTTCGATGCGAGCGCGGCAAAGGTCCTCAGCGCAGGCGGACAAGTCGCGATGCCCAAATTCGCCGTGCCGGGCGTGTGCTGGCAAGGATATTTCATTGACACCGAGGGCAATACGTTCGGCATCTTCCAGCCTGATGCAGCAGCAAAGTGAGGCTACGCCTACCTACTTCGTCCATCCATACAGTTTTGCTGCGTTGTCATGCAGGACCATGTGAGCGATCTGGATCGCCCGCTCGCGTGTGATCTCATGGTCCTCCATCATGCGGGTAAGTGCCATGGCCAGCGCTTCGCGGCCGGAATGCGTGGTCTGCCACCCGATTACATCCCAGTCGATTTCCGGAGTATTGGGATAGAGATCAGTGCCGAAGAGGACTTTCTCCGGATACCACTCCAGCCAGTAGCGAATCACCTGGCTGAGCGCCCGCGTGGGGATGAGCCACGTCTGCTCTGAGAAATCGGCATAGACGTTCGGCTTCATCAGTAGGTACGCGACATATTTTGTGAACGGTCCGGCGCCGCCATGAAGGAGAACAAATTTTGTGTTGCGCAGCGAAGGGTCATTCAAAACGGAGTCGAGCAGGACAGGATTGGATCCAGCCAGATCAAAGTAAGTGCCGCAGCCGCCGCCGGTGTGGAAGTGGACAGGCAAACCGAGGCGTCCGGCTTCGCGGGCAACGTAGCGGAAAAGATAATTCTGGAGCGCTGTGTACTCCGCGCGCGGTGGGATGCCGCCATTTACAAAACGTGAATAGGCAGTACGGGCCTCAGCCAGATCAGCAGCGGTCTTCGGCGGAACTGGGCCGAAGTCCAGCGAACGGAGGTAAGCAGCTTCAAACTTGATAGCAACCGCGCCGTCTTTCTTCTGCAGTTCGAGCGTGGGAGTGATTACCTTTGCGGTGTAGTCCTGCAGCGTTCGCGGCATGGCCTCCACGTTCACCTCGTGCATGTAACGCCGCAACAGATCGGTTTCACGCGAAAAAAAGAACTGCCGGTCAGGCGACTCGCTCTGAAGATCTGAATTCTTAAGCGGAAACAGCAGCGCGTCATCAAACGGAACCCAGCGGAAGCGCGGAGGCCGAAGCCCGCGACCCATGGCAATGCGATTAGCCAGTTCCGTTTCAATGCCGAGCTGGTCCAGCACCCAGTTGGGAAAATTATCGCCCTGCTGCTGAATCACCTTATTTCTCGCCTGCAAAAGTTCTTTTACGTGCTCGGGCGCATTGTCGTTGTAAGGGTAGTTGTAGAGCGCCTTCCACGCCTGGATGTACTGCGGGTTTTCCGGCCGGGAGGTGGTCGTAGGAACACTGGGTTCCAAGGGGTCGCAGGGCAGCGCGTCAAACTCGTCATCTTTCTCGCCCGGGTTGACAAGCTTTGGCGGATGCGAATGGTTATCAATGGCTTTGATCTTCATGATCTCGGCAAGAAGCTCTGGATCGGCGTTCTGCGCCTGTGACACCGCGACGAGTGTGATAAGAACTGTGGCTAGGCAGAGCGATTTCAGCATTCGATAACCCCTTTGAAATGGACCCACGAACCGGCGTGCCAAAGAGTAAATGGCGACAGAGATTAGTGCAAAGAGATTTGAGAAGATAGTTGTGCGGGCGTGGCATGCATTTCCCGCAAAGCATTGGCGATTACACCGGAAAGAAGAGGGTTCCACTGGTTCCAACTGTGGCCACCGTGTTCTTTCGTAAAGCGAAAACGAAAGCCGCGCTCTTTGAAGAGCTGTGCGAACCTGACGTTGGCAGGAAGAAGGCCTTCCTGATCGCCGCAGGAGAACCATATGAAGGGCACGCTTGCGGCATCGGCGGCACGAGCGCGGGCAAGCTCATAGGGATCATTTTCGCGCTGATGCC
>DATNDP010000102.1:0-3314 GCA_035553195.1 Candidatus Acidiferrales bacterium
TTGGGAGAAACATATGGACACTGTGCACGTCTCTACCTCTCTTCTGTCCACTGGCAAGAGGACATGCCTTAAATCCGTAACACTCGGCGTGGCCATTCTTTTTGCCATGCTGGCTGTTTCCATGGCCGCTCAGGCCCAGACCACATCCACACCGACGCTTACCAAGCCGAAGCTTGTGGTAACCCCGATGAACGCAGCCCGATTTTATGGTGACCCGAACCCGCAATTCACCGGAACTGTCACCGGGCTGTCGAGCGATGAAACCATCACCGTCACCTACTCCACAGCGGCCACTTCCACCAGCGCCGTAGGCGATTACCAGATCGTTGCTACACTGCACGATCCGGACGGCCATCTGGGGAAATACCAGGTTACTGTCAACAGCGGCACTCTCTCTATTGCTCCAGCGCCTCTCGCGATCGTGGCCGATGACCTCACTCGCTCACAAAGCCAGCCGAACCCGGCGGTCTTCACCGGCAAAGTCACTGGCGTGAAAAACGGTGAAGCAATTTCAGCAAGTTTTGCCAGCGACGCATCTTCCGGAGCAGCTCCGGGAACGTATGTGATCGTGAGCACGCTGAATGCCGCAGCCGCCACACTTCAGAATTACGCGGTAACTGTCTCGAACGGAACACTAACCATCACCCCGTAGAGAAGTAGCGGCTTTCGTTTCGCAAAAGTAAGCCAACCTGCGGATATTCCGCCGGGCGTGCCACTGTCCCAGAGATGGCAACTCCCGCGGACTTGTCCAAACAACCGCAAGTTAAGGAGCGCAGTCAAATGAGTTATATCTACCTACCCAAAGATGCGTCCAAAGCACGGTTGCGCGATGCTGAAAACGCTCGCAAGAACCGTGCGGAAATTTTGAAAGCCTATTCTCAGGGCAAAGTAACCCGGCGCGAACTGATCAAGTGGGGCCTCATCACTTCTGCCGGAGCTATTGCCCCCATCGGGGGTTTGAGCCCGTTTGTTCCCAGTGTGCATGCCGACGGCGGCGGCATTCCCACCGGCATGCCGCCGAGCCCGTTGGGCACCGCTTTGCCCTTCACCGCGCCATTGCCCCGCTTTGACGTCATCCATCGCGGCACGAATCCGATGGGTGGCGATCTCACGCCGGTTCCGTTGGCACAGGTGGATGAAAACAACCGTATCCAGGTAGACCCTCTCCTGGGCGGAGGCACAGGACCGGCGGAAGGTCGTCCTCCCGGGCCAATCTGGGCACACCAGCAATTTGCTCAGTTCCCGCCGCGCATTTCCATTGAAATGTCCCAGGCGCAGGCGCAGACCAACACGGTTTACAATCCTGCTGTTGATCCGCAATTCAATTCCGGGATAGATCCAACGGCGCCATTTCCGCTGGTGTTCCATCCCCAGTTGCCGGTACAGGAGCCGAACTCGGTCTGGACCTTCAACGGTACCATCCCGCCGAAACTGGTCCAGGGCCGCTACATGGAGCCCATCCTGTTCCGCCACCACAATAAACTGCCTGCTGACGTGAACGCGAACAACGGCTTCGGACGGCACACCATTTCCACGCACGAGCACAACGGCCATCATGGTGCGGAGAACGATGGCTTCACCGGGGCATTCTTCTTCCCGGGGCAGTTCTACGATTATCACTGGCCCATCGTGCTGGCCGGCATTCTTGAAATCAACCAGGACGCCACCGATCCCAAGGCTGCCACGCCTGACGACAGCGGCGGATCAACCAAAATTCCCGGTGACTGGCGCGAGACCATGTCCACCCACTGGTTCCATGACCACATGTTCACGTTCACTTCCCAGAACGTGTACAAGGGCAACGCTGCCATGTTCAACATCTACAGCGCGCTCGATCGTGGCAGCGAAGTGGCTGACGGCGTGAACTTGTGCCTGCCCTCGGGAACAGCAAAGTCCTGGGGCAACCTGGAGTATGACGTCAATATCATGCTCGCGGATAAGGCCTTCGATGCCAATGGGCAGTTGTTCATGGACATCTTCCAGTTTGATGGATTCCTGGGCGATGTCATGACGGTAAACTTGTGCTACAAGCCCTACTTCGAAGTGGAGCGCCGCAAGTACCGCTTCCGCATCCTGAACGCCAGCGTGTCCCGCTTCTTCAAGATCGCTACCGCCGATGCTCATGGAAACGCCGTGCCGATGATCTTCATCGCCAACGACGGCAACCTGATGCCCTCGCCGGTGGTGCTGACCGAACTGGACGAGCAAGGCATCGCTGAGCGGTATGACATCGTGATTGATTTCTCCAAGTTCAACATCAACGACAAACTCTGGTTTGTGAACCTGTGCGAACACCAGGACGGCAAAAAGCCGGCGGATGACCTCACGCTTTCTGAGGCCCTCTCCGGCAACTCTGCGGACCCGTGTGTTGGCAAGTTCCTGGAATTCAGAATCGTGCGCGACCCGGCCCAGCCCGACCAGAGCCAGGTGCCTGCGGTTATGATTCCTAACCCCGATCTGTCCGCCATTCCAGTCTCTCGCACTCGGACCTTCGAGTTCGGAAGCGGCGCTTCCCAGCCTCTGCCGGTGGATGATCCTGCGGCCTACACCTTTGGCGCAGGCAATCAGAAGGGACCATGGGGCGTTAAGGTGGACAACAACCAGATGCTCAACGCGAGCTGGGGCCGCATTTCGGCTGCGCCGAGCTACGGCTCTCGCGAAGTCTGGACCATCAAGAACGGTGGCGGTGGCTGGGATCACCCGATCCACATCCACTTCGAAGAAGGCCAGGTCCTGGCCCGCAACGGCAAGGCTTCCAACGTGCCTGCGTGGGAAAAAGGCCGCAAGGATGTGTATCGACTGCGTCCCGGCGGCAGCGTGACCTTGACCATGCAGTTCCGCGATTGGGGCGGCATGTTCATGGAGCACTGCCACAACACCGTGCATGAAGATAACGCCATGCTGGTCCGCTGGGAGATCGACAACGGAGGCGCGCCGTTCCTGCGTCCGCTGCCGACGCCCATTCCGACGCCTCAGGGTGTCACCTTTGTTCCACCGGACAACATCGAACCCACCGCGTTCTAATCAGGTGGAAAGAACAACACTGCGCTTCTAACAACCGGCGAACTGGTTACTAAAAATAACCGTTCGCCGGTTTTCTCGCTGTCCAGGGTATGAACGAATCGCACCCAGGGAAGTAGAGTCTGCGAGAAAGATGACTGGTCCCTGCGCTTGGCCCCTCTACTTATCTTTTGATTAATTACTCTCATTATTCCCGCCCGACCGGCTGATGACCCGCGTTGGAGGCGCCAATTCTCAAAATGAAACGCTTTATCGGTGTCCTGTAACAACGGAACTGCATTGGGCGGTAACTC
>DATNDP010000103.1:0-24185 GCA_035553195.1 Candidatus Acidiferrales bacterium
GCTGCGCATGCGCGGATCACTTAACGAACTCCTCGGCCTGGCCGAGGACTCCGCTGTACTGTATGCAGAGGTCAATTTTGAAATCCTCCAGGGCGCTGCCAAATCGGTGCGCATTCAAGTCCCGCCGAACGTGACCATTAACCAGGTATCAGGAGCTCTGGTGGTAGATTGGCAAGCCGGAAAGCCGGGAGAACTCACAGTAACTTTTCTTGAACCTGTGGAGCAGCAGGCGCGATTTGTCATCAATGGCGAGACCCACACTCCACGCGCAGGCCAGATCGATGTTCCCATCCTGCGCCTGCTCGATTGCGAACGCGAATCAGGCGGCTTGGCCGTGGAAGTCCAGGGCGCAGGCGAAATAAAGGACCAGAAGCCCCGTGGTCTTGAAAGCGCCGACGCCTCCGAATTGGGCGAGTACATCGCCAACCGGCAGTCTCCTTCGTTGGTGGCTTACCGCTTCCGCTCGGGTGACGCATCCAGTCCTCGCGCCTTACGGCTGGACGTGGCGCGTTATACGCAGCAAGCTGTGCTGCTGGCCAACATTGAAGAGGCCCGTTATCGCATTCTGGCCAGCCACGAAGGCAAGATGTTGGTGGACGCGCGCTATGCGGTTCGCAACAACCAGCGCAATTTTCTGAAGATCACACTGCCGGCCGGCGCTGTTGTATGGAGCGCGGTGCTTGATGGCAGGCCGGTTCGTCCTGGCAGGTCACCCGATGGAGGCGTGTTGCTGCCGCTCAAAAAATCGCGGGCCGGCGATGAAGCCCCGGCATTTCCCGTGGAGATCATGTACCTGAGCCGCGATGCGGCGTGGTCGGAGAAAGGCAAGCTCCAACTCATGCTCCCTGCGCTGGATCTTCCCGTCTCGCGTACCGGCGTGGTGTTCTACCACTCGCCGCTCTTCAAAGTCACGGCCGAGCCTGGCGCTTTTCGCGTTCAGCCCTATGAAGCGCCGGTTTCGCAGACTTTTAATCCGGCTGCTCCCGCCGGATACGAACCTCAATCAGTCCCGGGAGTGTTTGACGCTCTCAAGGTTGGCAATGACAGCGAAAGCCTGGCGCGGAAAGCTCTGGTTGACGATTTTCGCGCCCGATCCAGCGGCGGCAAGAGCGCGCGCACCCTCCCGGTGAAGGTCGAATTTCCGGTATTCGGCAAACAGTTGTTTTTGGAATCGGAACTCACCGCGGAAAATCACGCCCCCGCCATTGAATTCAGCTACCAGCGCGACAAGAAAGAAGGTGGAAGATGAATGCCGCTCGCAAGTTGCTCATCATAGTGATGATCTATTCGTTCTTCGCCGGCCAAACGGCGATGGCACTGAGTGAAGAAAAGAGCATCGTGCCGTTGCCTTCCTCCGGGAACGTGACTCTGTCCTTGGCGGAATACAACCGCCTGGTGGATCTTGCGGCCAAGTCGATGAAGGCGCATGAAAAGCCGCCCATCGCTTACACAATTGAGCGCGCCGATCTCAAGCTCAACGTGGGCGCAGATTCCGTGTTGGGAACGGTGCTGCTTGACGGCCAGATTTTCAGCAAAGTGGAGACCAAGGTACCGCTGGCCAATGGGATGACGATCCTCAACGCGCGCCAGCAGGGCAAGGGACTGCCGTTGTTCGAGGAAGGTCACACAGCTACAGCCGTCTTGCCGGGCGAGTCGGCGTTCTCTGTAGAACTCGATGCCGGATTGCCTCTGGCCATTGAAGCCGGCCGTGCGTCTTTCAGTTTGCCTGCGCCGGCCGCCGGCAGTGTGCGCCTGGTGCTGGCCATTCCCGGCGAGCATACAGACGTTCGCATAAGCCCGGGCCTGATCACGAGCCGTAGCTCTGAGAAAGGCCAAACCACAATTGAAGCGGCGCTGGTTCCCGGCCAAACCGCGAATGTCTGGTGGACGACGCGCGAAATCGCCGCACCGGTGGCCCCGAAAGAGGTGCGGTTTCTTTCCGAAGTGAAGACGCTGGTCTCGGTCGGCGAGGCCGATCTGAAGATCGCCGCGCTGGCCGATATCACCATGCTGCAGGGAGAGCCGGCTGAGTTTGCCGTGAAGGTTCCCGAAGATTTTGAAATCACTGACGTGAGCGGGGCCACGGTGGAATCGAGCGATGAGGACAGTGGAATCCTCACAATTCATCTCACGGGAGGAGCGCAGAAGTCGCATCAGTTCCTCATCTCGATGGAGCGGACTCTGAATGACTCCAAGGCGGAAGTTCCGTTCATCAGCTTCAAAGACGCGCAACGCGAGACCGGTGAGGTGCTGGTGGAAGGCGCGGGCGCAATGGAACTCACAGCGAAAGAAGGCGGCAGCCTCAAGCGCATGGATGTGAAGGAGGTCAATCCGTTTTTGCGATCGCTGGCGCACTCACCGCTGCAGGCGGCGTTCCGCTATCATCGCGAGCCCAATGAAGCGCCGGCCCTGGCGCTGGCCTGGACGCGTTTCCCGGATTCGAATGTGCTGGCCGCGGTGGCCGAACATGCGGTCGTCACGACTCTGGTTACATCCGAGGGCCGTTCGCTCACCGAGGTGGATCTCACGATTCGTAATCAGGCGCAGCCGTTCCTGAAAGTGGACCTGCCTCAGGGCGCGACGATTCTTTCAGCGGATGTGGCGGGAGAAAAAGTGAAGCCGGTGCAGGGGCCGGACGGCAATCGTGTGCCGCTGCTGCGGGCCAACTTCCGGCCTGAGGGGGCGTACAACGTTTCCTATGTGTTCATGCATTCAGGAACGCCCTTCGCAAAGAAAGGCGGGTCGGAGATTGCTTTGCCCAGCATGGATGTTCCCATCAGCGTGCTGGAGTGGGAGGTGTTTCTGCCTGAGCAATATAAGGTGAAGCATTTTGGAGGAGACGCCATCGCCGAAAGCCTGCTGCCGCCAATAGAAATGCAGGCAGCCGGGGAGCCCCGTTACAACGGCGGAATCGGTGCTGGTTATGGAGGTGGCGTTGGTGGGGGGATAAGCGCACCCGCGCCAAAGCCGCTTTTGCCCGGCCAAGTTGGGGGTGTCGTGGTTGATCCGCAGGGCGCAGTGATTGCCGGCGCGACAGTGAAAGTGACGCAGGCCGAGCGAGGAATCACGCGCGTTACCACCTCGGATTCCTTCGGAAACTGGGCCGTCTCTGGAATTCCCACTGGCCGCGTGAAGGTCGAAGTCTCTGCGCCGGGATTTCAATCGAGTGTTTTGAATATAGACCACAGCGCTGAAAATGCGAGCCGCGCGGATTCCCGGCTCAGCGTAGGGAGCGCTACTGAGACGGTCGAAGTCACCGCTGAAGCCCCGATGATTGAGACCACTCAAAGTCAGGTAGGTTCCACGTTTTCCATGAATGGACCGAGAACATCCTCTGGCCGTGGTCGCGACAAGAAGAAGGATCAGGCGCAGCCGGCTTCTCAGAACGTCTTCAACTTGCAGAAGAGAGTTGCGGGCGTGCTGCCGGTGAGCATTGATGTGCCGCGCGCAGGACACTCGTACCGCTTTGCGCGCGCGCTGGTGCTGGATGAGCAGACGAAGCTGAGCTTTGAGTACAAGACGAAGTGAAAGCATCGGGTGATCCGGTGATCGGGTGATCGGGTGATCTGCCGGAGTCACTTCACATACCTCGGTTGCTCGCCTTTGGCCCAGGGATCGTAATTATGCGCGAAGCGGACGCGGTCGGCGATGGTTGGGTGGCTGTAGTACCAGAACACCACAAGCTTGCTGGGATTTGGATAGTCGAGCGAGAGTTCACCCAGAGTTTGAAACGCATGCGCCGCGGCCTCCTGCGGATTGGCATTGATGCCGTGCGTGACTTCCAGGCCGTAGACATCGGCGTTGTGCTCGAGCACGCGGCTCACGCTGGATTCGATGGGCGTAGCGAAAAAGCCGAGTATGCTGAAGATGAGAAAGATCATCGGCAGCGCTGCCCAGTCGCCCAGTTCGCGGATCTGCCAGCGCGCTCCCCAGCGCCGCAGGAACCATCCCGAGAGCAGATAGAGCAGAAAGAGCCCTATCAGCAGCCCGACTGCGCCGGCGCAAATGCCGATCACGACATGGTTCAGGACGTAATGGCCCATCTCATGTCCAAAGACAAAAAGTGTCTCGGGCGTGGTGGCTTTCTGGATGGTAGTGTCCCAGACCACCACGCGCTTGGATGGACCGAAGCCGGTAACGTAGGCGTTGAGCGTGGTAGTTTTTTCGCTCGCCTTCATCAGGAACATGCGATCGCGCGGAATGGTCATGCCGGCGCGATGCACAACTTTCTCGATCGCGTCCACAAGCTGGGGATTAGTTTTGTCCAGCGGCTCAAACTTGTTGAACATGGGATCGATCACGATGGGAGTGATGATGGTGAAGAAGACGATGAAGGGAAGCGCGATCAGCCAGAAATAGAACCACCAGCGCTTCGGACTCCAGCGTATGACGCGGATCATGCCCCAAAGCGCAAACGTAGATATAACGATGCTGATGGCCAGGCCTTTCAGCAAGTCGCCGAACCACGATCCCCAGTGCTGGACGGAGAGGCCATATTGCAGGCTGATCCTGTGGCCGTACGCCGCCAGTGGCCAGTCGAGAACATTCAGAATAATGATGAATAATGGAATGACGATTAGCGCCTGGAGAAAGCTGTTGGTCGCGGCGCGCTCTGCCCAGTTACGAAAGCGCGCAACCACCCCAACGTAAAGAATCCCAATCAGCACAACAAAACCCCAGATGGTGCCGATCACCCGCAGGCGGCCGCTGATGTCGTACAGCGCTTTGGCTTTGGCCAGCTTGTCCGGAGGGAGCGTGTATTGGGTGGTTGGGCCGGATTGGGCCGATGGGGCTTGGGTGCTTGCTGTGGTGGACTGTGCAGGAGAAGCAGTCTGCGCTTTTCCTGGGTAGCTCCAGAGGGTGACGAATAGAAAACAGCTTGCAATGATGACAGGCCTCAACGAGACACTCTCCTTGAGAAAAGTGAGAACCCGGCAAGATAGCAGAAAAATACCAGTGAGCCGGGGCTTTTTCCATGAATACACATTGAGCCCGCCACCGAGAGTCGCCATTTGGTTCTCCTTCTTACCCGGCCGACTATCCCCTTAGGGACATCTCATCCTGAACCCGCGCGTTGACCAAATACTTAAGTCCGTCTGTGTGTAATTGCGCGGGGTTCAGGATGGGACTTCTACTTCGGGAGATGGCGCTCTCACCAGATCGCCGGAACAGCCTGGGCCAACGTTCGGTTACAACTTGAATCGAAGCCGGATCGGGCATCTAATCAGGGCAGGGCTTCTCCTATGAAAAGTGTCATTCAACATGGTTCCATTCTGGTGATCGCGCTGATTGTGCTGGCTTGGCTTCCGGCCCTGGCCCAGCAGAACCCCGAGCGTCTGGTGCTCAAGGACGGCTCCTACGAAAACGTGACGAAATGGGAGGTCAAAGGCGACCGTGTGCGCTATTACAGCGCGGAGCGCTATACCTGGGAAGAGCTGCCCAAGGACCTGGTGGATTGGCCTGCGACCGACAGATACAACAAGGAGCGGGCCACGCTACGTAGTGAAGCTGTGGATGAAGCAACCAGGGAGATCGGCGCAGGAGAGCCCGAGCCGCCCGCGGCCGCGCCCGGACTTTATTTGCCTGATGGCGGCGGTGTGTTTCTGCTGGACACTTACCAGAACCAGCCGCAGCTCGATGAACTCACGCAGAACGGCGGCGAGTTGAACAAGCACGTTGGGAAGAACATTCTGCGCGCAGCCATCAATCCTCTGGCGCTTTCCTCCAAGCAAACGGTTGAGCTTAAAGGCGCACGCGCGCAGACGCAGGCCCATACGAGCCAGCCGACGATTTTCGTTGACGTGGATACAGGCGCGGGCACTCAGCAAGGAGCGCAGAGCCAGACAAAGCCGGCTTCGGCTGCGCCGAATCCATCGGGCGGGTTGGGGAGCGCGCCGTCATTGGGACCAGGCTCAGCCAGAGCAGGCGCGAGTTCCCCTTCGCCCACGCCGACGCCGGCTCCAGTCGTTTCTGATCACTACCGCATCGTGCGCCTGGAAAAGAAGAAAGATACGCGCGTGCTTGGCAACGTGAACGTGGCCATCTACGGCAAGGTCAGCCAGAAGGAAAACTGGGTGAAGACGATGAGCCAGCCCGCTGGTGGCGACTGGGTAAAGCTCACGCCCGCCGAGCCGCTTACGCCGGGCGAGTATGCGGTCGTCGAACTACTGGATAAAGGCCAGGTGAATCTTTATGTCTGGGATTTCGGCGTGGATCCGGCTGCTCCGGCGAACGCCAATGCGTGGTCAGCAAAGAAATCTGAAGTTGGAGCGGATGGGAAAGAGAAATCGCCGGAACTGGAAAAAAGGCCGCCGCGATAACTCGCGAATGCACCCGGATACTCTTAAACGCAGCCGTCCTGTTGAACTATTTCTACCATTATCAGTGAGACTGCAATCACCGCCTTGATCAACCAGGCAGCTCAGCATCTTTGAGATCCCGCGCGAATGCGAAAACGTCATCGTAGAGCCTATTAATGAACAAATCGTAATCGACTGTGAAACCGGCCGTTAGGATCGTCAGTTCATTCTCTGGCTGGAATTCACGGACTGCGATCGTAGCTTTGAGTTGCCGGTTTTGCAGGTGCAGTAGAAAGCTAAACATCTCTCCGGGCGTGGCCAGTCTCGCCTGATCCGAGCTTCCGTTCCGGATATTTCTCAGCTCTGTGCTGAATCTCTCGATGTCACTCCGGGCAAAACAGATCCGATCTGCTTCATACAGGAAACGGCCGGTGGGATGCCGAATGATGCATTTGATACGAGACAGCCAATCTGGGGCTGCGGCACCATCGTAGCTAATTTGCGCGGATGATTCGATGTCAAGCTCGAAATCTTGAGAGTATCGAAGATGGAGGCTCGGCTTGTGCAACGTCAAAGCGATGGGTGATTGCTACTTCAACACTCCCACCTGAGCTACAGCGATGTTGTCGCGGCTGGAGTTCTTGACCATGTACATCATCTCGTCGGCCTGGCGGATGATTTCGTGGGAGCTCTTGGCGTCTTCCGGATAGGTGGCCAGCCCCATGCTGCAACGCACCTGCAGGTTCAGCCCCTCTTCTGCCAGGAAAACGACCTTCCGCATCATGTCCTGAATGCGCTTGGCCACAACCAGGGCGGATTGCTTGTCGGTCTGCGGAAGCAGGATGACAAACTCGTCACCGCCATATCGGAAGGCGTAGTCAATCAAGCGCAGTTGCGATTTGATCTTGAATCCGATCTCCTGCAGAAGCTTGCTGCCTACCAGGTGGCCATATGTGTCATTTACGTACTTGAAATGGTCAAGATCGAGGAAGATCACGCTGAACTCGTAACCGAAGCGGGCGGAGCGATAAACTTCAGATTCGAGCGTCTTATAAAGATGCCGGGCGTTATAGAGGCCGGTACAGTCGTCAGTGATGGTGAGTTCCTGAATCTTCTCTACGGCGCGGGCATTATCGATAGCAATAGCGGCGTAGTCGCAGAGCGCATGCAGGAAGAACATCTCCTGCTCGCCGAAGCTTTCCATGGCGCAGTTGATGAGCTGGATCACGCCCAGGACGCGGTGCTTCGACTGCAGCGGAACGCAGATGATGGACCGCGTCTTCCACTTGGTCATCTCATCAATGCGTTTGGCGAAGCGCTCGTCGTTATAAACATCAGGAACGATAAGCGATTCGCCATGCCGGGCGACCCATCCGGCAATGCCTTCGCCGACCTTAAGGCGTACGGTCTTGAGCGTTTCGGCAGCGTCTCCCACGGCAATGGCGAAATAAAGCTCGTCCTTCTGTTCATCCACCATGAGGAGCGACCAGGTGTCAGGCCGGAAGAATTCGGCCATTTTGTCCATGATCGTTTGCAGAATTGAATCGAGGTTCAGGGAAGAGGTAAGCGCCTTCGCTACATCGTTGAAGATGGCGACTTCCTGTAGTTGCCGCTTCGTCTTGCGCTCCGGTACCGTAGCCTCGTTCATCTAGGGGGTGTAATCCTTCTGCTCTTGGGCGCAGGTCGCCAACTTGGGCTCATTATCGCCCGTTTCCCAAAAATCAGCAACCGTAGAATGGTCCTGTAGCCTGACGGGAATGGCCCGAAGGTACTGTACAAGTCCTTGTCCTTCGGGCAGTTACGTTGGTTTTTTTGGTTTGACACCCAGCGCTGGTGTTCCTATGATGCCAACTTAGCAGCTAAACAGCCGATTTAGGAAGACGATAAGGTCAGTGCCCTAACCCATGGCTTCATTTGGCGACAAGCTGAAACGCGAGCGGGAGATGCGTGGCGTCACGCTGGACGAGATCGCAGAGTCCACCAAGATAGCGCGTCGCCACTTAGAGGCGCTGGAGACGGAAGACTTTGCGTCTTTGCCCGGTGGCGTCTTCAACAAAGGATTCGTTCGCGCTTACGCCCGCTTCATTGGAATTGACGAAGACGAGGCGGTTGCTGATTACGGAGCCGTGAGCCATGAGGTACCGCCTCCAGAAGACCAGTTTCCGCTGGAAGTCCACGAAAAGCCGAATCGAGAACTGAACCCGCGCAAGTCTCAGATGCCGATTGTGGCCGCAGCCGCGGTCCTGCTTATCGTAATGGCCGGCGCTTTCGTATGGCGTAAACATCATGGGCATGAAGGCGTTCTGCCCGCTGTTGCAGCGTCTTCAGGGGATACAAGCGACCAGGCGCAGGTGGCTGACGAGCCCGCAACCCAGACTACATCGGAAGCGGCGCGGGCGGAGCATAAGTCCAAGATGCTCGCGGTGAAGGAAACAGTCACGACGCAGCAAGCGGAAGAGAAGACCGAAGCAGCCGCAGCGGAGCGGCGGGCCTCCACCGCAGAAAAGCCTCTTTCTCCTGAACACAGCTTTTTTGTCATTATCAAAGCCAAGGAAGATGCATGGATCTCAGTGGTGGCGGATGGCCGCCGCGTGAGCCATGGAATCCTGCGAGCAGACAAGCAGCGGTTTGTTCGTGCCGCCAGGCAGATCGTCCTGAAGACGGGCAATGCAGGCGGCATTGATGTGTATTTCAATGGCAAGGCGATGGGCGCCATTGGAAATGAGAGTGAAGCTCGTACCCTGATGTTTACCCCTACCGGAGCGGCCCAGCAATAAACTCTATAGCCGCATTCATCGCCAGCGATTTACAATAGCAAAAGTCCACTCGCAGCTTAAAAACTGCCGTTCGGCTGCTTTACGACCCGGAGTGGCGCACAGCCGTTGTCCGGGTGCGGGCGCTTTATTTAGCCTGCTTACCGTATTTGGGATCCCCCGGAGACGGAAAAGTTATCTTTTAGGAGGAAGTTCAATTGGCTCCACGGGAACGTTTTTTATTTACGTCCGAGTCGGTCACAGAAGGCCATCCGGACAAAATTGCCGACCAGATTTCTGACGCCATTCTGGATGCGTGTTTGGAGAAAGACCCTTACAGCCGTGTGGCCTGTGAGACGCTCACCACAACTGGCCTGGTGGTGATTGCGGGCGAGATCACGACAGAAGCCTATGTCGATTTTCCCACCATCGTGCGCGGTACGGTAACCGCCGTAGGCTATACCGACGCTACGTACGGTTTCGACTCGCAGACATGCGCTGTGGTTTCGTCCATCCACTCGCAATCGCCTGACATTGCCATGGGTGTGGATACCGGCGGCGCCGGCGACCAGGGCATGATGTTCGGCTACGCGACCAACGAGAACGACGATTACATGCCTACGCCGATTTCTCTCGCGCACAAGCTCACCATGCGGCTTTCTGAAGTTCGCAAGAATGGCACCCTTCCTTATCTCCGCCCCGACGGCAAATCCCAGGTCACAGTTGAATATGGTCCCGATCACAAGCCCCTCCGCGTGGATGCCGTGGTGATCTCGACCCAGCACGCCGAGACGGTGGATAACAAGACGTTGCGCCAGGACATTCTGCGCCACGTGATCCAGGCCGCCATTCCGGAAAAGCTGCTGGATGCAGATACCAAGTATCACATCAATCCAACCGGTCGATTTGTGGTGGGCGGTCCCATGGGCGATACCGGCCTGACCGGACGCAAGATCATTGTGGACTCTTACGGCGGCATGGGCCGTCATGGCGGCGGCGCTTTCAGCGGCAAGGATCCAACAAAGGTAGACCGCTCGGCTTGCTACATGTGCCGTTATATCGCCAAGAACCTGGTGGCTGCAGGACTGGCCGATCGCTGTGAAGTGCAGCTCGCATACGCCATTGGCGTGGCCGAGCCGGTCAGCGTGCTGGTGGATACCTTTGGAACAGGCAAGGTGGATGAAGCAAAGCTGGTGCAACTTGTGCGCGAAAACTTCCAGCTCACGCCCAAAGGCATTATTGAGTCGCTGAAGCTGCGCCGTCCGATTTACAAGAAGACCGCCGCCTATGGACACTTCGGCCGCAAAGATCCTGACTTTAGCTGGGAAGCCACAGATAAAGCAGCCAGGCTGCGCGAAGCAGCGCAAGGCACTGCCGCCGTATCAAGCAAAGTCGGCGCAGCAAAGTAAATTCAATTGGTAGAGACGCGGCGTGCCGCGTCTCTACTGTCTGCATAATCTCGGCCTCAGAGGCCGCAAAAACAGGAAATTATGTCAACTACTGTCGTATCTCAAGTTCCGTGTGACGTTAAGAACATTGAGCTTGCCGATCTGGGCAAGCGCCGCATTGAATGGGCCAACCAGTCCATGCCCGTTCTCCAGAGCATCCGCAAAGAGTTCATCAAGAACCAGCCGCTCAAAGGCATTCGCATTGCGGCTTGCCTGCATGTGACCACTGAGACCGCCAACCTTGCCATCACGCTGCGTGACGGCGGAGCTGACGTGGTGTTGTGCGCCTCCAACCCGCTTTCGACACAGGACGATGTGGCATCTTCGCTGGTGCGCGACTTCAACATTTCTACGCACGCTATCAAGGGCGAAGATAACGAGAGCTATTACCGTCACATTCTTTCCGCGCTGGACCACAAGCCGCACATCACCATGGATGATGGCGCAGACCTGGTTTCTACGGCGCTGACCAAGCGCAAGGATGTGCTCGACGGAATCATCGCCGGCACGGAAGAGACCACCACCGGCGTCATCCGGCTGCGCGCCATGGCCAAAGACGGCCAACTGCGTTATCCCATTGTCGCGGTCAATGATGCGTTGACCAAGCACATGTTTGACAACCGCTACGGCACCGGGCAGTCCACCATGGACGGCGTGATTCGCTGCACCAACTCGCTCATCGCGGGAAGCAAGTTTGTGATCGCCGGCTACGGATGGTGCGGACGCGGCTTGGCTTCGCGCGCGCGCGGCATGGGTGCTGATGTAATTGTCACCGAGATCGATCCGGTAAAGGCCATTGAAGCGGTGATGGATGGCTATCGTGTGATGTCGATGGCCGAAGCGGCGAAGATCGGCGATATCTTTGTCACGGTCACCGGAAACAAGAACGTGATTGCGCGCGATCACTTCGCCGCCATGAAGAACGGCGCGGTGGTCGCAAACTCCGGCCATTTCAACGTGGAGATCGACATTCCGGCGCTCGAAAAGATGGCCTCCTCCAAGCGGCAGACCCGTGACTTTGTTGACGAATACGCGATGAAGGATGGGCGCAAGATTTACCTGCTGGGCGAGGGCCGCCTGATTAACCTTGCCGCTGCTGAAGGCCACCCTGCCTCGGTGATGGATATGAGCTTTGCCAACCAGGCGCTTTCCTGCGAGTTCCTGGTAAGGAACCACCAGAGCCTGGAAAAAAAGGTTTATGCGGTACCCGAGGAACTGGACAAGAAAGTGGCCCGGCTGAAGCTGGAATCCATGGGCGTGAAGATTGACAAGCTCACGCCGGAGCAGGAAGAGTACCTGGCAAGCTGGTCGGAAGGCACCTAAGAAGCAGCTAGCAATTACCATTTGGCAATTGGCCAAACCGGCAACTCGAAAGGGTTGCTGGTTTTCTTTGAGCTCTGGTTACCGTAGTTACCTAGCGGCGCTCCGGTGGTCGTAGTACCCTCGGGACATTCAGTACATGCCCGCTCAGGGCTGTAGGAAAGAAAGAGGCAAGCAGCAGGATGCAGATGAGGAGTGGAATCTCACAGGAGAGCGTTGATCAGGCTAACCAGGCATTTCAAAATCAAGTTTCCAGCCAGATTTCGCGCATCACGGCTGAATTGAAGCGTATGGAAGACCTGCTGAGCTTCGGCATGGTGGACCGTCGTGTGCTGGGAGAATTTCGCCAGGCTATTGACCGCGTGAGAACCACGGGATGGCAGGTGGAGCGCTGGCTGGACGGCGATGAACGCGGGCTCGCCGCGCTGGTGACAGAAGAACGCATCCGCGTGGCCACAAAAATTGCGACTCAACTGACTGCTGAAGCGCCCATCTCAGACAAACAGTTTTCCGGTGTGCGCGCCCTCAGAGACGCGGTGCACAAGCTGGACCAGGCTCTGGCAGCTACGGAGTAAGCTAAGACCCACCATAAACTCTCATCCACTCGCGCGTCTTGGTTTCTTTGCGACGAGTTCATTTACATGTTCCGCCAACTCGGTGGGCACTTCTGCCGGAACCTCCATCCAGGAATCGGCATCTTCAAGAATTTTTCCTTGATGCTGCTGATAGAGTTCGAGAATCCGGAGCGACCGGCACTGGGCGCGTATGCTGGAGGCAACGGCCCGCTTCATTCTTGGCGAAACTGCTTCTCCGATCACCGCGAGATCAAAGACATATTCCCGGCAGGCCGCGGCCATCTCGCGTTCGTCCATCACGCTGATCACTGTATGCCCCGCCCGCTCCAGGATGAGCTTGCGAGTCTGCAGCAACGCCGCGTCGGTTCCTGTACACAGAACGAGAGCCACTGTAATTTCCAATCCTGCTGGCCATCCAAGTTGAACCTGGGGATTCTGCGGCAAAAATCTTACATCGGCGCTCAAGCGAGGTCAAAGATCGGCATTTTAAGGTGGCAAGAGTCATGAAGCAGAGCAGGCACACGCTGCGGTAAGATTCAACCCAGAGGTGCACATGGCAGAGCCAAGTTATGAAGAGATGAAAGCCCGTCTGGCGGAGTTGGAAAAACAGGTATCCACCCGGCGGACCGGGGCACTGGAATTTCGGGTGAGCGAAAAGGGTGGAGTCAGCGTCTACGGGCTGGGAAGATTTCCCGTCACTTTGTATTACGAGCAGTGGAGCCGACTGCTGGACCAGGCGGAGCAACTGCGATCCTTTCTGGGAGAAAACAAGGCCAAGCTCAAACTGAAAGAGCCGAAGTAGGCGGCGGGTGTCGGCAACGGCGCCAGATTTCACTGTGACCGCGGGTGAAGAAATGGTAAAGGGTAGCTCCTAGCTGCTGGCGCGAGCATTCTCACCTGGAGTGGAGATAAATATCCAATATTTACCTCTGCGGGCTCGGGGCGTGTGGCTGTTGCGACTCTTTGCTGTTCGTGGGTCACGGTGGGTGAGATTGGGTGAAAGTTGGGTGAAGCCGGGTGATTGGGGGGTAGGGGTACCGCGGGAGAGATCGGGTGATCGGGACATCGGGTGATCGGAAACAAAACTGACTCTTAATAGGTAGAACAGATCTGCGGCCCGTTTGTACTGCGATCAAAGCGGGATGGCTTCGCAGATCCAAGCGCGCCGGTGCTAACGTTTTCGCGCTAGAGGACGTCCATGAGAAAGGAGGCTGGATTGGATCGCCGGGCCAAGATAGGCCTTTCCGCTCTCACGATATTTGCCGCCCTGGTTCTGCTGGCGGTGACCACGCGAACCTATGCGCCAAGGAGCGGCGCCATCGTTTCCACCGGAACTCCTCTGAAAGCGCGCTTTTCTCATACGGCCACTCTCCTCGAAAACGACCAGGTTCTCATCGCCGGAGGAATGGAGCGCAACGGGGTCTGGCTTGATTCCGCCGAAATCTATGACCCGGCGAAGGGCCGTTTTTTGAGCGCGGGCAGAATGCTGAGCCGTCGCGCGGGAGCAATGGCCGTCCTCCTGGCGAACGGCCACGTACTAATTGCCGGCGGGACAGACGGTTCCGGCAACAGTCTCCGGAGCACGGAGATTTACGATCCTGAAAACCGCCGGTTCACGCCCGGGCCTGACATGCTTGCTCCGCGAGCGCACGGCATCGCCGTGCGGCTAAAAGGCGGCAAAGTGCTGATTGCCGGAGGTTGTTCCAAGGGCGATGATGACCGGCTTGCCTCAGCCGAGCTCTACGATCCGGGCTCAAAGACCTTCACCTGGACAGGCAGCATGCACACGGCGCGGGGCGCCTTTAACGCCGTGGCGCTACATGACGGGCGGGTGCTGGTGACCGGAGGAATGAGTGGCGGTGAACTGCCGGACGTGACCGTGGAAGCTAGCGCCGAAATCTATGATCCAGACAGCGGCAAATTCACGCCGACAGGTTCAATGAGCGTGCCGCGGTTCAAGCACGGGATGGCGCTGCTGAAGGATGGCCGGGTTATGGTAGTGGGTGGGCAAACGACCGGCTCCTTCGGACCGAAGCTGGCCTCAACGGAATTGTTTGATCCGGCAACACTGCGCTTCAGCCCCGGCCCCCAAATGAAGTACGCGCGCTTCAAACTGATCCAGGGAGTGGTCACGCTGAGCGATGGCCACTTGCTGGTGGCCGGCGGCGCCGACCAGCCGGAGCTCTACGAACCGGCCAGCAATTCATTTGTCCCTGTTTCTGGCCCCACGCTGGACGGATTTTTGTTTTCCAGCGTCACCGCCCTGGAGGATGGAACAGTGCTTATGGTGGACGGCTACGGCAGGCATGCAGTCTCCGGCGCGGTCCGCCAGGCATGGTTGTGGCAGCCGTAGGTTTTTTCCCGCCAAGTCACGGAAGAAGAACAGTAGGTCGAAACACACAAGAATTTCCAAGGAGAAACATGCGCTCTTACATCCTGCCTTTGCTCCTGTTGCTGAGTACTGCCGCTGTTTTCGCGCAGTCAGATAGCAGCAAGCAACCGCTTCCCAAGCTTGAGCACGTCAATCCAGATCAAGTCAATGCACAGATTGATCCGTGCACGGATTTCTACCAATACAGTTGCAGCAAATTTTTTGCCGCCAATCCCATTCCCGCGGACCGCGCCGCGTGGGGCGTGGTTGGCCCGCTTTCGTTGTGGAATGAAGTCACTCTCCGGGAGGTGCTGGAAGCCGCGGCGGCAAAAAAGGACGGACGCACGGCGGTGGATCAAAAGATTGGAGATTACTGGGCCGCGTGCATGGATGAGAACAAGATCGAATCGTCGTCACGCAAGGAGCTGAAGCGCGAATTGGACCGGATTGCCGCGCTCAAAAACAAAGCCCAGCTCGCCGGCGAACTGGCGCACATACACTCCACTGTCGGCAGTGCCTGGCAAGGCGGCGATGCTGAAACCGTTGCGCCGATGTTCGGGTTCGGTTCGAATCCCGATTTTGACGATGCCACCAGGGTGGTTGCAATCGTGGACCAGGCCGGCTTCTCGCTCCCCGGGCGTGAGTTCTATACCAAAGACGATGCCAAGTCGGTGGAGATCCGCAGCAAATATCTGCTGCACATTGCCAACATGCTAAAGCTGGCAGGCGAGAACGAGGCGCAGGCGAAAGCGGACGCATCCACTGTGCTGGCCATGGAAACCGAAATGGCACGCTCCGCCATGGACATTGTGAAGCGGCGCGATCCCAAAAACATCAACAATAAAATGACGCTGGCACAACTGGGGAAGCTGGCGCCGGCATTCGCATGGAAGCAGTATCTGGCCGCGGTGGGCGCCCCATCCACGCAGGTCTACCTTGTGACTTCACCCGACTTCCTGCGTGGGTTGGACACCATGATCCACCGGCGTCCGCTGAACGATTGGAAGACGTACTTGCGCTGGCAGGTGCTGCACGAGTCCGCGCCGTACCTGGACAGCGCATTTGTGAATGAGAACTTTGACTTTTTTGGGCACACACTTGCGGGCGTGCCCAAACTTTCACCGCGTTGGCGGCGCTGCGTACACTCCACCGATGCGAGGCTCGGTGAGGCACTGGGCCAGGCTTACGTCCAGCGGGCATTTCCGCCACAAAGCAAGGAACGCGTGCTGAAGATGGTGAACAACATTGAAGCCGCGCTCGACCAGGACATCGCCCAGATCAACTGGATGACTCCTGAGACCAAGACTCAAGCCAAGGCCAAGCTGAAAAAGATCCTGGATAAGATCGGCTATCCCGACCACTGGCGTGACTACTCTGCCCTGGAGATTACGCCGGACAGTTATCTGGAAAATGTGCATCGCGGCACCGCGTTTGAGTTTCACCGGCAATTGGCAAAGATCGGCCAGCCGCTTGATCGCCAGGAATGGCAGATGACGCCACCTACAATCGACGCTTACTATGATCCGCAAACCAATACCATCAATTTCCCGGCGGGCATTCTGCAGCCGCCGTTTTTTGACGCTCAGCAGGACGACGCGGCCAATTACGGCGCTGAAGGCGCGGTGATCGGCCACGAAATCACGCACGGTTTTGACGATCAAGGGCGGAAGTTCGACGGGCAAGGAAACCTGCACGACTGGTGGACGCCGGCAGACGCAAAGAACTATGAGGCGCGGGGAAAGTGCATATCCGACGAATACACCCAGGAAATTCCTGAAGTCGGAATCAAGCAGAACGGACTGCTCACGCAAGGAGAGGATACTGCCGACAATGGCGGCATTCACCTGGCGCTGCTGGCGCTTGAAAACGACCTGAAGAGCGAGGGCAAGTCGGTGGACGATAAGGGCGAGGACGGGCTGACGCACTTGCAGAAATTCTTCCTGGCATACAGCACCGTCTGGTGCTCTGAGTACCGCCCGGAGGTTATGCGGGTTGCGCTGCTGAGCAATCCGCACTCGTTGCCCAAGTACCGTGTTAATAACGTTGTGGCGAACATGCCCGAGTTCGCCAAGGCCTTTGGCTGCAAGAAAGGCGCTCCGCTGGTCCATGAAAACACGTGCAGGGTATGGTGATGCGCGCTCAACGCAGGTTTTAACCCTAGCGGCCCGCTTTAGGGCCGCTTTTTTTCGCGCAGCCCCTTTTCTTATCGAACGGAACAGAGGTAACTTTGAGCAACGAGAGTTCACATTTAGATTAGTTTTTGCCTCCTCATGTCGAAGCACTTTTTATTCGCATTTGTTGCTCTTCTCATCCTCTGCTCTGCTGGCGCAGCGCAGTCTTCAGAGGAGGGCAGTTTTGGCTGTCCAGGCCCCACACAATTCTTCGATCACCTGACTCCGGAGTTCGTTCCTATTCGCCAGAACGCCATCGAGCGTTGGAAGGAACAGCCCGGCATCACCTTTGGCGGCTTTGACGAAGCGCGCTACGGTTTCCAGCAGGCTGTGATTTATATTGCGCGCTCAGAGGTGCAACAGGCCAATCCGGACGCTGACCAGGGGCCCATCTATCGTTTGGCGATGGCGGTACAACTTTCCGGTGGGCGCGGCGAACACTGGTACCAAATGATAGAGCCGCAAGGGAACACTGATACCGCGCAGAGTGCGACGCCGCCCGAGCTGCTCGAGATGCAGGCGAATGCAGACATGCTCGGCGGCGCCAATCAGGACGAGAGTTCACCGCTGGGCGATTTGGGTTCCATGTTGAACATCCGTCGTGCCACGCCGAGTGCCGGCATCCCGGTGTTCGTGTTTGACTTCGGTTATCGCACCGCGGGAGTGGAAGCGCAGCAGGTTGTCTCCAACCGCCTGCTTATGGATATCCGCAGCGGCAGGCCACAGCTCAGCAGAGAGGCTCAATGTGTTCCGCGAACTGCGGGCGGCGCATGCGACTCCCCGGACCAGCCGAAAGCCGGGTACGACAACCTGCACTGCGCATGGCAGCAACCGGCGGAAGATTTCCGCTGCACGCTGAGCGCTCCTTACGGCGGCGAGTTTGCTGCCACAATGGGCAGTCGCAGCTTTTATCTGCTCTCCGGCAGACCAGCGCTGCCGGAATGGTATACGGACCAGACTCCGAGCGATTTGCGCGCACTGGCACTCGAACTGAGCACAAATCCGGATGCCAGGTCCGCAGGCGTAATGATTCCGGGCTTGGGGCCGGTGACTCTGCTGGCGCGCTACAAGGATGTATTGCCCCATAGTGAAGTCTTCATCTTCGCCAGCCCTGGAGCAGGCGCGACGGTGAATGCGCATCTTTCGCTGGTAACGATATCAGCTCGCGGCAGCGTAGCCATTGAGCAGATACCGAAGTGGGCACTCTCCGGCGAGAAAACGGACGAAGGTTCCGCGCCTGCAGGCTATACGCCGCAGAACCGCGATGATAAATACCACATCACGCCGCTCGAAGATCGCGCCAGCTTCCATGCGCTTAAAGCAATCATGACCTCCGATGGGCAGGGGTCGGCCACTTCGGATTCACCACAACCTGTGCACATTGTGTATTGGATTGGAGTGGAGGCAGTAAACGGCAAGCTGGTGGCGAGCGCTGTCCGTGTGGCGAGCGACGGCTCGACCTACGGCTCATGTGCGGCGGACGCGCATGACGGCACGGCAATTTCCATCGAGCAGCAGGGCGGGATGGCCGCAGCCACTGTGCACGTTCGGCCCGCAGTTGCACCTGTGGACATGGCGCCGCCGCAACCCGATGACGCGCAGATCCCTTCTGGATGTGTTTGGGTGGGAGCGCTTTACTGGAAGCAGGGAAGCGGCTTCCATGTTCGCAAAACTGAGCCGGATTGCGACGCGGGAATGCCGCACGTTTCCATTACTGACGACGGCCAGATCTCCGTGCGAGATGAAAGCGGCGAGCAACAGTAAAATTGAAGCGATAGCGTTCTTTCAATTCTGAGCGCGCCGGCAGTTAGAAAACCACAATGGTGATGCCGCGATTATTCTTACCCAAATCCGGGTCCTGCTTCCACTCAGGAAAATTCTTGAGTAGCGCCCAGGTTGTCTCGTCGGAGATGCGCCAGTCTTCGCCGGCAATTGAGGCGCGCAAGCTGGCGCGCTGCACGGCCAAACGAAGCTCCTTCTGCAACTCGGTGCGTAACGCGCCGCCAACACCGCTGGAACCGTAGCCGTGAATCAGTTTGACGGCTGCATATCCCTGCGCGCGAGCCCTTTGCAGTTCATGCTCCATGCGCAGGCGCGCCTCTTCCACGTGAGGCATTCCTTCTTCAAGGTTGACCACTTTGATCAGTGCTGGTTTTCTGGACACGGCTCCGTTCCGCAATAGAGTTTAGGCAAAAATCGGCAGAACGGAAATCATTTATGATGATGAGTTTGCTTCCAGAGTGAAATCTGCTATGAGCATGAAACAGGTAGCTGAATGGGCGTTGAACGTTGCGCAACAGCGCGGCGCCGCGTATGCGGACGTGCGGGTCGTGGACGACCGGCAGCGTTCGCTGGCGACCAAGAACGGCAAAGTTGGCCACGCCGCAAGTTCAGAGTCGCTGGGCGCCGGAGTGCGCGTGATCGTGGATGGTTCGTGGGGCTTCGCGTCTACCGACGATCTGGGACGTGATGCCGTTGAACGCACGGCCGCGAAGGCGGTTGAGATTGCGCGCGCTTCGGCGCGGGTAAAGGAGCATCCAGTCCGGCTTGCGCCTGAGCCTGCGGCAAAGATCGAGTGGAGCACTCCGTGCAGGGTTGATCCGTTCACCACATCGGTGGAGCAGAACCTTGATCTTCTCACGCGGGTAGATCGTGAGTTGATGGGCGTAAACGGAGTGACGCTGGCAGAGAGCAACATGCACCTGGGCCGCTATGAGCAGTGGTTCTACTCCAGCGAAGGCGCGGACATTCACCAGACGAAATACATCACGGGAGCGGGCTTTGTGGCGTATTCGTTTGCGGGAACGGAGATCCAGAAGCGCTCTTATCCGAACTCTTTTGGCGGGCAATACCAAAACAGGGGCTATGAACTCATTGAGGAGTTAAGACTGGTGGAGAATGCCCGTCGCATTGGCGAAGAAGCCGTTGCGCTGCACAAAGCGGAACAGTGTCCGCGTGGAAACATGACGCTGGTGCTGGATTCCTCACAGCTCGGGCTGCAGATTCACGAATCCATCGGCCATCCCATTGAGCTCGATCGCGTGCTGGGCATGGAGGCGAACTTTGCCGGAACGTCATTTCTGACTCTGGAAAAGCTGCGTACGCTGCGCTACGGAAGTGACATTGTCAACGTGGTAGCCGATGCCACCGAGCAGCACGGTCCCGGACTGGGAACGTTTGCCTATGACGATGAAGGCGTCGCTGCGCAGTGTACGCCCATCATCAGCAACGGCCTGTTCACCGGATATATTTCATCGCGTGAGACGGCGGAGTCCATCGGCGAGCATCGCTCCAACGGCACCATGCGCGCGGAAGGCTGGAACCGCATTCCCCTCATCCGCATGACGAACATCAGTATTCTGCCGGGCGACAAGCCGCTCACGTTCGATCAACTGATTGCGGACACTGACAGCGGCATCTTTATGCAGACCAATCGCTCGTGGTCGATTGATGACAAGCGCTACAACTTCCAGTTCGGAACGGAAATTGGATGGGAGATCAAAGGCGGCAAACTGGGCAGGATGTATAAGAACCCGTCCTATTCCGGCATTACAACGGAGTTCTGGAACTCCATGGACGCCATCTGCTCACGCGATCAGTGGACGCTCTGGGGCACGCCGAATTGCGGCAAAGGCCAGCCGATGCAAACCATGGGAACCGGACACGGCGCCGCTCCGGCAAGGTTTCGCAATGTGAAGGTGGGAACGGCGTACAAAGGAAACTGAACAACTCACCACGGAGGCACGGAGACACGGAGAACAAGGAATGCTAGATCCAGAACGCGCGCAGCAGATATTTGATAAAACGAGAAAGTTTACCTCCGCCGAACTGGAGATCATCTTCTCTTCAACCGATCACTCGCTCACCCGTTTCGCCAATAACACCATTCACCAGAACGTTTCCGAGCTGAATGAGATTGCTTCCATCCGCGTTGCCTTTGACGGCAAGACGGCACGCGCCACGACGAACCGTTTTGATGATGAGAGCCTCAGGCGCGCGGTGCAGGCGGCGGAAAGCATGGCTAAAGTGCAGGAGCCAGACCCGGAGCGCCTGCCGCTGGCGCGAGCCGAGGAAGCGAAGAACGATGTGAAGCCGCCATCGCGCTGGTTTGATTCGAGCGCGGCGATCACTCCGGGCGCCCGGGCCGATGCAGTGGGCAAGATTGTTGCTGTGGCGAAAAAGAATGGGCTGACGACGGCGGGCATCTATGCAAGCTCGCAGCATGCTGACGCCATCATTAATTCCAACGGCCTGAGCGTGTATCACCGCCAGACTTCCGCGGAGGTTTCCATCACCATGCTGGCCGAAGATTCCTCGGGCTGGCAGAAAGCCAACTCGCCCGACGTGGCCCAGTTTGATCCGGTTCAGCTTGCAGAAACGGCGGCCAAAAAAGCGCGCGACTCGCGCCATCCACGCGAGCTCCCGCCCGGGAAGTATACGGTGATTCTCGAACCCGCGGCTGTGCTCGATCTTACCGGCTTCATGTTCTGGGACTTCGGTGGCCTGGCCATTCTCGACCAGCGCTCATTTCTGAATAATCGCGTCGGCAAAAAACTGTTCGGCGAGAACATCACCATTCATGATGATGCGTACCACCCGCTGCAATCCAATACTCCGTTCGATGGCGAGGGCGTTACGCGGCAACGCGTGGCCCTGGTGGAAAAAGGAGTGATAAAGAGCCTGGTGTATTCGCGCGCTACGGTGGCGAAGATGCAAAAGTCAGAGCACGCCGCAGCGGTTGGACCGATATCCGTGACCGGCCACGGATTCCCGTTGCCCAATGAGATGGGCGAAGCGCCAGTTAACATCGTGTACCAGACTCCAGGCGGCGAGCAAACCTCGGAGCAGATGGTGGCTTCGACTGAGCACGGTATTTTTGTGACGCGCCTCTGGTATATTCGCGAGGTCGATCCCTACGAAAAAATCCTCACCGGCATGACCCGCGATGGCACTTTCCTCGTCGAAGACGGAAAAATTCAATGTGGCGTGCGCAACTTCCGCTTCAACCAGAGCCTGATAGAAATGCTGAGCAAAGTGGATGCCATGAGCAAAGCGGTGCGCTCGAGCGGCGAGGAATCGTTCGACATGGTTACGCCAGCCATGAAGGTGCGTGATTTCAACTTCACTGAAGTCACACGTTTTTAAGAACATTCGCCCCGCTTTTGGTCACTCGTTGCGTTCTGTGCGGGGCGCATGACCTTTGGTTTCGCGGAAAGACCAAAGTAATCTTTGGCCCATTCTGGGGCCGGTGTATAACCGCGTTTGAGAGGTGCATGGGTGAAGGATTCCCGCAGTTCCGTCCGATTTCCCCTCAGGCTCCCCATTACGGTTCGCACGGCCGATGCGCGCGAGTATTTCGCTGAAACCGCTGATATCTCCGCCGGCGGCGTTCTGTTTCACACCAAAACCGTGCTCGACGTGGGCACAGTGATCCACTTCCGGATTGTTCTGCCCGCCATTGTGCTGGGAACCGACAGCGACGTTCTTGTGAATTGCACGGGACGCGTCGTGCGCTCCACACAGGAGAGCGGCAAGAGCGGCGTTGCCGCGGTGATTGACGAATACTGCTTTGAACGCGTGTTCTGCGCGGCGGTGTAGATCTAACCACAAAGGGCACGAAGAAGCAGGAAGGCTTCACCACAGAGGCCACGGAGGAACACAGAGAAAGTTGTTCTGCGAAGCCTTCGTAAGTCGATTTGTAGGGAAGCCACAATGAGATCACTATAAATAAGACAGATGCCGTTAAGTTTCTGCTCTGTGCTCCGCTTGTGCCTTCTGTGGTGAAACTGGTGGTTCAGCCTTCGTGATCCTTTGTGTCCTTTGTGGTTGATTTACCGCTGTGGCACAACGTTGTACTTCCTCAGGATTTCCAGAGTCTCTTTGAGCGGCAGAGCATTGATCGTGTGCCCTTGCCAGCCTTTCATATCGCAGGCGCGAAACAATGAGTTGTAGATCGCCTCTTCCGTAGCTTCAATCACCGCTTCGAACAGGGGCGACATGCCTTCATTATTGAGCTCGACTGCTGGTTGCGCTGATTGGTCTGCTTTGATGCGCAGTTCGGGCGCGGTAGAGAAGGCGATCACAAAATCGCCGCTGCCATTGCTTCCGCTCGATCCGGTCCGTCCAAGTCCCATCATGGCGCGTGCGGCCAGCCGGTTCAGGTTGCGGTGGTGAATGGGCGCATCGGTCGCGACCACGATCATGATCGAGCCATCAGGACTTTCCTTCCGCACGATAGACGCATCTCCGCGCTGGCCGCCTTCGACATAATCCTTGAGGTAATATCGGCCGAGCTCACGCCCAACCGGCGCGCCTTCGATGGTGAGAATACCGCCGAAGTTCGTCTGCACCAGCACGCCCACGGTGTATCCACCCAGCGCTGCCGGGAGCTTGCGCGATGATGTCCCAATCCCGCCCTTGAAACCGAAAGCCACGGTTCCCGTTCCCGCGCCCACGCAGCCTTCTTCCACGGCTCCGCCCTTTGCGTTCGTGATAGCGGAAATCACGTCTTGTTCTGTGATCGAGCGAGAGCGGATGTCATTCAAGTATCCATCATTGGTTTCGCCGACCAGCGGGTTCACGGAAAGCACCTTCTCATTGCCCGGCAAGCCGAGCATATAGGTGATCAGGTCATCAGCGACTCGTGCCGTTGCGAGCGTGGAGGTGAGAAGAATGGGCGTTTCGATCTCGCCCAGTTCGTTCACCTGTGTTGAGCCGATCAGCTTGCCGAAGGCATTTCCCACGAACACGGCGCCTGGGACCTTCTCCCGGAACAGATTGTCTGCGTGCGGCAGGATTGCAGTCACGCCAGTGCGGACGGAGTCGCCGCGGATGATGGTTGTGTGCCCGACGCGAACACCACTGACGTCAGTGATGGCATTCTCTGGTCCGGTCGGCAGCACGCCAACGTGGATTCCCAGTTCACGTGCTCGCGGCCGGTGTTCTGGCTGGGCAATACTCATTGCGCTCAAGATCGTAATGCATGCGAGGGCAAGCCAAAGCAGCTTCATATGAGTTCACCAACGAATGAACTCGGAGAGCATAATTCATCAGAGACGAAGGCCGCCATCGGCACGCAGAGCTGCCCGATTCGCTATAATGAATGAACGCACACTTGCGAGGTGTTCCGCAGAAGCGTGCGTATTCCCATCCTGCGCCGGAGAGATGGCCGAGTGGCTGAAGGCGCACGCTTGGAAAGCGTGTATACCTTAACGGGTATCGTGGGTTCGAATCCCACTCTCTCCGCCA